>JBKGYE010000059.1:0-9157 GCA_046546255.1 Halorhodospira sp. | reverse complement strand
TTGGGCGCGCCGTGGCGAGCAAATGGCGGATCACGGTGGTCTTGCCAGAACCCAGGAACCCAGTGATCAGGTTGGTAGGCACAGGAGCATTCATAACAGGGAGCGTACCCGCTGGTATCCAGTGCTACAATCGTCTACCTATGGCTGGGAATACTTTCGGTACCCTGTTTACCCTGACTTCTTTCGGCGAGAGCCACGGCCCGGCCCTCGGTGGCGTGGTGGATGGCTGCCCACCAGGGCTGGAGCTAGGGGAGGCCGACCTGCAGGCGGAGCTCGACCGGCGTCGCCCTGGGCGCTCAAGGCACACCACCCAGCGCCAAGAGCCTGACCGGGTGCGTATCCTCTCCGGGGTCTTTGAGGGGGTGACGACCGGGACTCCGATTGGGCTGCTCATCGAGAATACCGATCAGCGCTCCAAGGACTATTCGGAGATCGCTCAGCGCTTTCGCCCGGGGCATGCCGACTACACGTATCAGCATAAGTACGGGGTTCGTGATTACCGCGGAGGGGGTCGTGCTTCGGCCCGTGAGACAGCCATCCGGGTGGCCGCCGGCGCCATCGCACGGAAGTATCTCGCCGAGCGGCTGGGGGTTCATATCCGTGGCCGGCTGGCGCAGATGGGCGAAATCGAACTCGGGATCGAGGATTGGTCCGCGGTGGCGGATAACCCCTTCTTCTGTGCCGAGCCACGGCGCGTTCCTGAGCTCGAGGCCCTGATCCAGGAGGTGCGCAAGGCAGGGGATTCCATCGGCGCCGCCGTAGAGGTGGAGGTTCTAGGGGTCCCGCCGGGGCTCGGTGAGCCGGTCTTCGACCGGCTTGACGCTGACCTGGCCAAGGCGCTGATGTCCATCAACGCCGTCAAGGGTGTGGAGGTTGGCGCTGGCATGGTGGCGGCTAGCCAGCACGGCTGCGAGCACCGTGATGAGCTGACCCCGGAAGGGTTTACCAGCAACCATGCCGGCGGTGTCCTCGGCGGGATCTCCACCGGTCAGGACTTGGTCCTGCGGGCGGCGCTCAAGCCGACCTCAAGCATGCTGATCCCAGGGCGCTCGGTGGATCACCAGGGCCGGCCGGCTTCCGTGGTAACCAAGGGACGCCACGATCCGTGCGTCGGCATCCGTGCCGTGCCTATTGCCGAGGCCATGGCGGCGCTGGTGGTGATGGACCACTGGCTGCGCCATCGCGGTCAAAACGCCGACGTGGAGACCGAGACCCCGGTGCTGCCGCCTTGTAACCAGGGGTAGGGCGTGGCTGTCGAAGCCTCCAGCGAGGCGAGGAGCTTGTTGCCGTACTGGCGGCTCTCGGGGTTTTATTTCTTCTTCTTCGCCGCGCTCGGCGCGATCATGCCCTACTGGGGGCCGTACCTGCGCACCGAAGGCTTCTCCTCGGCGGAGATCGGCCAGCTGCTGGCCATCCTCCACGCGACTAAGATCATTGCTCCCAATGTCTGGGGGGCGCTGGCTGATCGGCTCGATCGTCGCATGGCGGTGGTGCGCGCCGCTTCAGTGGTGGCTCTCCTCGCCTTCTCGGCAATCCTCGTCGTCGAGGCCTTCGGGCCGGTGGCCCTGGTCATGGCCCTGTTCGGGTTCTTCTGGAATGCGGCGCTGCCGCAGTATGAAGCCAATACCTTCAATCATCTGCGCGGGCAAGAGCACCGTTATAGCCGTGTCCGCCTATGGGGGTCGGTGGGGTTCATCCTGTCAGTGATGGGCATCGGTGAGATGCTCGACCGCGCCGGTTTCGATGCGCTGCCCTATGTGGTGCTGCTCATCTTCTGCGGGCTGGTGGTCTCGAGCCTCCTTGCGCCGGAGGCGCAGCAAGGCATGCAGCGCCACGCTGGCGATGGTTTCTGGCGGACCCTGCGCCAGCCGGCGGTGATCGGGTTCTTCCTGGCTTGCTTCCTCAACCAGATGGGTCACGGCCCCTTCTACGGCTTCTTTAGTATCTACCTTGAGGACCACGGCTACAGGGGTGGGGTCATCGGTGCGCTGTGGGCCTGGGGCGTGGTGGCGGAGATCGGTATCTTCCTGATTATGCACCGGCTTTTGCCTCGTTTCGGGGCCCGTATCCTGTTGGCCATGGCGCTGGCGCTGGGCGGGGTACGCTGGTTGATGGTGGCGGCCTGGGTGGATTCGGTGTGGCTGGTGGCCCTGAGCCAGACGTTCCATGCCGCTAGTTTCGGCGTCTATCACGCGGTGGCCATCGATACGGTCAATCGTTTCTTCATCGGATCGGCCCAGGGGCGAGGGCAAGCGCTCTACTCCAGCCTTACCTTCGGCGCTGGCGTGGCTGTGGGGTCATTGCTCTCCGGGCTGGCCTGGGATCAGTTCGGGGGGCAGACCTTCCTGGCGGCGAGCGCGGTGGCCTTCCTGGCTGCCATCCTGGCGTCGCTCAGCCTTCGTTCCTGGCGTGTGGCGGTATGACCAGCACCGCTTGAAGAAGCGCCCTCAGTCCCTCGTGCATCGTGATTTCACAGCGGATGAATCGTTCCCCTGACTTCCGATATACTCGCTCAACAGGAACCGATTTGCATGGGCACAGCTGTGCCCGGCCCTTGCAGCCCCACGAGGTCTTATGATGGGCAAGACGCTGTATGACAAGCTCTGGGATAGCCACGTCGTTACTGAATACGAGGACGGCTCGGCGCTGCTTTATATCGACCGGCAGCTTCTCCATGAGGTGACCTCGCCGCAGGCGTTCGAGGGGCTGCGTCTTGCCGGGCGTAAGCCGCGCCGAGCGGCGGCCAATCTTGCCGTAACGGATCACAACGTGCCCACCACGGATCGCAGCCAGCCGGTGGCGGATCCGGTCTCCAAGGTCCAGATCGAGACCCTCGACCGCAACTGCGCGGATTTCGGTGTCACCGAGTTCGGGATTCGCGATCCGCGCCAGGGGATTGTCCATGTCGTGGGCCCTGAGCAGGGCACCACGCTACCGGGCATGACCCTGGTATGTGGGGATTCCCATACCTCGACCCACGGTGCCCTGGGGGCGCTGGCATTCGGTGTGGGCACCAGTGAGGTGGAGCATGTACTGGCCACGCAGACCCTGCTCCAGAAGAAGGCGAAGACGATGCTCATCCGCATCGACGGCCAGCTGGGCCGGGGGGTCACTGCGAAGGACATCATCCTGGCGGTTATCGGGCGGATTGGTACGGCTGGTGGCACGGGCTACGCCGTGGAGTACGGTGGCGAGGCCATCCGTAGCCTTTCCATGGAGGGGCGGATGACCATCTGCAACATGTCCATTGAGGCTGGTGCCCGGACCGGCATGGTGGCGGTGGACGAGACCACCATCGAGTATGTCCGGGGGCGTCCCCATGCCCCTGTTGGTGCGCTATGGGACCAGGCCGTGGCCAGCTGGCGGCAGCTGGTCTCGGATCCGGATGCGGCGTTCGACCGGGTCGTGGAGATGCACGCGGACGAGATCGAGCCCCAGGTCACCTGGGGGACGTCGCCGGAGATGGTGGGCCCGGTCAATGGCCGCGTGCCGAACCCCTTCGAGGCGGAGGATCCGGTCCGCGCCAAGGCCATGAGCCGTGCCCTGGAGTACATGGGCCTAGAGCCGGGTACGGCGTTGACCGAGATCCCGCTGGACAAGATCTTCATCGGCTCCTGTACCAACGCCCGTATTGAGGACCTGCGCGAGGCTGCCGAGGTGGTGCGTGGCCGGCGGGTTGCCGAGAACATCCGCCAAGCCCTGGTGGTGCCGGGATCCGGTGTGGTTAAGCAGCAGGCCGAGGCCGAGGGGCTGGATCGAGTCTTTCGCGAGGCTGGCTTCGAGTGGCGGGAGCCGGGGTGCTCCATGTGCCTGGGCATGAACCCGGATCGTCTTGCCCCTGGGGAACGCTGCGCCTCCACCTCGAACCGCAACTTCGAGGGACGGCAGGGACAGGGGGGGCGCACCCATCTGGCGAGTCCAGCGATGGTCGCTGCCGCGGCGGTCCACGGGCATTTTGTCGACATTCGCGATTAAGGCACAAGGCAAGGTCATGGCAATGGAACCCTTCACCCGGCATACCGGTCTCGTAGCGCCGCTGGATCGCTCCAACGTCGATACCGATGCGATCATCCCCAAGCAGTTCCTCAAGTCGGTCAAGCGTACGGGGTTCGGGCCATACTTGTTCGACGAGTGGCGCTATCTGGATCACGGCGAGCCGGGGATGGATTGCACGAACCGGCCACGCAATCCGGATTTCGTGCTCAATCAGCCGCGCTACCAGGGTGCAAGCGTGCTGCTCACCCGGGAGAACTTCGGCTGCGGCTCCTCGCGAGAGCACGCACCCTGGGCGCTGCAGGATTATGGCTTTCGTGCCATCGTGGCGCCGAGCTTCGCCGACATCTTCTACAGCAACTGCTTCAAGAACGGGATCCTGCCGGTGGTTCTTCGTGCTGAGACGGTGGATCGGCTCTTCCAGGCGGTCTACGCCAGCGAGGGGTATCAGCTGACCATCGATCTGCAAGGGCAGCAGGTGGTGACGCCGGATGGTGAGGCCTACGCCTTCGAGGTGGATCCATTCCGCAAGCGCATGCTCCTTGAGGGGCTCGATGAGGTTGGGGTGACCCTCGAGGAGCAGAGCGAGGCCATCGCGGCCTACGAGGAGCGGCGCAAGCGTGAGGCGCCCTGGCTGTTCCCTTGAGCGATCCTGTTGCAGGGATCGCCCTGCTGGCCGGTAACCGTTGCGGGCAAGGGCGGCCTGATGTCCCCTCTCCTCTGGGCCTCTGAGGGCAGGTCCAGGCGGCGCCGCTCAGCATTGCACGGTGCGCGCTCGCCGGGCAGGCTGTGGCCGTCCCTCCCGAGAAAGCTGAAATCGAGCGGAGCCCTATGACCCACAAGATCTTGCTGCTTCCCGGCGATGGCATCGGCCCGGAGATCGTGGCCGAGGCTCGCCGGGTGCTGGAGACCCTCAATGAGCGCTACAGCCTGGGGCTGGAGCTGGAGACGGCGCCCATCGGTGGTGCAGGCTACGACACCGCTGGTAAGCCATTGCCCGAGGAGACCTTGCGCCTGGCCCGCGAGGCGGATGCTGTGCTGCTGGGTGCGGTCGGAGGGCCGCAGTACGATAAGCTGCCTCGCGACGTGCGCCCTGAGCGCGGCCTGCTCGCTATTCGCTCGGAGCTGGGGTTGTTCGGGAATCTGCGCCCTGCCATCCTCTATCCGCAGCTCGCTGGCGCCTCGGCGCTGCGCGAGGAGGTGGTCGCCGGGCTGGACCTCCTTATTGTCCGCGAGCTCACCGGCGGCATCTACTTCGGCCAACCGCGCGGCGTGCGTACCTTGGAGCATGGTGAGCGCCAAGGCTACAACACGCTAGCCTATAGCGAGCGGGAGATCGAGCGTATCGCCCGCCTGGCCTTCGAGGCGGCACGGCAGCGTCAGGGCCGGGTCTGCTCGGTGGATAAGGCCAACGTCCTCGAGAGCTCCGAGCTCTGGCGCGAGGTGGTCGAGCGGGTGGGGGCTGAATATGCCGGGATCGAGCTTTCCCATATGTACGTGGATAACGCCGCCATGCAGCTGGTGCGGGCACCGAAGCAGTTCGATGTGGTGGTCACCGGCAATCTCTTCGGCGATATCCTTTCGGATTGCGCTGCACAGCTGACGGGCTCCATCGGCATGCTGCCCTCAGCCTCCTTGGATGAGCAGGGCAAGGGGCTCTACGAGCCTGTCCATGGCTCGGCGCCGGATATCACTGGGCAAGACAAGGCCAATCCCCTGGCTACCATCCTCTCGGTAGCGATGATGCTGCGCTATAGCTTGGGGGCGGGGGAGGCCGCAAGCCGGGTCGAGGCTGCTGTAGGGGCGGTGCTTGAGGAGGGGTTGCGTACCCCGGATCTGCAGGGCGGCACCCGGCAGGTGGGCACCCGTGCGATGGGCGAGGCGGTGGCCATGCGTCTCTAGCCTGGCTCATCGGGGGGTAGCGCTAGCGGTCATCGCAGCCTGGTAGCGAGGCATGCAGCAGGGGCCGGTTCCCTTGGGTTGCGAGGCCGGCCCCTGTGGTGGTCGTTATGCCGATGGTGCTGCCGAAGCTCGGGCTCAGAAGTTGTAGCGGGCACCGAGCGCTAGACCGAGGTTCCGCTCGTCGGCAGCGTCTTCGATCTGTAGTTCGCCGACCGCATCCCAGCGCTGCGTGAGGGAGTAGACGGGCTTTGCACGCAGGTTGACGACGCCGTCGTCGATGTCCTTACCCGTGTCGATGTCGAGATAGCGGATCTCCCAGGTATGCGCGAGGTGATCCAGGAAGATGCATCCGTGGCGGATACCAGCGGTCAGCTGGTAGCCGGCCTCATGATCACTGCTCTCCCGATCCGGGTCGATATTCCGGAAGGCGCCTGAGGCGACGCTGTAGAGATCCACCGAGTCGGTGGCAGCTAGCCGGTAGCCCAGGCCCAGGGTCAGGGTGGTGATATCGGTGTCATCGGAGAGGTAGCTCCCCTCACCCTGTACGAAGAAGTTCCGGGCCAGGGAAGTCGACCCGATGAGGCGGGGGCCGAGCGGTTCCTCGTCGAGCCCGCCACGGTCATACTCCGTGAAGACCATGCCACCCTCCACGTAATCATAGCTAAAGTCCCGGCTGGGGAGCTGCTGGGCGAGTGCTTGACCCGAAAGAACAGCACCGCAGGTCAGCAGGCTGCCGGTGATGGTGTAGATAGTCCTCTTCCGCATGGTGGGACGCTCCCTGTTTGAGGATTGGTGTGGGGACATGTCTTGATAGGCGATGGTCTCAGCATAGCAGGTGATAGCGCTTCGGAGGCGGTGATGCCCGCCGAGGTGCGGAGGGGCGATGCGCGGGCGCTGGCTGCAGGAGATCAGGAGGCGTTAGACTCCGGACATGAGACATACTGCGGGGAGGAGCTCCATGAGCAGCACGTACGATGTCGCTGTCGTCGGTGCCACCGGGGCCGTCGGCGAGGTCATGCTCGAGATTCTGGCTCAGCGCGGCTTTCCGGTAGGGGCGGTCTATCCGCTGGCTAGCGCCCGCTCCGCTGGCCGCGAGGTGCGTTTCGGCGAGCAGACGCTGGAGATACGGGACCTGGCCGAGTTCGACTTCTCACAAGTGCAGATCGCCCTGTTCTCAGCCGGCGGCTCCATCTCCGCAGAGTACGCGCCGCGGGCGGCTGCGGCCGGGGCTGTGGTGATCGATAACACCTCGTGTTTCCGCTACGAGGACGACATCCCGCTCGTCATCCCGGAAGTGAACCCGCACGCTGTTGCGGGCTACAGGCAGCGGGGCATCATCGCCAACCCGAACTGCTCAACCATCCAGATGCTGGTGGCGCTCAAGCCCATCCACGACGCTGTGGGGATCGAGCGTATCAATGTCGCCACCTATCAGGCGGTCTCGGGCAGTGGCAAGCCGGCGATCGAGGAGCTCCACGCCCAGAGCCGCGCCATCCTTGAGGGGCGGGCGCCGGAGTGCGCTGAGTATCCCAAGCCGATTGCCTTCAACTGCCTGCCGCATATCGATGATTTCCAGGAGAACGGCTACACCAAGGAGGAGATGAAGATGGTCTGGGAGACCATCAAGATCTTCGAGGATCCCTCGGTGCAGGTGAACCCGACCACGGTGCGGGTCCCCGTCGTGTATGGGCATTCCGAGGCGGTCCACCTTGAGACCCGCGAGCGCATCACTGCGAAGCAGGCGCGCCAGCTCCTCGCCGAGGCCTCAGGGGTGGAGGTGCTCGACGAGCGCACCGGCGGTGGCTACCCAACAGCCCTGACCGAGGGGGCTGGTGCCGATCCGGTTTACGTGGGGCGGATCCGGGAAGACATCAGTCATGATCGGGGGCTGGATCTGTGGGTGGTCTCTGATAATGTCCGCAAGGGAGCAGCGCTCAACAGCGTGCAGATCGCGGAATTGCTGATTGGCGAACATATCTGACGGCCGAGGGAGGGGCGCTCCCGTGCGCAGGGTGTTCCAGGGGGCTGCCGTGCTGGTGGGGTTCGTATGCGCCTCGACCAGCGGAGCCCAAGAGGAGATCCGGCTGGGCACCATCGAGAGCCGCTCTCAGGCCGGAGAGCCGGTCTCTGCCCGCATCCCTATCCGCCGCTTCCCGGAGCAGGCGCTTGAGCAGCTGGAAGTTGGCCTGGCACCCGCCCGGATCTTCGATCGTGCTGGCATCGAGCGCGCTCCGGAACTCTCCCGTCTCGACTTCGAGCTGGTGGCAGAGAGCGGGGACAGCCCCTATATCGCCGTCACCAGCGAGGAGCCCATCGACGAGCCATTGCTGGACTTCCTAGTCCAGGTGAGCTGGCCTGAAGGCGATCTGGTCCGCGAGTATACCCTGCTACTCGAGCCACCATCGGCGGCTGAGGAGCAGATGCCGCGCCAGGGGCGTGCCGGTGCGGACGGGGGTGAGCCGTTCCGGGAGGTTACCCGGGAGGGCGAGAGCGAGCGGCGCGATACCGCTTATGGCCCCGTGGAGCCTGGTGACACCCTATGGCGAATCGCTGCCGAGCATCGTCCGGATGGCTCGGTCACGGTTGCCCAGACCATGCTCGCCATTCTGCGGCTCAATCCGCAGGCTTTCGCTAGCGACAACGTGAACGAGCTGCTCGCCGACGCGGAGCTGGAGCTGCCGAGCCGTGCGGAGATCGAGCGGCTCTCCGCGGCTGAGGCGCAGGCGACCTATGAGGAACACCTCGAGCGCTGGGTCCCGCCGGCGGAGCGCTCCTCCGAGGCGGCGAGCGAAGAGGCGCCGACGAGGGATCCTGCCGGCAGGGATGATCCGCCGCAACAGGCGCCAGATCCAGCCTCTGCCGAGCAGGCCCGGTTGCGGATCCTGGCCCTCGGCGATGAGGCGGCAGGCGAGGAGGTCCTTTCCTTGCTCGACGCCGACCTGGAGAACTCCGCGGCGAATGTCCACCGCCTGCAGGGCGCCTTGGCCGCGTTGCGTGAGGAGCGCGAGAGCCTGCGCGCCGAGCGGGAGGACTTGCGCGAGCGGGTAACGGACCTGAGCGAGCGGGTGGCTGCCCTGGAGCGCCTGGTCGACCTGGACATGCAGGGTGTCCTGCCACCTCCGGAGGCTGAGCCGACGCCGGCAGTCCCCCTGCCGCAGGTCAATGAGCCCCTTGACCCGGTGGTTGATGGGGCCGGCTCGGAGCCCGAGCCTGAGCCGGAGGAGCCTGGGGAAGGGCAGCGCGATGACGCGGGTGAGGAGGG
>JBKGYE010000058.1:0-9456 GCA_046546255.1 Halorhodospira sp. | reverse complement strand
ATGAGCCTGCGTACCATCCGTCCGCTGCCGGAGACGCTGATCGACCAGATCGCCGCCGGTGAGGTAGTCGAGCGGCCGGCTTCCGTGGTCAAGGAGCTGGTGGAGAACAGCCTGGATGCCGGCGCTAGCCGGGTAGAGGTGCAGGTCGAGCGCGGTGGCAAGCAGCGTATCCGTGTCCGTGACGATGGGGCCGGGATTCCGCCGGAGGAGCTGGCCCTGGCCCTGCGCCGGCACGCCACCAGCAAGATCGCCGCGCCGGAGGAGCTTGAGCGTATCGCCAGCCTCGGTTTTCGCGGTGAGGCGCTGCCCAGCATCGCTGCCGTCTCCCGCCTGAGCTTGGCCTCGCGCACCGCCGAGGCAGACCATGGCTCTCAGCTCCAGTGCGATGCTGGCCTCCTTGAGGCGCCGGTCCCGGTGGCCCTGCCGCCGGGGACCACTGTCACGGTGGATGATCTCTTCTTCAATACCCCGGGGCGGCGGAAGTTCCTGCGTACGGAGCGCACGGAGATCCACCATGTCCAGGAGACCCTGCGCCGGCTGGCATTGAGCCGCTTCGAGGTCGGCTTCTGCCTGGCCCATCAGGGGCGGCAGCTGTGGTCGGTGGCGCCGGCGGTGAGCGAGGCCGAGCGCCATGAGCGCCTGGCACAGCTGCTCGGCCGGGGGTTCGCGGATCAGTCGCTGGCGGTCGAGCTGGAGGGGGCCGGCCTACGCTTGAGCGGGTGGCTGGGTCTGCCTACCGCAGCGCGACGGCAGGGGGATCTGCAATATCTGTTCGTCAACGGCCGTCTAGTGCGCGACCGCGGCGCTGTCCACGGTATTCGGCAGGCGTACAGCGATGTCCTCTACCGAGAGCACTACCCTGCCTACGTCCTCTTCTTGGAGATGGACCCTGCCCGGGTGGATGTGAACGTGCATCCGATGAAGCATGAGGTTCGCTTTCGCGACGGACGTACGGTGCACGATTTCCTGGCGCGGCGGGTCGCCGATGCCCTGGCCAGCGCCGAGCCTGCCGGTGCGGCATCCCCGCCCGCACCGGCGGGAGGCGCCTCCGGGGTGCCTGCCGCCTCGCGGGCCGATCTACTGGCACGGGGGGATTCGGCGGGCGGCGCCCCTGGGCAAGGCGGGGCAGTGGCCGCGAGGCGTAGCACCTCCGTCGGGGGCGAAGGGGGAACGGCCGAGCTCGGGCTGCCGCTGGCCGAGGCACGGCAGCTCTATGGTGAGCCCACCGTCGAGGCCGCTGCCGGGGCGGAGGCGGTGGAGGGTGGCAGCGCCGATGCTGAGGGCGCGGCCGCCGGTGGTGTTCCCACTGCTGCGCCTGATGATGGGGGGCAGCGGGTCGGCGAAGCCGGCGCCGCGACGGAGCCGGGGTGGACCGCGGGAGGGAGCCCGGAGCTGGGCTACGCCGTTGGCCAGATCCGCGACGCTTATATCCTGGCGGAGTCTGAGCGGGGGCTGGTGATTGTCGATATGCACGCCGCTCACGAGCGTGTGGTTTACGAGCAGATGAAGCGCCAGTTGGTGGCGGACGGGATCGCCACCCAGGCGCTTCTGGTGCCGGTGAGCGTGACGGTAACCCCCTCTGAGGCGGAACGGGTAGAGCTCCACGCCCCGACCTTGGCGCAGGCGGGGCTGGAGGTGGCCCGCTCCGGGCCGGAGTCGGTGCGGGTCCATCGGGTGCCAGCGCCCCTCGCCGAGGCGGATGCCGCCGCGCTGGTCCGCGACGCTGTCGCTGCCTTAGAGGGCGAGCATGAGAGGGGTGGGGTCGAGGCTGCCGTCCACGAGCTGCTCGCGCGCATGGCTTGCCACGGCTCCGTGCGCGCTGGCCGGCGCCTGGAGCGTGCCGAGATGGACGCCCTGCTGCGGGCTATCGAGACGACGCCGCGGGCTGCGCAGTGCAACCACGGTCGGCCGACGTACACCATCCTGGACGATGAGGCCCTGGCTCGGCTGTTCATGCGGGGGCAGTGATGGCGCCGCCCGTGGTCTTCCTCATGGGGCCTACCGCCGTGGGCAAGAGCGCTGTCGCCCTGGTGCTGGCTGAGTGCTTCGAGGCGGAGATCATCAGTGTCGACTCGGCACAGATCTACCGCGGCTTGGATATCGGCACGGCCAAGCCCTCGCCGTCGGTGCGGGCGCGCTATCCGCATCACCTGATCGATCTCTGCGATCCGGTCGAGCGCTACTCGGCGGCGCAGTTTGTTACCGATGCCCGGGCAGCCATCGAGGCTGTCCAGGCCCGTGGCCGGTTGCCGCTGCTTGTAGGCGGTACAGGGCTCTATTTCCAGGCGCTGGAGCATGGGCTCTCGCCGATGCCCGCGGCGGATCCGGCAGTGCGTGCTGAACTCGAGGCGGTGGCGGCTGCCGAGGGGGTGCGGGCGTTGCATCGGTGGTTGGCGGCTGTGGATCCGGAGAGTGCTGCGCGGCTGCATCCGCACGATCGTCAGCGGATCCAGCGGGCGCTTGAGGTCCATCGCCTCACCGGGCGTCCATTGAGCGAGATCCAGCGCGAGCCGGGACTCCCCGGGCTGGTGGCGCCGCCGCTGAAGCTGGTCCTGGAGCCGCCCGAACGGTCCTGGCTGCATCGGCGGATTGAGGCGCGCTTTCGTTGGATGCTCGCCCGCGGCCTGGTGGGGGAGGGGGTGGCGCTGCACCGCCGCGGTGATCTAGGGCTGGAACTCCCGGCGGTGCGTGCTGTCGGATATAGACAGGTTTGGCACTACCTGGAAGGGGCATGGGATCATCCCAGAATGGTGTGTAAAGGCCAGCAAGCGACACGGCAGTACGCCAAGCGTCAGCTCACGTGGCTGCGCCGCCAGCGTGACGTCGTGCGCCTGTGCGCCGGGGAGGGTGTCGCGGAGCAGGCTTGCGCGCACCTGGCGAAGGCCTTGCCGGGGATGTGATACAATCACCCACTAAAAGCCGGGGTTTGGGCTCGACGGGGCCAGCCCAAGAGGCTATAACAACAAGGTCGGGGGCGCATCATCATGGCGAAGGGTCAGTCATTGCAGGAGCCGTTCCTGAATACCCTGCGCAAGGAAAAGGTCCAGGTCTCCATCTACTTGGTCAACGGCATCAAGCTGCAGGGGCAGCTCGAGTCCTTCGATCAGTTCGTGGTCCTGCTACGGAACAACGTCAATCAAATGGTCTATAAGCACGCTATCTCCACCATCGTGCCCGCCCGGCGGGTACGGGTGCCGCAGATGGCCGACGAGCAACCCGCCGTCGAGGTTGTCGGCGAGGAGGATCGCGATAGCTGAGCAGCGCATGACGAGCGGACCGGCGGATCTCTTCGCCCGCCCGGGTGGCGGGGAGCGGGCCGTGGTGCTGCATGTGCGGCTCCCGGGGGATGCCTTGGATGCCGCGGAGGAGTTCGAGGCGCTAGGTGATTCCGCCGGTGCCGAGGTGGTGGGCCGTTTTCGCCATCGCCGCGATACCCCGGACCCGCGGACCTTCATCGGTCGCGGTAAGGTAGCTGAGCTTGCCGAGCAGGTGCACGCCCTGGAGGCCGCGCTGGTACTGGTCGATCAGCCCCTTTCGGCCGCGCAGGAGCGCAACCTGGAGCAGGACCTCGGCTGCCGCGTCCTCGACCGTACCGGCTTGATCCTGGATATCTTCGCCCAGCGTGCCCGGACCTTCGAGGGGCGGCTACAGGTGGAGCTGGCGCAGCTCAAGCATGTCTCCAGCCGTCTGGTGCGGGGCTGGTCCCACCTGGAGCGGCAAAAAGGCGGTATCGGTCTGCGCGGCCCCGGTGAGAAGCAGCTGGAGATGGATCGGCGGCTGATCGGCGGTCGCATCAAGCAGATCGAGCGCCGCCTGGCGAAGGTGCGGCGTAGCCGCGAGCAGGGGCGGCAGGCACGGCGCAAGCGCGAGCTGCCCGTGGTCTCGCTGGTCGGCTACACCAACGCCGGGAAGTCGACCCTGTTCAACCGTCTGACCGGCTCTCACCGTCGCGCCGAGGATCGGCTCTTCGCTACCCTGGACCCCTCCTGGCGTCGCGTCGAGCTTGAGCCGGGCTCCGCGGCGGTGGTCTCCGACACCGTCGGTTTCATCAGTCGATTGCCCCACGACCTGGTGGCCGCCTTCCGCTCGACGCTCGAGGAGGTCACGGACGCCGATCTGCTGCTGCATGTCATCGATGCCGGTGCCGAGGAGCGCGAGCATCAGATCGAGCAGGTCGAGGCGGTGCTCACGGAGCTCGGGGCGCAGGACGTCCCTGCGCTGCGGGTCTATAACAAGGTGGATACCTGCGGCCTTGAGCCTGGCCGGATTGAGGACGATGCCGGGCAGGTGAGCGGGATGCGGATCTCGGCGGCCACCGGGGCTGGGGTCGAGGCCCTGCTGCCGGCCATCGGCGAGCGGCTGGGTCCGGCGCGGATCCGCCGCCGCGTGCGTCTGCGCCCGGAGCAGGGGCGGTTGCGGGCCCAGTTCTTCCGGCTTGGCCGGGTGCTCGAGGAGCGTTGCTCCGACAGCGGCCGTCTGGAGCTGAAGGTAGAGCTCCCCATGCATGAGCTAGAGCGCCTCCATGTGCGGGAGGGGCTGCCGCGGGAAGAGGTCGTGCCGGCCTGAGGTTGGTTGCGGTCGCCGGGATACCCTCCTAGAATCTGACGGTTCGTTTGACGGCGGACCGTCTCAACACAATGGAGTTCCGAATGGCGTGGAATGAGCCCGGCGGCGGTGGCCGCGACCCTTGGGGTGGTGGTCCGAAAGGCGGTGGCGGCTCCGGCGGGCCGCCTGATCTGGACGAGGTCCTGCGCAAGCTGCGCCAGCAGCTGCAGGGAGTGCTCGGTGGCCGGATGCCGAGCGGGCTGCCCGGTGGTGTGCTGGCTATTGGCGGACTGGTAGGGGCCGGGCTCGTGATTTGGCTCCTCTCCGGCATCTACATCGTCGATCAGGGCTGGCGCGGGGTCGAGCTAACCTTCGGCCGTCACGGTGACACCACCGAGCCTGGGCCGCACTGGCACTGGCCGGCCCCGATCGGGGAGATCGACCAGGTCAATGTCGAGCAGCGGCGGATCGCGGAGATTGGCTACGACTCGTCAGGCAATGGCCCGCGTCCGGTCGCCGACGAGGCGCTGATGATCACCCGCGACGAGAACATCGTCGACGTGCGCCTTGCCGCCCAGTATCAGGTCGATGACCCCTTCCTCTACCTGTTCAACTTCCGCATGCCGGAGCAGGCCCTCAAGCAGGTCACCGAGAGCGCGGTGCGTGAGGTCATCGGCAAGCGCGAACTCCAGTACGTGCTCACCGAGGGGCGCACCGAGGTCGCGGAGCGGACCAAGCAGCTGCTCCAGGAGGTGATGGACAACTACCGTACCGGCCTCGAGGTGGTGCAGGTGGCGGTGCAGGATATCCAGCCGCCGGAGCCGGTTCAGCCGGCGTTCGAGGACGCCATCCGGGCGCGTGAGGACGAGCAGCGCAAGGTCAACCGGGCACAGGCCTACGCCAACGAGCTGATCCCGCGTGCCCAGGGCCAGGCTGCCCGTGTCCTCGAAGAGGCCGAGGGCTACCGCGAGGAGGTGATTGCCCGGGCCGAGGGTGATGCCGCCCGCTTCGAGGCGCTGATCCCGCAGTACCAGGACGATCCCGAGATCATGCGCCAGCGACTCTACCTCGAGACCATGGAGCAAGTGCTCGGTCGCGTGAGCAAGGTCATGCTCGATGCCGAGTCGAGCCAATCGCTGATGTACCTGCCGCTGGATAAGCTGATGGAGCGGCGCAATACCAGCGCGGACGCCGGCAGCGGCCTTTCCGGTGACGCCGAGGTCGATGTCGACGTGCCGGAGCAGCGCGACGCCATTACGCCGACGCAGCGGGCGCGCCAGGCGCTTCGCGAGAGGGGGACGCTCTAATGCGGGTTTGGACGAACATCGTGCTGCCGCTGGTTGCGGTGGCGGCGATCCTCGCCTACTTCTCGATGTACACCGTCTCCGAGCGGGAGGTCGCCCTGAAGTTCCGCCTCGGAGAGATCATCGAGTCCGATATCGAGCCGGGGCTCCACTTCAAGCTGCCGTTCGTGAACAACGTCCGCAAGTTCGACGCCCGGGTACAGAACCTCGACGAGCAGCCCGAGCGGTTCCTGACGGTCGAGCAGAAGAACCTGATGGTCGACTCCTTCGTGAAGTGGCGCGTGGTCGACGCTGAGCGCTTCTACACCACCGTCCGCGGTGAGCCAGAGCGGGCCAACCAGCGCCTGCGCGAGATCATCCGCGATGCCCTGCGCGCCGAGTTCGGCAAGCGTACGGTGCAGGACATCATCTCCGGCGAGCGCGTGCAGATCATGGAGGTGCTGCGGGTGACCACCGCCGAGGCGGCGCAGAGCCTGGGCCTGGAGGTCCTGGATGTGCGCCTCAAGCGCATCGATCTGCCCGACGAGGTGACCGAGTCCATCTTCGAGCGGATGGCCGCGGATCGTGAGCGCGTGGCCCGGGAGATCCGCGCCCGTGGGGACGAGGCCGCCGAGCGCATCCGTGCCGATGCCGATCGCCAGCGCACCGTGCTGCTTGCCGAGGCCTATCGCGACGGCCAGACGCTGCGCGGTGAGGGCGACGCCCGTGCCGCTGAGGTCTACGCCGGTGCCTACAGCCAGGAGCCGGACTTCTTCGCCTTCCAGCGGAGCCTTCGCTCTTACCGCGAGGCTTTCCAGGACGACCAGGATCTCTTCGTGCTCTCGCCGCGCTCGGAGTTCCTGCGCTACTTCGACGGTGGGCTTGAGGCCAGCTCCGCGGAGAGCACCGAGCGCGCAGAGGAGGACGAGGAGTGATGCGAAGAGAGGGTCGGTTTGGCCGTCGGTGATCTGCTCACGGCGCTTGCCTTGATGATGGTGCTCGAGGGGATCCTCCCGGCGGCCAGTCCCGACGCCTTACGCCGGGCCTTCCGGCAGGCTGCCGAAATGGACGATCGGGCGCTCCGCACCGCCGGGCTCCTGTCCATGGGGCTCGGTGCGCTGCTGCTCTACGGGGTGCGTGGCTGATATGGATTGGAAGGCGCATTGGATGTTGCCGGAAGGGGTGGATGAGCTCCTGCCCCCGGAGGCAGCCCAAGCCGAGGGATTGCGTCGGCGGCTGCTCGATCTCTACCAGGGGTGGGGGTACGAGCTGATCATGCCGCCGTTCATCGAGTACCTGACCGCCCTGCTCACGGGTGCTGGGCGGGATCTGGACGTGCAGACGTTCAAGGTCACCGACCAGGTCTCCGGCCGGACCCTGGGGGTGCGTCCGGATATCACGCCGCAGGCGGCGCGCATCGATGCCCATCAGCTGCGCCGCGAGGGCATCACCCGCCTGTGCTACATCGGCAGCACCCTCCAGGCACGGGCCGAGGGGCCCGCCGGCAGCCGCAACGCGGTGCAGCTTGGCGCCGAGCTCTACGGCCACGCCGGGATGGAGAGCGACCTGGAGATCATCACCTTGATGCTGGCCAGCTTGCGTTGCGCCGGGATGGAGGGGCTGCACCTGGATATCGGGCACGTGGGCATCTTCCGGGCGCTGATCAGCGAGATGGGGCTGGACGGTACGGCGGAGGAGACCCTGTTCGACGCCCTGCAGCGCAAGGCCGAGGATGAGATCCTGGCGGTGCTGCGGGAGGCTGGCGTGGAGCAGGCCCAGGCCGAGCGCCTCGGGGCCCTGGCGCGCTTGCACGGTGGTGTCGAGGTGCTGGAGCGGGCGCAGACGGTGCTCGGCTGGGCCGGATCTGCCGTAGCCGCGGCCCTGGAGGAGGTGCAGGCGGTGTCCGAGAGCCTCCAGCGCCGGGAGCCCGACGTGGCGCTGCACTTCGACCTGGGCGAGCTGCGCGGCTATCGCTACCACACTGGCCTGGTCTTTGCGGCCTATACGTCGGGTTACGGTCGGGAGCTGGCTCGCGGCGGGCGCTACGACGGTATCGGGGCCGCCTTCGGGCGCCAACGCCCTGCCACGGGCTACAGCGCTGATCTCAAGGCGTTGCTGGCCCTCGCCGGTGACTTCGATAAGCCTGCGTGTGGCGGCGTGCTCGCCCCCTGGGGGGACGACCTGGCGCTGCTGCGCCGGGTCGCCGAGCTGCGCAGGGCCGGCGAGCGGGTGGTCTGGCAGCTGCCCGGGGATGCGGAGCACCACGGTTGCGAGCGCCGGCTCGTGGCGCGCAACGGGACCTGGGAACTGGAATAGGGAGTCAGCATGGGTAAGAACGTCGTCGTAGTCGGTACCCAGTGGGGCGACGAGGGTAAGGGCAAGGTCGTCGACTGGCTGACCGAGAACGCGGGCGTGGTCGCCCGCTTCCAGGGGGGGCACAATGCCGGCCATACCCTGGTCATCGACGGCGAGCAGACCATCCTGCACCTGATCCCCTCCGGTATCCTGCGCCCCGATGCGAGCTGCGTGATCGGCAACGGGGTCGTGCTCTCGGCAGAGGCCTTGCTCGAGGAGCTCCAGGAGCTGGAGGGGCGCGGTGTGCCGGCGCGTGAGCGGCTGCGGGTCAGCCCCTCCTGCTCATTGATCCTGCCCTGCCACCAAGCCTTGGACAAGGCGCGCGAACAGGCCCGGGGCAAGTCCGCCATCGGCACCACCGGCCGCGGCATCGGCCCGGCCTACGAGGACAAGGTGGCTCGCCGCGGCGTGCGGGTATCGGATCTGTTCCACCGTGAGCGGCTGGCGCAGAAGCTTGGCGAGCTGCTCGACTACCATAACTTCGTGCTCAAGCACTATTTCGGAACTCTGACCCTGGACTTCCAGCAGGTCCTCGACCAAGCGCTGGCCCAGGGCGAGGAGCTGCGCCCGCTGGTCGCGGATGTGGGCGCGCTGCTCACCGCCGAGATGCGTGCCGGGCGCAACATCCTCTTCGAGGGTGCCCAGGGGACGTTGCTGGATATCGATCACGGCACCTATCCGTTCGTGACCTCCTCGAACACCTGTGCCGGGGCGGCAGCGGCCGGCACGGGCGTCGGCCCGCGGGTGTTGGACTACGTGCTGGGCATCACCAAGGCGTACACCACCCGCGTGGGGCAGGGGCCGTTCCCCACGGAGCTGGGCTTCGACGACGAGATGGGCGCCCACCTGGGTGAGCGTGGGCATGAGTTCGGGGCCACGACGGGGCGCCAGCGGCGCTGCGGCTGGTTCGACGCCGTGGCTACCCGGCGTGCAGCCCAGATCAATAGCCTCAGCGGGCTGTGCATCACCAAGCTCGATGTCCTCGATGGGCTGGAGACACTGCGCCTCTGTGTGGGCTACCGCTGCCATGGGGAGGTCTGTGAGAGCCTGCCTGCTGATGCAGAGGCGCTCGCCGAGTGCGAGCCGGTCTACGAGGACTTGCCCGGCTGGCAGGGCAGTGTCTCCGGAGTAGCGTGCTTCGAGGACCTGCCGGCGAACGCCCGGGCCTATCTCGAGCGGATCGAGGCGCTGGTCGGCGTGCCGGTGGCGATGGTCTCTACCGGCCCGGAGCGCAACCAGACCATCGTGCGGGAAAGCCCTTTCGAGCTCGCCT
>JBKGYE010000057.1:0-9518 GCA_046546255.1 Halorhodospira sp. | reverse complement strand
TGCCCTCGATGAGCACCGGCTCGAAGGCCTGGATGCCCAGGCGGTGGAGCGTCGGCGCACGATTGAGCAGCACCGGGTGCTCGCGGATGACCTCATCGAGGATGTCCCAGACCTCGCCGGTCTCGCGCTCGACCATCTTCTTGGCCGCCTTGATGGTGGTGGCCATGCCCCGGCGCTGGAGCTTGGAGAAGATGAACGGCTTGAACAGCTCCAGGGCCATGCGCTTGGGCAGCCCGCACTGGTGCAAGCGCAGCGTCGGGCCGACGACGATGACCGAGCGCCCGGAGTAGTCCACGCGCTTGCCGAGCAGGTTCTGCCGGAAGCGGCCCTGCTTGCCCTTGATCATGTCCGCCAGGGACTTCAACGGGCGCTTGTTGGTGCCGGTAATCGCCCGCCCGCGACGGCCATTATCGAGCAGCGCATCCACGGACTCCTGGAGCATGCGCTTCTCGTTGCGCACGATGATATCCGGGGCGGCGAGCTCGAGCAGCCGCTTGAGCCGGTTGTTGCGGTTGATCACCCGGCGGTACAGATCATTGAGGTCCGAGGTGGCGAAGCGACCGCCATCGAGCGGCACTAGCGGCCGCAGGTCCGGCGGCAGCACCGGCAGCACGGTCATGATCAGCCACTCCGGCTTGTTGCCGGACTCAAGGAAGGCCTCGAGGAGCTTGAGCCGCTTGGACAGGCGCTTGATCTTGGACTCGGAGCCGGTCGCCTCGATCTCCTCACGCAGGCGCCGCGCCTCGGCCTCCAGGTCCATCCCCTTGAGGATCTCGAGCACCGCCTCGGCGCCCATGCGGGCGTCAAAATCGTCGCCGTGCTCCTCGACGGCCTCCAGGTACTGCTCATCGGTGAGCAGCTGCCCCTGCTCCAGCGGCGTCATGCCCGGCTCGATGACGATGTACGCCTCGAAGTAGAGCACCCGCTCGACATCGCGCAGGGTCATGTCCAGCAGCAGCCCGATGCGCGACGGCAGGCTCTTGAGGAACCAGATATGCGCCACCGGGCTGGCCAGGTCGATATGGCCCATGCGCTCGCGGCGCACCTTGGCGACGGTGACCTCGACGCCGCACTTCTCGCAGACCACGCCGCGGTGCTTGAGGCGCTTGTACTTGCCGCACAGGCACTCGTAGTCCTTCACCGGGCCGAAGATCTTGGCGCAGAACAGGCCGTCGCGCTCCGGCTTGAAGGTGCGGTAGTTGATGGTCTCCGGCTTCTTGACCTCGCCGTAGGACCAGGAACGGATCATCTCGGGCGATGCCAGCCCGATCCGGATCGCGTCGAAGTCCTCCAGCTGACCGCCCGGCTGCTTGAAAACGTTGAGAAGATCTCTCATGTCTGCTGCCCGCTCGCGCTAGATTCGTTGGCTGGGCACGGCAACGGGGGCGCCATCGGCGCCGCCCGCTGTCCGTGCCGCGCAAAAGCTCTGTGGTAAGCCCCGGGCCGCCGCCGCTCTCAGGGGGCTACACCCCCCGCCGGCCGGCGGGGCGCCGCCCGCATGCGGCTTGCGGCCTCCGGCGCTTCGCTCCGCGTCAGTCGTCCCTCTCCAGCTCGATATTGATGCCCAAGGAGCGGATCTCCTTAACCAAGACGTTGAATGACTCCGGCATACCGGCCTCCATACGGTGATCACCGTCGACGATGTTCTTGTACATCTTGGTCCGGCCGCTGACGTCGTCGGACTTCACCGTGAGCATCTCCTGGAGGGTATAGGCCGCACCGTAGGCCTCCAGGGCCCAGACCTCCATCTCGCCGAAGCGCTGCCCGCCGAACTGCGCCTTGCCGCCCAGCGGCTGCTGGGTGACCAGCGAGTACGGCCCGGTGGCGCGGGCGTGGACCTTGTCGTCGACCAGGTGATTGAGCTTGAGCATGTACATATAGCCCACGGTCACCGGCCGGTCGAAGGCGTCACCGGTACGCCCGTCGTAGAGCGTGGTCTGACCGGACTCCGGCAGGCCAGCCAGGCGCAGGCAACGCTTGACCTCCTCCTCGCGAGCACCGTCGAAGACCGGTGTCGCCATGGGCACGCCGGCGCGCAGGTTCTCGCAGAGCTCGTGGATCTCCTCATCGCCGAGGGTCTCAAGCTGCTCCTGCCGCCCGGAGGCGTTGTAGATCTGCGTCAGGTAGTCACGCAGCTCCTCGACCTTGGCTTGTTGCTCGAGCATCTCAGCGATGCGGTGGCCCATGCCGCGGGCTGCCCAACCGAGGTGGGTCTCCAGCACCTGACCGACGTTCATGCGCGAGGGCACGCCGAGCGGCGAGAGGACCACGTCCACCGGCGTCCCGTCGTCCATAAACGGCATGTCCTCCTCGGGGACGATCATGGAGATGACGCCCTTGTTGCCGTGGCGGCCGGCGAACTTGTCACCCGGCTGCAGGCGGCGCTTGACGGCGAGGTGGACCTTGACCGTCTTGAGCACACCCGGGGAGAGATCATCACCGGCGGTGATCTTCTCCTTCTTCTCCTGGAAGCGCTTCTCGAAGCGCTCGCGCTGGGTCTCGAGCTGGTGGCGGACCGCCTCGAGCTGCTGGTTGACCGCCTCCTCGCGCATGCGGATCTCGAACCAGCGCTCCCGCGGCAGGTCCTGGAGATACGCCGCCGTCACCTCGGCGCCGCTGCCGAGCCCCTTGGGGCCGCCCTCGGCGATCTTGCTCACCAGCAGCTGCTCGAGCCGTGCGTAGGCATCATCCTCGAAGATGCGCGCCTCATCATCGAGGTCCTTGCGCACCCGGGCGATCTCGTCCCGCTCGATGGCACGGGCGCGCTCGTCCTTCTCCACCCCGTCGCGGGTAAAGACCTGGACGTCGATGACGGTGCCGTCCATGCCGGTAGGCACGCGCAGGGAGGTATCCTTCACGTCGGAGGCCTTCTCCCCGAAGATCGCCCGCAGCAGCTTCTCCTCGGGGGTCAGCTGGGTCTCACCCTTGGGCGTGACCTTGCCGACGAGGATGTCCCCGGCCTTGACCTCGGCGCCGATGTAGACAATGCCCGACTCATCGAGCCGGGAGAGCGCCGACTCGGAGACATTGGGGATGTCCGCGGTAATCTCCTCGCTCCCGAGCTTGGTATCGCGGGCGACGCAGGTGAGCTCCTCGATGTGGACCGAGGTGTAGCGATCCTCCTTAACCAGCCGCTCCGAGACGAGGATGGAGTCCTCGAAGTTGTACCCGTTCCACGGCATGAAGGCGACGAGCATGTTCTGGCCCAGGGCCAGCTCGCCCAAATCCGTGGAGGGGCCGTCGGCCAGGGCGTCACCGCGACCCACCCGATCCCCGACGTGCACCAGCGGCTTCTGGCTGAAGCAGGTGTTCTGGTTCGAGCGGGTGTACTTGGTCAGGTTGTAGATATCCACGCCCGGCTCGCCGGCGGAGGTCTCCTCGTCGAAGACACGGACCACGATGCGGCTGGAGTCCACCTGCTCGACCACGCCGCCGCGCTCGGCGGTGACGATGACCCCGGAGTCACGGGCGACGGTGCGCTCCATGCCCGTACCCACAAGCGGCTTGTCGGCACGCAGTGTCGGCACCGCCTGGCGCTGCATGTTCGCGCCCATGAGCGCACGGTTGGCGTCGTCATGCTCGAGGAACGGCACCAGGGAGGCCGCCACCGAGACGATCTGTCGCGGCGAGACGTCCATGTACTGGACCCGATCCGCCGTGGCCATGGTGAACTCGTTCTGGTGCCGGCAGGAGATCAGGTCATCGGCTAGGTAGCCGCTCTCGTCCACCCGGGCGTTGGCCTGGGCGATGACGTAGCGCGACTCCTCGATGGCCGAGAGGTACTCGACCTCGTCGGTCACCCGACCGTCAATCACCTTGCGGTACGGCGTCTCCAGAAAGCCGTAGCGGTTGGCCTGAGCGTAGACCGCCAGGGAGTTGATCAGGCCGATGTTCGGCCCCTCCGGCGTCTCGATGGGGCAGACCCGGCCGTAGTGCGTCGGGTGGACGTCACGGACCTCGAAGCCCGCCCGCTCGCGGGTCAGCCCACCGGGGCCGAGGGCCGAGATACGACGCTTGTGGGTCACCTCCGAGAGCGGGTTGTTCTGGTCCATAAACTGCGACAGCTGCGAGGAGCCGAAGAACTCCTTGATCGCCGCCGCCACCGGCTTGGCATTGATCAGCTCCTGCGGCATCAGTCCCTCGCTCTCGGCGAGCGACAGCCGCTCCTTGACGGCGCGCTCGACCCGCACCAAGCCGACGCGGAAGACATTCTCGGCCATCTCGCCGACGGAGCGCACCCGGCGGTTGCCGAGGTGGTCGATGTCATCGGTCTGGCCGTTGCCGTTGCGGATCTCGATGAGCTCGCGCAGCACGGCGATGATATCCGAGTCCTCGCCGTAGCGCTCGACGAGCTCCTGCGCGTGCGGACCCTCGCCGCCGAGACCGGAGAAGTAGCGGCCGTCGTAGAGGATGCCCGGCCCCCGCTCCTCGTCACGGCCAACGCGCAGGTTGAACTTCATGCGCCCGACCGGCGAGAGGTCATAGCGATCGCTGGTGAAGAACAGCGAGTGGAACAGGTTCTCCGCCGCATCCTTGGTTGGCGGCTCACCGGGGCGCATCATGCGGTAGATCTCGACGAGCGCCTCCATCTGGCTGCGGGTCGGATCCGCGGCCAGGGTCGTGGACATATAAGGACCACGGTCGAGGTCGTTGACGAACAGCGTCTCGATCTCGCGGATGCCGGCATCGAACAGCGACTGGGTGACCTCCGTGGTCAGCGCCGCGTTGGCCTCGGCCAGGATCTCGCCGGTAGCCGGATCGATCACATCGTGGGCGAGGATCTTGCCGGTAAGGTAATCCTCCGGGACCTCCAGCTGCTCGATGCCCGCCTTCTTCAGCTGCTTGATATGGCGCGCGGTGATCCGCCGCCCGGCCTCGACGATGGTCTCGCCGCCGGCGACGATATCGAAGCTCGCTGTCTCCCCGCGCAGGCGCTCCGGGACGAGATCGAGGATCACCTTGTTACCCGCGCCGAGGTGGAAGCGATCCGTGTCAAAGAAGGTGTAGAGGATCTCTTGAGGCGTATAGCCGAGCGCGCGCAGTAGGATCGTCGCCGGCAGCTTGCGCCGGCGGTCGATACGCACGTAGATGGTGTCCTTGGGATCGAACTCGAAATCGAGCCACGACCCGCGGTACGGGATGACCCGCGCGGAGAAGAGGAGCTTGCCCGAGGAGTGGCTCTTGCCCTTGTCGTGGTCGAAGAAGACACCCGGAGAGCGATGCAGCTGGTTGACGATCACCCGCTCCGTGCCATTGACCACGAAGGTGCCGGTGGAAGTCATCAGGGGCAGCTCGCCCATGTAGACCTCCTGCTCCTTGATATCCTTAACGCCGCCACCCTCCTTGTCATAAAGCGCCAAGCGCACCAGCATGCGCAGCGGGGCCGCGTAGGTCAGCCCCCGGCTCTGGCACTCCTTGACCTCAAACGGCGGATCGCCAATGCGGTACGAGACGTACTGCAGCTCGGCGTTCCCCGAGTGGCTCTTGATCGGAAAGACCGATCGGAATGCGCCCTCCAGGCCTACCTCCTGATCCCGCTCGTCTTCAGGGACCTCGTCCTGCAGGAATTGCTTGTAGGAGTCGACCTGTGTCGTCAGCAGGTACGGAACCTCGAGGATGTTCGGGAGCTTCCCGAAGTCCTTGCGGATGCGCTTCTTCTCGGTGAACGAATAGGCCATCGGGCTTCCTCAGCGCTTGAGCAGCTTCTCGAATCCAGACCGCGGCAAGCCGCGGGCAACGTTGCCAATCGGACCGCGCCAGGCGTACGGTTGCAGCGTCGGTACAGCCGGGGGTCCGGTTTGTCGCTTTCGGGGCAGTATCAACAAGCGCAGGCCGGCGGCCTTACGGCCGCCAGCCCACGCTTACATCCGCTTGGACGGTAGAGCGGCTCGGCTCACTTGAGCTCGACGCTCGCCCCCGCCTCTTCCAGCTTCGCCTTGATGTCGTCGGCTTCCTCCTTCGAGGCGCCCTCCTTTAGCGGCGCAGGCGCACCCTCGACGACCTCCTTGGCCTCCTTCAGGCCCAGGCCGGTCACGCCGCGGACGACCTTGATGACGCCGACTTTGTTGTCACCGTGGTCCTTGAGGATGACGTCGAACTCGGTCTGCTCCTCGGCGGCTTCGCCACCCTCATCGCCACCAGCAGCGGCGGGCGCGGCAGCAACCGCGGCAGCAGCGGTCACGCCGAACTTCTCCTCCATCGCCTCGATGAGCTCCACGACCTCCATGACGCTCATGCTGGCGATGGACTCAAGGATCTCGTCTTTCGATGCGGCCATCGTTCTCTCTCCTCAGTCTAATAATCAAGCGAGCGGGCCCTTTTCAGGCCCGGTGGCAATAGGGGCCAGGTCAGGCGGCTTCCTTCTTCGCGTCGCGCACCGCCGCCAGGGTCCGCACCAGCTTGCCCGGTACCTCGTTGGTGGTGGTGGCGAGCTTCTGGATCGGCGCACGCATGGTCGCCATCAGCTTGGACAGGGCCTCCTCCCGGGTCGGCAGGCTCGCCAGCCGCTCCAGGTGCTCGGCCCCGTAGGCCTGACCGCCGAACGCGACGGTCCGCGCGACCAAGGCCGGGTGGTCCTTGCTGAAATTGCGCACCAAGCGCGCAGCGGCACCCGGGTCGTCCTGCGAGAAAGCCAGCAGGAGCGGCCCATAGAAGCTGTCGGTCATGCACTCGAACTCGGTGCCGGCCACTGCCCGCCGCGCCAGGGTGTTCTTGACCACGCGCAGGTAGACGCCCTGCTCGCGCGCCTTAGCGCGCAGCTGGTCCATCTCCCCGGCAGTCAGGCCCCGGTACTCGGCGGAGACCGCGGTCAGGGCCTGATCGGCCACCGCAGCCACCTCCTGCACCATCGCCTTCTTCTGCTCCAGACTCAGTCCCATCGTCTGTCTCCTGGGAAGGTTGCTCTCCTCGGAATCGCCTCCCGGGAGCCGATGGCGCGCGCCTTCGGCGCGCTTCTCGACTCTCTCGAGTCGGCCTCACGGTGGCGAAGTGCAGGCTCCTCGCTTGCGCCACCGTCTACGCAGGCGGGGTCGCACCCCTTTAAGCCCCGCAAGGCACCGGCGGTCTCGGACGGCTGTCGCTGTCTGACAGCCGGGCCGGCCTCCTTGCCGGCCAGGTGAGCGGGCGGCACTCGTCCGCCCGCTGTGTACGGTCTAGACCCCGAGGCTCGCCTTGTCGACCCGGACACCGGCCCCCATGGTCGAGGACACGGTTACCTGCTGGATGTAGACGCCCTTCGAGGTACTCGGCTTGAGCTTGTTCAGATCCGCAAGCAGCGCGCTGAGGTTCTCCTTCAGTGCCTCGGGCGCGAAGTCGACCCGGCCGACCGCGGAGTGGAGGACCCCATTGCGATCGGTACGATAGCGGACCTGCCCCGCCTTGGCGTTGCGGACCGCACCGGCAACGTCGGCGGCGACGGTGCCCGTCTTCGGGTTCGGCATCAAGCCGCGCGGGCCGAGGACCGGGCCGAGCTTGCCGACCACGCCCATGGCATCCGGGGAAGCGATGACCACGTCGTAATCGAGCTCACCCCCCTGCATGCGCTCAGCGAGGTCGTCCATGCCGACGGCGTCAGCCCCCTCGGCCTGCGCCGCCTCGGCATTCTCGCCCTGCGCGAAGACGGCCACGCGCATGCTCTTGCCGGTGCCGTGGGGCAGCACCGTGGAACCACGCACGATCTGATCCGACTTGCGGGGGTCCACGCCGAGATTCACAGCCACGTCGAAGCTCTCGACAAAGCGCGCCGTGGCCAGCTCCTTGACCAGCGCGATGGCATCGTCCACCGGATAGGGATGGATCCGGTCGATGCGCTCGCGGATCATCTTCTGTCGCTTAGTCAGCTTCGCCATGGCTTAGACCCCCTCCACGTCGATGCCCATGCTCCGCGCGGTACCGGCGATGGTGCGCACGGCCGCGTCCATATCGGAGGCGTTGAGGTCAGGCCACTTGGTACGGGCGATGTCCTCGAGCTGCTCGCGCTGCACGGTACCGACCTTCTGGGTGTTCGGCGTCCCCGAGCCACCCTTGGCGCCGATCGCCTTGAGCAGCAACACCGGGGCCGGGGGGGTCTTGGTAACGAAGGTGAAGCTGCGGTCCGAGTAGACCGTGATCACCACCGGGATCGGCAGCCCCGGCTCCATCTCCTGGGTCTGGGCGTTGAACGCCTTGCAGAACTCCATGATGTTCAAGCCGTGCTGACCGAGCGCGGGCCCCACCGGCGGGCTCGGGTTGGCCTGCCCGGCAGCGACCTGCAGCTTGATATAAGCTTCGATCTTCTTTGCCATTGCTGTCTCCTGTCACGGGTACAGACGCCGATCAGGCTCCCCGTGGGTTCGATACGCCGGAAGGCGTCACCTCGGTGTTACGTCTTCTCGACTTGGCTGAACTCGAGCTCCACCGGCGTGGAGCGCCCGAAGATCAGCACCGCCACGCGCAGGCGGCTCTTCTCGTAATTGACTTCCTCGACGGCGCCGTTGAAGTCGGTGAACGGACCGTCGGTCACCCGCACGACCTCACCAACCTCGAAGAGGACCTTAGGCCGGGGCTTCTCGGCCCCTTCACGGACCCGGCTGAGGATCTGCTCCGCCTCACGGTCCGAGATGGGCGCCGGCTTATCCGGGCGACCGCCGATGAAGCCCATCACCCGCGGCACCTCCTTGACCAGGTGCCAGGTGTCATCGTCGAGCTCCATCTGCACGAGCACGTAGCCAGGGAAGAACTTTCGCTCGCTCTTGCGCTTCTGGCCCTCGCGCATCTCGACCACCTCCTCGGTGGGCACGAGGATCTCGCCGAAGCGGTCCTCCATCCCGGCACGCTTGATGCGCTCGCGCAGGGAACGCTGGACCTGCTTCTCGAAGCCCGAGTAGGCGTGGATTACGTACCAGCGCAAAGCCATGCTTCAGCCTCCCTGGCCGGTGATCATGCCGACCAGCCAAAACAGCAGCAGGTCCATCAGCCAGAGGAAGATCGCCACGATCAGGACGACGACACCGACAATCAGCGTGGTCTGCAGAGTCTCTTGGCGGGTAGGCCAGACAACCTTTCGCAGCTCCTGGCGGGCCCCCTTGGCGAAGGACCAGACAGCGCGCCCCTGCTGGGTTGTCGCGAGGACGCCGACAGCACCCCCCACGATGGCCAGAAGCCCCACCACCCGGAGGATGAGCATCTGATCGCTAAAGTAGTAGAAGCCCGCCACGCCAACGGCCGCGAGCGCGATTGCGGTGGCCCACTTGAGGGTATCAAGCGGGGAGCGTCGTGTCTCAGCCTTTGACTTCATGGACCCTGCTACCGAAGCGGTCCGGCTGGGTTGCCCCGGCCGGACCGCGTCATGGAGTTGGCAGGCCAGGAGGGACTCGAACCCCCAACCTACGGTTTTGGAGACCGTTGCTCTGCCAATTGAGCTACTGGCCTAGTGTCTTGTGCCTGAGGGGTGCATTTATAGCACTGCACCCCCACGCTGACAAGCTTACTCGATGATCTTGGAGACGACGCCGGCGCCGACGGTGCGGCCGCCCTCGCGG
>JBKGYE010000056.1:0-9606 GCA_046546255.1 Halorhodospira sp. | reverse complement strand
CCGGAGCCAGAGCCTGATCCGGAGCCGGAGCCGGAGGAAGAGACTGACTCCGAGCCGGAAGAGGATGAGCCGGAAGAGGATGAGGAGGTCGAGGAAGAGGATGACGAGTCAGATGAGGGGCCGCCGCAGGAGGCGGAGGTGGGGACCGAGTCCGACGTCTCCGACTCTTTCCTGGCGGATGTACACCGGACCCTGCAGGCCGAGCAGCGTTACCCGCGCGCTGCCGAGCGCCGGCGTCTAGAGGGGTCGGTGGGGTTGACCTTTGTCCTCGACGCCGAGGGCAACGTACTCGAGTGGGAGATCGCCGAACCATCCGAGCACGAACTCTTCGATGAAGAGGTCGAGCGCATGATCGAGGCCGTGCAGATGCCAGAGATCCCTGAGGACGAGTCCTTCGAGCGCCTCGAGCTCAGTGTCACGATCGAGTTTCGATTGCGCTGAGCCGGTTCAGCCGAAGGCTAGATCCCGCAGGAAGAGGGCTATCTGCGGGAAGAAGATCAGCAGCAGCGTCGCCAGGATCATGATGGCGATGAACGGAGGCGTGCCCCGGATCACCTCCAGATAGGGGCGTCGAAAGGCGGCGATGGCGGTGAACAGGTCGACCCCGAAGGGCGGCGTGGCCGAGCCGATAGCCGCCTGCATCACCACTAGCGTTCCCACCAGCACCGGGTCGAGCTGCGCGGTCTCGATCAGTGGTGCAAGCAGCGGGGTGAAGACCAGGATCACCACGATGGGGTCGACGAACATGCACCCGACGAAGTAGATCGCCGCGATGGTGAGCAGGGTCAGCTGCGGATCGTGGGCGACGGCTTCGGTCAGCGGTCCCACGAGCTCTTGCGGGATCTGTGCGAAAGAGATGCTGTAGGCGAAGGCCTGTCCGGCGCCCACGAGGATAAAGACTACTGCCGTGATCAGGCCCGTTGAGCGCGCGATCGCCAGCAGATCCCGCCAGCTCAGGCTGCGGTAGACCCCGACCTCCAGGATCACCGCATAGAGCACGGCGATGGCCGCCGCTTCGGTAGGTGTGAAGAGCCCGGTATAGATCCCGCCGACGATGAGTACCGGGAAACCCAGCGCCGGCAGGGCCCGCAGCAGGGCGCGCCCGCGGTCGCGCCAGCCTGTCCGGGACTCGACCGGTACGTTGTGCCAGAGCGTGTAAAGATAGCACCAGAGGCTGATCAGGGCGAGGATCATCAGCCCTGGGCCGATGCCGGCGATGAACAGCTCCGCCGGCGAGGTCTGCGCCACGACGCCATAGACGATCATGCCGATGCTCGGCGGGATCAGCAGGGCCACATCGCTGGCGTTCACGATCAGGGCTAGGTTGAAGGAGTCCTTGTAGCCGGCCTGCTGCAGCCGCGGGCGTAGCGGGGTGCCCATGGCGACTACGGTCGCCTGGGTCGATCCGGAGACGGCGCCGAAGAGGGTGCAGCTGACTGCTGTGGTGATCGGTAAGCCTCCCCGGATGTGGCCGATGGTTGTGCTGACCAGATCGAGCAGGGTCCCGGCAGTTCGCCCCCGGGTCATGATATCCGCGGCGAGGATGAACAGAGGTACCGCCGAGAGGACAACCGGCTGGATACCGGTGATCATCTGCCGGATCAGGGCATCCGGTCCGAGGAACTGTAGCTCAAGGGCGATCACCAGCAGGGCGCCGACGAGCAGTGGCACCAGCAGCGGGAAGCCGAGCAGGAGCAATACCAGCATGACGGTGAGGACCAGCGCGGTCATACGGCGCCGCCTCCACCGCCTTCGTCCTCGTAGCGCTCAAGCTCGCTGTACGAGCGGTAGAGCTGGGAGGAGGTGAGGTTGCGCCAGGCGCTGAGGAGGTACTGCACCCCGCCGGCGAGCAGCCCGAGGGGAACGATGGTGTAGGCGATGCCTAGCGGGATCCCCAGTGCCGTGGTGCTTCGGCCGCTGTTGTGGACCCCGAGGACATAATCGGCAGCGTACCAGGATAGGTAGAGCAGCAACGCGCCGGTGAGGAGGTGAGTGGCCACCAGCAGCCCCTTGCGTAGCCGCCCGCGCAGCTGGTCGTAGAAAGCGTTCATGCAGATGTGCCGAGCGCGCCGTACCCCGTAGGCCAGCCCCCCGAAGGTGATCCAGATCATGAGCAGCTCCGTGACCTCGGAGGTGCCGGGCACGGTGCTATCGATGAGGTTGCGAGAGAGGGTGTTCGCGATGGAAAGGACGGCGAGGGCCAGCACCCCGAGCCCGAGGATGGCTGCTTCGAGGTGCGCGGTGGCTCCGTCCAGGCGCTCTAGATAGCTTTTTGACCCGGTCTCCATGGGGGGCTCCAGCCGCTCCATCGTTCTCAACATACCGAACCGAGAGGGTATACGTACAGGGCTGCGCCTATGCTACGTTTCTCGGCAAACCGAGAAGAAGAGGTTCGTGACCCATGCGCCGTGCCATCATCGTTGCCACTATGCTCCTCGGCTGCCTCGCCCTGGCCGCGCCGCTTCACGCTGCCGAGCAGTGGCGTGTCGCCCTCGAGGAGGTCGAGGGCAGTATCCAGCATCGCTACGCCGAGCGCTTCGCCGAGCGGATTGAGGCGCAGACCGATGGGGAGGTCGAGGTAGAGATCCTTCCCTACGGCACCATCGGCGAGATGGGGGATATCTACGAGCAGCTCCAGTCCGGGGCTGTGCAGTTTGCCTTCGGCTCCGGGGCACTCGGCGGAACCGTACCCGAGAGCCAGCTGTTCAGCGTCAATTTCGTGCTCAGCGATGATGAGTACGTCAACACTCGGGCGCTGAACGATCCGACCTTCCTGCGCAGTGAGCCGCTCCAAGAGGCCTATCGTGAGCGCGGCATGGAGCTGATCTCGGTGCTGCCTGAAGGCTGGCAGGTCTGGAGCGCCAATAAGCCGATCCGCAGTCCAGCGGATTTCGACGGCGTGCAGATGCGCACCATGGACAACCGCCTGCTCCGCGAGACGTACCGCCAGTACGGCGCTGATCCCACCCCTATGGCGTACAGCGAGATCTATGGCGGCCTGGAGCAGGGTGTCATCGACGGCAATATCCAGCCCTTCTTCGCCCACCAGGAGATGGGTTTCTACGAGGTCCAGGACTACTTCATCGAGGCCCGGCAGGCGCAATTCATCGCTGGCTTCATGGCCAGCTCTCCCTTCTTCCAGAGCCTCTCTGAAGCGGAGCGGGAGATGGTCCGCGAGGTGACCGCGGAGATGGTCGACTGGGCCCATGAGATGCAGCAGGAGGTCAACCAGCAGCGCCTCACAGCCATGCAGGAGGCGTCCGATATCGAGGTGATCCAGCTCGAGGACGAGGAGCGGGATGCCTTCCGCGAACGTGCCGAGTCCACCCGGACGACCTTCGTCGATGAGGTCGGCGCCCGTGGTGAAGCGGCCCTGGAGCGGTTGCTTGAGGCGGTGGAGCGCGCTCGTCAGGAGCACGGCGACGGCTGATCAGCGGGCATCGCAGCTGCCCCGGCGGCTGGTTGTGATCGCCGCCTTGGTGGGGGGGCTACTGAGCAGCGGCTGCGATGGCCCGGAACGTCCTGAGCAGTGGCGGATCGCCCTAGAGGAGACGGCCGGGGGGGTACAGTATGAGTATGCCTCCCGCTTTGCCGAGGAGGTGGAGGCGCGCACCGACGGTGCGGTGGAGGTGCGCCTCTACCCCTATGGTGCCTTGGGCAGTGTCGACGATGTCCACGAGCAGCTGCGCAACAACGCGGTGCATTTCGCTTTCGGATCCGGCGACCTGTCCGAGGAGGTTCCCGAGAGCCAGGCCTTTGGCCTGCACTTCGCTCTCAGCGACGATCCTTACGTCAACGCCCGCGCCCTCAACGATCCAGAGCTGCTGCGCAGCGAGCCCGTCCAGGCAGCCTATCGCGAGGCGCGGCTAGAGCTACTAGCCCTTGTGCCCGAGGGATGGCAGGTCTGGGGGAGCGATCAGCCGCTACGCCGCCCGGAGGACTTCAAGGGGGTTCGGCTGCGGGTCATGGACAGCCCCGTGCTGCGTGAAACGTACCGCGCCTATGGAGCCCGTCCGGTCCATGTCGCCTTCGGTGAACTCTACCAGGCTTTGTCTGAGGGCGAGGTGGCGGCCATGGAGCATCCGTTGTTCCTGTACGAGGATATGGCCTTCCATGATCACCACACGCATCTGACGCTGGCCCGGCATGCGCCCCACGTGGCCAGCTTCATGGCTAACCGTGTTTTCTTTGAGCGGCTCCCCGCGGAGCGTCAGCAGATGCTGCGCACGATCAGCGAGGACCTGGTGGAGTGGGCACACCGCATGCAGCGTGAGCTTAACGAGCAGCGTCGTGGTGCCCTCGCGGATCGCGAGGGGCTGCGTCTCATTGAGCTCGAGGAGACGCAGCGAGCGGCGTTCCAAGAGCTGGCTCGCCCTTTGCGAGCGGTCTATACCTCAAATGCCGGGCCGCGCGCCGAGCAGGTGCTCGTCCGCTTGCTTGAGGTTGTCGAGCGTGCCGAGGAGGAGCACGGCGGCAACGGAGCCTGAGCCGCTGTACGCTGGACGATCTAGAGAAGGCTCATCTCAGGAGGGAAAGCAAGATGGTACGCACCGAATCAACCATGTTGCCCATCGGAACCCCGGCTCCCGAGTTTACGCTGTCGGATACGGATGGCCGCTCGGTCTCGCTCTACCGAGACCTGGCTGGCGGGGAAGGGGTGTTGATCGCCTTCATCTGCAATCACTGCCCATTTGTGAAGCACCTGCGAGATCACCTCGCTCACTTCGCCCGCGAATGCCAGGAGCGGGGGATCGCCGTAGCCGCCATCAGTGCCAACGACCCTGAGACGTATCCAGAGGACGCGCCAGAGCGTATGGTCGAGGAGAAGGAAGCCGCGGGCTATACGTTCCCTTATCTCTTCGATCCTGACCAGAGGGTGGCCAAGGTGTACCGCGCCGCCTGCACCCCGGATTTCTTTTTCTTCGACGCCGACTTGAAGCTCTACTATCGGGGACGGTTCGATGATAGCACGCCGAAAAATGATCGCCCGATCACGGGGAGTGATCTACGCGGGGCGGTAGATGCTCTGCTGGCCGGAGAGGCTCCGCCGGAGCCGCAGTACCCGAGCATCGGCTGCAACATCAAGTGGCGCCAAGGCGGTGAACCCGAGTATTTCAGCGGCGCTGGAGGATGAGCTCGAGCACGAACTTGCTACCGAAGTAGCCGAGCATCAGGGCGAGGAAGCCGACTAGCGTCCAGCGGATCGCGGTCTGCCCTCGCCAGCCCCAGATCGCGTGCCCGGCGAGCAGGGTCGCGAAGGCGACCCAGGAGGCGATCGACAGGGAAGTCTTGTGGATCATCGCCCCGTCAAGGAGGCGGTCCATGAAGAACAGGAAGCCGGATCCAAGGGCCACGGTAAGGGCGATAAAGCCCACCGTGATCAGCCAGAAGAGCTGCTTCTCCATGGCCCGTAGGGCCGGCAGCTGACGAACGAATCCTGTGGCCCGGCGCGTGCGCAGGCGATGATCTAGTAGCGCCAGGATGAGCGCTTGCAGCACGGCTGCGAGCAGGGTGGAGTAGGCCAGCATCGAGAGCACGATGTGCACCCCCAGGGCCGGATCACGGGAGAGGGTGGCCTCCGCCGGCGGGGCGAAGGGGGTCAGCGCCACGGCCATTGCGGAGAGCGGCCAGAGCAAGATCCCCAGATGCTCGACCCGCTGGCGGAGGCTGGCGATGACCAGCCCGGTACTCGTGATCCAAGAGACGAGCGACAGGGCGCTGAAGAAGCCCAGGTTGACCCCGCCCTCGACCCAAGTGGTCTCGGCGACGACCACCACGTGTGCACCTACCGCAGCTGCGCCCAGAGCCAGCGCGGTGGAGCGGGCTGGGCTACGGTCCTCATATAGCAGCAGCCGTGCCCCCAGCGCAATAGCTGCGGCTAGGTAGAGCAGGGTCGTGACGGTAGCGAGGCTTAGAAAGACCATAGCGTGCTGGATCATCGCACAATCCATGCATTGTGGAAAATACCCTGCGACAACCCGCGCGCCTGGGCAGAGGCATCTCTGAGGCCGGGCCCGGGGAAAATAGCGACTTTGGGCCGAGGTGGTGCCATCAGGAAGGTATTCCTGAGGCCGGCCCCGGGGGGATCGAAATCGGGGTAGCAGAGCGCCGCCGCCCTAAGGGCGTGGTCCCCCTTTGTGGGTGCGGTTCGCATGGGGCACCTCCCCACCCGTATAATGCAGCCCTGAATACGGATCGCGAACGAACAGGCGGCATCCATGTTTGAGAATCTCACCGGACGTTTTGACTCCGTCACGCAGCGCATGAGCGGGCGGGGCCGTATTACGGATGAAAATATCCAGGAGACTGTGCGTGAGGTGCGCAAGGCCCTGCTCGAGGCGGACGTGGCGTTGCCTGTGGTGCGTAGCTTCACCGAGGAGGTCAAGAAGCGCGCTGAGGGGGCGGAGGTGGCGAAGAGCCTCACCCCGGGGCAAGCGTTTATCAAGATCGTCCAGGATGAGCTGGTCCGGGTCATGGGGGAGAGCGCGGAGTCGCTCAACCTCAATGTCCAGCCTCCAGCGGTGATCCTCGTCGCCGGGCTGCAGGGCTCCGGCAAGACCACCTCCATCGGTAAGCTCGCCCGCTACCTGCGTGAGCGCGAGAAGAAGAAGGTCCTCGTGGTCAGCTGTGACGTCTATCGGCCGGCGGCCATCGATCAGCTCGAGACCCTTGCCGGTCAGGTGGAGGTCGAGTTCTTCCCCTCAAGCTCCGGTGAGGACCCGGAGCGTATCGCCCGCAATGCGGTCGATCACGCCCGGCGCCATTACCACGATGTCCTGCTCGTCGATACCGCTGGCCGGCTGACCGTTGACGAGCAGATGATGGACGAGGTCCGGCGGCTGCATAAGGCCATCAAGCCGGCAGAGACCTTGTTCGTGGTTGACGCCATGACCGGCCAAGATGCCGCCAAGACCGCCCAGGCCTTCGGGGAGGCCCTGCCGCTTACGGGTGTGGTGCTGACCAAGACCGACGGCGATGCCCGCGGCGGCGCCGCCCTGTCGGTGCGCCACGTCACCGGTGCGCCGATCAAGTTCCTTGGCGTCGGCGAGAAGACCGAGGCGCTCGAGCCGTTCCATCCAGAGCGGGTGGCCTCGCGCATCCTCGGCAAAGGCGATGTGGTAAGCCTCGTTGAGGAGGTGGAGCGCAGCGTCGACCGGGACAAGGCGCAGAAGCTCGAGAAGAAGCTCAAGAAGGGCGGCAAGGGATTCGATCTCAACGACTTCAAGGAGCAGATGCAGCAGATCGACAAGCTCGGTGGCCTCGGCGGGGTCATGGAGAAGATGCCCGGCCTGGGCAAGCAGATGGACAAGGTCAAGGATCAGCTCGATGACCGCTTCGTGCGCCGCCAGCTGGCCATGATCAACTCCATGACCCCTGCCGAGCGGGCGCGGCCGGATATCATCAACGGCTCGCGCAAGAAGCGGATCGCCGCCGGTGCCGGTGTCCAGGTCCAGGACGTCAACCGGTTGCTCAAGCAATTCAAGCAAATGCAGAAGATGATGAAGCAGATGAAGAAGAAGGGCGGTCCGCAGCGGATGGTCCAGCAGCTGATGGGCAGCGGTGGCTCCGGAGGTGGTCCTGGCGGCAGCCTGCCGCCGGGCTTGGGCCGCTAGCTTCTTGGTTTCCGAGGCAAGTGTGATAGGTTTCGCTCAATCAGGTCGTCAGATGCCGCGCTGACCTTGGGCCGATAGACAAGGAGACCGCGATGAAGCTGCTCCGCCGCATCCAGGACGTCCGGATCTGGGTTCGTCTACTGCTCGGCATCTGGCTGATGCTGGTCCTCGCGTGGACCTCGATGATCGTCTATGCGGCGTGGGAGCAGCGTAACGTCGCGGTGGATCAGGCCATTGAGTTCACCGACACCATGAACCAGATGACCATGGCAGGTCTCACCGCGATGATGTGGACCAACACCATGGATCAGCGCGATGAGTTCCTCGACCAGATCGAGGAGCTGCCGGGCGTGGCCGATCTGCGCGTGTTGCGCGCCGAGGCGACGGAGTCGCTCTACGGCGCTGGGCGGGAGCACGAGCAGCCCCAGGACGAGATCGAGGAGGAGGTCCTCACTACGGGCGAGCGTTATATCGCGGAGGTCGATAACGGCAACACCCTGCGCGCGGTGATCCCGAACTTCAATGAGACTGATTTCCTCGGCAAATCCTGTGTCGACTGCCATGGCCCTGACCGCGAGGGTGAAGTGCTCGGCGCGGTGACTATGCAGGTCTCCCTCGACGACGTGAACCAGGCCGTGATCGGCTTTGGTACCACCCTCTTCGGGATCGCGGTCTTGATCAGCCTGCCATTCCTGCTCATCGTCTATCTGTTTATCCAGCGCTCGGTCACCCAGCCGATCAATGCCATGACGCAGAACCTCGACGAGATCGCCAGCGGTGGAGGCGACCTGACCCAGCGTCTAGAGGTCCATAGCCAGGACGAGATCGGGCAGGCGGCTAGTGCCTTTAACCGCTCCATGGCGGTCTTCCACGACCTGATCGGGCGCGTCGTGGAGATGGCCGAGCGCCTGGATCGCTCGGCGCAGCAAGTCTCCGAGGTCACGGACCGCAGCAATGACCGTGTCGGTCGCCAGCGCTCGGACATCGAGCAGGTGGCTACGGCCATGAATGAGATGACCTCTACGGCCCAGGAGGTGGCCCGCAACGCTCAGCACGCCGCCGAGGCCACCCAGACTGGCGAGGGTGCCGCCCATCGTGGCAAGGAGGTGGTCCAGCGCACGGTTAGCGGCATCAACCAGCTCGCTGACGATGTCTCCCAGGCAGCGGGGGCCATCCAGAAGCTGGCCGATGACAGCCAGCAGATCGGCACGGTCATCGACCTGATCCGCGAGATCGCCGAGCAGACCAACCTGCTCGCCCTGAATGCTGCCATCGAGGCCGCCCGTGCCGGTGAGCAGGGGCGTGGCTTCGCGGTGGTCGCTGACGAGGTGCGCAAGCTCGCTAATCGCACCCATGAGTCCACCCAGCAGATTCAGGACATGATCAGCGCCCTGCAGGAGGAGACCAAGAGTGCCCAGGTCGCCATGGAGCAGGGCCATGCACAGACCCAAGAGACGGTCGCTCAGGCCTCGGAGGCCGACTCGGTGCTCGGCGAGATCCAGCAGTCGGTGGATACCATCAGTGGCGTCAACACCCAGATCGCCAGCGCCGCCGAGGAGCAGAGCCAAGTGGTGGAGGAGATCAACCGTAGCATCACCTCCATCAATGACGTGGCCGAGACCACCGCTCAGGAGAGCCAGGAGACCAAGCAGGCGGGTGACGAGCTCGAGGCCCTGGCCCGGGATCTGCGCAAGCTCGTCGAGCAGTTCAAGGTCTAACCTCCTCTTTGCCCTGAAGGGGGCGCGACGCTTAGGCGGGGGCCGTTCACCTCGCTTGAGGGTCTCGGCGGCTTCTTCGTGCTGTTGAGCCGCCGACCCGGCTCATTGCAACAAGCGCATCGGGGGGGGCGGTCCTGACGACATCCCACCACTGCGCTGCCCCCTGTCGTACTTCCCTCTCGATCGGTTCGCCCGGCGCTCACCTGTCAAGAACTGACTAGTCATATACCAGCCTACGAAACAAATCGGGACGCTCTTCGTGCCACTGCTTCAGC
>JBKGYE010000055.1:0-10132 GCA_046546255.1 Halorhodospira sp. | reverse complement strand
GGGAGGCGAGGCAAGAACGCCGGTTAGCCCATCAACGCTAACGCCGGGGGCCAGCCTCCGGCTCCTCCCGCTGGTAGCCCGTGACCATGGCACGCAGGTACTCATACCACGGTGTGCCCGTGGTTGCCGCCATGTAGATATGGGCGATCAGGAAGACCATCAGCGCCAAGGCCGCACTCACATGCACACCGGCGACCAGCGCCAGTGGCAGGAGGCCGCCGAGCCAGGTGCTGCTCCACAGGTTGTAGGAGAGCAGTAGCAGACCGGAGATCCAGAGGGCCGGTGCGATGGCGGCCTTGAAGACAAAGTAGGCGAGCCGCTGCAGCGGGTTGTGCTTCGCCGACGGGGTCTTGAGGAAGGGTTTGGCCTCGCCGGAGAACATGCCGTAGGCGTAGTAGCCCACCATCCGGGCCAGACCGCTGCCGGAGGGGATGTACTGCCGCCACTCGCCAGTGGTCAGATGCCAGAAGATGGCGAAGGCCCAGAGGGCGATCAGTGCCCAGGCCAACACGATATGGACCGCAAACGCCTTACCAAAGCCCAGCAAGGCGTAGCTGCCATGGAGCTCAAGACCGGTGAGTAGCAGCCCGAAGATCAGCACCGCCTGGCTCCAGTGCCAAAAGATCTCGAATCGGGTGAAGATCCGTACCATGCTCACAGCCCCTACTCCTCCTCGTGCTGCCCGCCGCCGGCCTGATGCTGCCGGCGCCGGTACAGATAGAACCGCAACCCACCATGGAGGAGCACCGCCAGCAGCGTCCCTCCGACCGCGAGCCAGCCAATCCGCTCGATGAGTGGATGCCGGTCCTGCCCGGGGACGTAGACCCCCGCCACCTCGGCCATGCGCCCTCCCGGGCTATGGCACTCGCCACAAGCGACGCTCTCCTCCGCTGGTGCAACCATATGATTCACGGGCCAGTACATGCGCGTATCCACGAAGCCGTATTCGCCGCTGTACTCGGTCTCGGTCTGGCCGAGGTCCTGCGCCTCCTCCATGCCGGCACGGATGGCCCGGTCCCAGTCGTAGCCGCGCCAGTAGGCCGCGTCCTCACCTTCACGACCGTAGAGCTTGGGGGCCACGAGCCGGTCGTTGCCGGCATCGTAGGGCTGGCGGCCATACAGGACCTTGAAGGGCCAGATCTTCGCACCTTCCTGACCCGCTTCCCCGAGGGGCTGATTGATCGGGACCTCCTCCTGCGGATCGATAGGGTCATCTAGCAGGGTATAGAGCACATTGCCATCGAACCAGCGGTACGTGGGAGGATAGTCCTCCTTCCATTCAAAGGCCCCCTTCATGGTGTCGTAGGTCACTCGGCCCTGCTCATTCCGCTCAACGATGCGCTCGCCCTCCTCATCTGTACGGCCAGCCTCGGACCAGTCCCAAAGGGTCTTGGTGGACAGCCCACCGCGGGCGATCTCCGGGACATGGCAAGTCTGGCAGGCGATGAAATCGCCATGGGCGTTGAGCTTGTCATGCAGCCCGGGCTCGTGCGGCTCGCTGCCGTGGCAAGCCACGCAGGCGGGCTTGTCATGCGGATGGGCCGCTACCGGCGAGTCCTCGTATTCCGGCATGCGGACGTGGTAGCGGCTGCCCTTCTGAATATGGCCGCTGAACTCGTGGCAGACCGAGCAGCTGAAATCCCCCCCTTCGGGGGACATGTGCACATCCAGCGAGCGCGGTGGCTCTAGGAGCGAGCTATCCAGGTCACCGTGCTTGACGGCATCCCCGCCCCCGCCCTCAAAGTGGCAGCTACCGCAGGTCTCGCGGCTCGTGGGGCCGACATGCTGTGCCACCCGGGCGAGGTCCGGGGCGGTGATCAGCTCCCCCTGGAACATCCGGTCCTCGCTCGGCGGATGACCGGCGCCGGTCGGGAACTTCACATACTCCCCGGTGGTATCGTGGCAAGCGAGGCAATCGACCCGCTCCTCGGCCTCGAAGTCGAACTCACGATCCGACCAACCATAACCGACATGGCAAGAGGTGCAGCGGTCGTAATTGCCGGCAACCCCCATGCAGAGGTTGTTGATCACGTACCGCTTGCCGAGGGTCTGCCCAGTCTCGTCTTGATGGTACCTCCAGGTCCAGTGGATGCTGCTTTGCACCTGCTTAGCGGCCTCGGTATGGCAGGTCAGGCATGCCTCGGTGACCTCCGGGCCACGCTCAAACGGCCCCTCGAGCAAGCCGAACTGGCTGTGATCGGCCGTGGAGCCGACCGGGACCTCTTCCTCGCCGGGGATCGGTGGCTCCACAGCCTCAGCAACAGCGAGGGCACCCCCCGCGCCAAGACTGATCAACAGGCTGAGCGTACAGATAAGCCCCTTCATGGACGATAACCACGCATATAAGAGAGCATGAACAGAATACTGTAACGTCGGCCGTCGTGTAAGCCTAGCCGATCACCCGCTCGTTGGCAGATCGCATCCCCTGCCTGCTGCAGGCCGTACAGGAAGGCCTCCTCCAGCCCCACTGCGACCCCAATCGATCCTGCCGCTCGCCCGAGCCTTGTCAAGCCTAACCGCCACAAGATCCGGGCGGACCGCTACCACGCGGCCCATGCAATGCCCTGGCGCTGCAGCCAGGCTCAGAGCGCCCCCCGATCGATTGCAGCCTCGGGACAGGCTAAATAGATAGGGCATCGATGATGCGCGGCAGATCCGTCGGCAATGCCGGGGCCGCGCCAAGCTCACGGCTGGGATGACCTGGGCCGTGGAAGTCGGAGCCGACCGAGGCGAGCAGCTCATAGCGCCGGCACCATCCTCCGAGCTGGCGAACCTGCCGCGGATCCGGCGCCGTACCACAGGCAACCTCCATCCCGCCGCCCCCCGCAGCGGTAAAGGCGTCGAGCACACGCCGCAACCAAGCGCCGGTGAGGTCATACCCCAGCGGGTGGGCGAGCACGGCGATGCCGCCGGCCTTACGGATCCACTCGATGCCGGTGGGCATATCCACCCAGTCGCCGTGGACATAACCCACCCGCCCCCGACGCAAGTAGCGCTTGAAGGCCTCTTCATATCCGCGGACCTTGCCGCTTTCCACCATCCAGCGGGCGTAGTGGGCCCGGGTGATCTCCGCCTCGCCGGCGATCGCCTGCGCCCCTGCCAGCGCACCGTGAAGGCCGGCCTGCTCCAGGCGCTCACCGATGGCCTCACCGCGTCGCTGCCGGACATGATGCATCCGCTCCAAGCCTGCCAGCAGGCCAGGCTCTTGGGGATCGATACCCAGCCCCACCACATGGAAGGTCCGGCGCTCCCAGAGCACCGAGAGCTCGACACCGGGGATCAGCGTCACGCCCTGCGCCACGGCGGCCTCTTGCGCCTCGGCGAGGCCGGCGAGGGTGTCATGATCGGTCAACGCCAGCGTACCCAGACCCGCCGCTGCGCCGCGGGCAACCACCGCCGCGGGACTGAGCTGGCCATCGGAGGCCGTGGAGTGGCAGTGCAGGTCGTAGGGGGGATCGCTCACACGCGGATATCCTCTGCCGTATTACGCCGTATGCGCCGCGGCCAGCCCTGCGGCTTAAGGGCCTAGTAGAGCCTGCTTGGCTGCGGCTTTCGGCAGCCCTGGCAGCAACTGCCAAGCCACCATGGTGCCATACCAGCCGCGGCTCAGGTACGCACTTCGCGCTGGCAAGGGATCAAGCTCAGGCGGCCATACGCTGCTGGTAGCGCCACAGCTGCGCATAGGCGCCACCGCGGGCAAGCAGCTCCTCGTGCGTGCCCGACTCTACGATCCGTCCGCCTTCCATCAGCAGGATCTGGTCGGCGTCCTGGATGGTGGAGAGCCGATGGGCGATCGCCAGGGTGGTCCGTGAGGCGGCGACCTCCTCCAGAGTATTGAGAATCGCGCGCTCCGCGGCGGAATCGAGCGAGGAGGTGGCCTCATCGAGGACCAGCAGCGGGGGATCCTTGAGCAGCACCCGAGCAATGGCGATGCGCTGCTTCTCACCGCCGGAGACCTTCAGTCCGCGCTCGCCGACCACCGTGTCGAGCCCGTCGGGGAGTTCACGGATAAACCCGTCGAGATGGGCTCGCCGGGCAGCCTCCAGGATCTCGGCCTCGCTGGCATCGGGCCGGCCGTAGGCGATGTTGTAGCGGATGGTATCGTTGAACAGCACCGTATCCTGGGGAACCACGCCGATGGCCGCACGCAGGCTGTGCTGGGTGACCTCGCGCAGATCTTGCCCATGGATGGTGATCCGCCCGTGCTCGACGTCATAGAAACGGAACAGCAGCCGGGCGATGGTCGACTTGCCGGCACCGCTAGGCCCCACCAAGGCCACCTTCTGGCCCGGCTCCACCGTGAAGCTCACTCCGCGCAGGATTGGCCGATCCGCCTGATAGCCGAACCACACCTCCTCGAAGGCGACCCGCCCACCGTCTGGGGCGAGTGTCGCCGCTGCGGGGTGATCCGCCACTTGCGGCGCCTGATCGAGCAGCCCGAACATGCGCTCGATGTTGATCAACGACTCACGCATCTCACGGTAGACGAAGCCGAGGTTGTTCAACGGAATGAACAGCTGCAGCAGGTAGGCATTGATCATGGTCAGGTCACCGAGGCTCATCCGCCCCTCGGCCACCTGATAGGTGGCCATGCCCATCATCACCGTAATCGCCCCCGCCACGATGAAGGCCTGGCCCGAGTTGAGTGCGGCGAGGGAGAGGCGGTGCTTGATCCGCGCCTGCTCCCAGGCGGCGAGATCACGGTCATAGCGCTCAGCCTCGTAGGCCTCGGCGTTGAAATACTTCACGGTCTCGTAGTTGAGCAGGCTGTCCACAGCCCTCGTGTTGGAGCGGTTGTCCATCTCATTGGCCTCGCGCACAAACCGCGTGCGCCACTCCGTAACAGCTAGCGAGAACCCTACGTAGAGGATGACCGCAACCAGCACCGTCAGCACGAAACCGGGGTCGAAAGCGACGGCGAGGATGACCGCAACCAGCAGGACCTCTAGCAGCGTGGGACCGATATTGAAAACGAGGGTGCGCAGCAAGAAGGCCATGCCGCTGGTGCCGCGCTCAATATCCCGGGCCAGCGCACCGGTTCGCCGTGCCAGATGGAAGCCAAGCTCCAAGCGGTGCAGGTGCTCGAAGACCTGCAGCGCAGCTCGCCGCATGGTGCGCTCCGCCACCCGGGCAAAAACCGCATCGCGCAGCTCTTGGAAGAGCGTCGATGAGAAGCGCAGCAATCCATAGCCGAACACCAGCCCCATGGGCACGAGCAGGGCCGCATCACCGGCACTACGGCCCTCGTCGAGGTGGTCCACCAGGAACTTCAGCGCCACCGGGACCAGGACACTGGCCACCTTGGCGAGCACCAGCAGGCCCAGGGCGAGGGAGGCGCGTTGGCGGAATTCCGCCAAGTAGGGGAGGAGGCTGGCGATGATCCGCCAGTTGGGGCGCTGCCCGCTATAATCATTGGCCCGGCTCTTGCGCAAGGGATCCCTCACAGCGCAAATGCCGCTTATCGTAATCATCCATACAGCAACGATCCAGGCGTTATCAGCCTTCGCCGAGGAGATGGTAGACTGAACGGTTACTGGGAATCGGCACGCCTGCGAGGGTCCGCCATGCAATACCTGCACACCATGGTCCGGGTTCGCGACCTGGACGAATCCTTGGATTTCTACTGCCACAAGCTGGGTCTGGTCGAGGTCAGCCGCCGCGAGAGCGAGCGCGGACGCTTTACCCTGGCCTTCCTTGCTGCACCGGGGGATGTCGAGCGGGCACAGGCTGAGCAGGCGCCTATGCTCGAGCTCACCTGGAACTGGGATCCGGAGACCTACACCGGTGGGCGCAACTTCGGCCACCTGGCCTACCGGGTGGATGATATCTATGCCACCTGCCAACGGCTCATGGATGCCGGCATCACCATCAACCGCCCACCGCGGGACGGCCACATGGCCTTCATCCGCTCCCCCGACGGCATCTCCATCGAGCTGCTGCAGGCCGGCGACCCCCTGCCCGAGCGTGAGCCCTGGGCCTCTATGGAAAATACTGGAACCTGGTAAACCGAATGGTCGAAAACCTCCGCAACATCGCTATCATCGCCCACGTCGACCACGGCAAGACGACCCTGGTCGACCAATTGCTGCAGCAGTCCGGCACCCTCGAGGCCGACGGCGGCTCCGACCGGGTTATGGACACCGACGACCTCGAGCGCGAGCGCGGGATCACCATCCTGTCCAAGAACACCGCCCTCGACTGGGAGGGGTACCGGATCAACATCGTGGACACCCCCGGCCACGCCGACTTCGGTGGCGAGGTCGAGCGTGTCCTGTCCATGGCCGACTCGGTGCTGCTGCTGGTAGACGCTCACGACGGCCCCATGCCGCAGACCCGGTTCGTCACCGAGAAGGCCTTCGCACTCGGGCTGCAGCCGATCGTGGTGGTCAACAAGATCGACCGCTCGGGCGCACGCCCGAACTGGGTGGTCGACCGCACCTTCGACCTCTTCGCCGACCTCGGGGCCACCGAGGAGCAGCTGGACTTCCCGGTCATCTACACCTCGGCCCTCGGCGGCTACGCCGGCGAGAACCCGACGATCGACAGCGGCGACATGACCCCGCTGTTCCGGACGATCGTCGATCAGGTGCCGCCGCCGCAGGTCGACCGCGACGGTCCCTTCCAGATGCAGATCACGACACTCGACTACTCCCGCTACCTCGGGCAGATCGGTATCGGCCGGATCAAGCGAGGACGCCTAAAGCCGGGGACACCGGTCACGCTGGTGGACCGTGAGGGCACCACCCGCAGCGGCAAGGTGCAGACCCTGCTCGGCTTCCGCGGCCTCGAGCGCGTGGAGACCGAGGCCGCCGAGGCCGGCGACCTGGTCGCCATCACCGGCATCGATCCGCTGGACATCTCCGACACCCTCTGCGATCCGGAGCATGTCGAGGCACTGCCGGCGCTCACCGTCGACGAGCCGACGGTGAGCATGGGCTTCGAGGTCAACAAATCCCCCTTCGCCGGGCGCGAGGGACGTTACGTCACCAGCCGGCAGATCCGGGAGCGGCTCGACCGCGAGCTCAAGTCCAACGTCGCCCTGCGTGTCGAGGAGACCGATGACCCCGACCGCTTCCACGTCTCCGGCCGCGGCCTGCTCCATCTGTCAGTGGTCCTCGAAAACATGCGGCGTGAAGGCTACGAGATCGCCGTCTCCCGGCCGGCGGTGATCACCCGCCGGGGCGAGGACGGGCGCCTTGAGGAACCGTACGAGCACCTCGTCGCGGACATCGACAGCGACCACCAGGGGGCCGTTATCGAGGCGCTCAACGAGCGCGGCGGGCAGCTCCGGGACATGCAGGTCGACAGCAACGGCCGCGTGCGGCTCGAGTACAGCATCCCGGCACGCGGTCTCATCGGCTTCCAGACGGTGTTCATGAGCCTGACCTCGGGGACGGGGATCCTGACCCATATCTTCGATCGCTACGGCCCGCGCAGCGACAAGGAGGTGGGCCAGCGCCGCGAGGGGGCGATGATCTCGGGCAACGAGGGCAAGGCCGTTGCCTACGCCCTGTTCAACCTCCAGGAGCGGGGCAGATTGGTGATCAGCCCCAACGACGCCGTCTACGAGGGCATGATCGTCGGCCTCAACAGCCGCGATGCGGACATGGCGGTCAATCCGCTCAAGGCCAAGGAGCTGACCAACGTCCGCGCCGCGGGCAGCGATGAGAACGTCATCCTCACGCCGCCGATGCAGCTGACCCTCGAGTATGCCTTGGAGCTGATCAACGACGACGAGCTCGTCGAGATCACCCCGGCCTCTATCCGCCTGCGCAAGCGCCTGCTCACCGAGAGCGAGCGCAAGCGCTACAAGCGCGCTAGCTGACCACCCCGCGCGCGCAGCAATCATCACCGGGACACGCTGCGCGCGCGGTAGGCGGGTAACACCGTCGTCAAGCGATCCGCCCCGGCAGACAGCCGTGGCGCTCACCGGCCCGCCTCGCTCCCCCAGGGCTTTCCCTTCGTTCCCGTGATTGTGCCGAACCCCGCGCAGCCAGCGGTCATCGAGTTGTCATGCCGCAGACACGTGGACGTCATCCTCGTGCCTCAGGCTATGCCCCGATTCGTACAGGGCTGCCTCCCTGCGAACCCCAAACCATCTCAACCCATCACCCAAACCAAGCAGCCTAAGGGGATCACCCATGAAGAAGCTCTCCACAACGGCGCTGATGATCGCAACCGGCATGGCCTCCTCGGCCCAGGCCGCGGATTTCGAGGTCAACAGCACCACCACGCTAGAGGTCTTCGGTGCCGTCGAGCTCAAGTACGGCACGCGCGACAAGATCGATGAGCAGGGCGATACGTCGTCGACCTCGGACCTCAAGGACAATGGCTCCGTGGTCGGCGTCGGCGCCGAACACCGCTTTGCCAGTGGGCTGACCGCCTATGCGGCCGCCGAGTACGCATACAGCGTCCTAGGCGACGAAGGGGATGATGATGAAAGCTTCGCCCGCGACGAGTCATACTTCGGATTGCGCGGCGATTTCGGCGACGTACGTGCGGGGCAGTACGACAACCTCTTCGTCGAGGCCATCTACGACGTCATCGACCCGTTCGAGTACGCGAGCCTAGACGAAGAGTCATCGTCGCCGGACGACAGCACACTGGCCTACTTCAGCCCGGATTTCGGCGGCTTCAGCTTCGAGGCGCAGACGCGGGTCGACGGGGAGCCGAAATCATCAGGCACAAACAAAACCGAGGACAACGACTTCGCCTTCATCGGTGTAGCCAAATACACCGCCGATCGCTGGGCCATCCACGCGAGTGTTGATGATCGGGGCACCGATGTCGAGGACGGCAATGAACCCGATCCATCGTACGGCCTCGCCGGTGTCGCTAACGTAACCGATCGACTCGCACTGACGGGGCGCTACGCGACCGAGAGTGATCACGACGAAAACGACACCGACTACTACGGGGTGTCGGCTAGCTTTGACTACGGCCAGGGTGACCTCTACGCGGCAGCGCAGGAAGTCGACCCGGACGAGGGCGACAGCCGCACCGAATTCGCCGTCGGCGCCAACTACTTCATCGAGGAGAACATGTCCGTCTACAGCGAGTACGGCGATTTCGATTTCGATAAAGCCAGCATCGACGAGGAGGAGACCGACTCCGTCGCTGAGGCCGGGCTCATCTACGAGTGGTAAGCACGCTTCAAACGCACTCCTCGCTGCGGCGCCGCGCAGCGGGAGTGCAATGCACCTATGCACGCGCACGCGAGAGAGGTTTTAGACATGGTGGCCATAAAGAAGATGCTTTGCTTGGCAGCGACCAGTGCTGCTGTGATTGGTGCCTCCGGCACGGCGACCGCGCAGTCGGATCTTAGCGATGACTGCCCGAATCCCATCCGCATGGCCGATACGGGTGTGGAAGGCATGGGGCCACTCAAGGAGGCCTTCGGGCCGTTCAGCGAGGTGTTCGAGGAGCACACCGGGCTGGAGCTTGAGATGTACAGCCTCAGCAACCGGACCGCTGCCGGCAACGCCCTGCAGTACGACGACGTGGAGCTGGTCTTCGCCGGCCCCTCCGAGTTCGTCCTGTTCCAGCGCGAGGGTGATGTCGAGATCCTGTTCGATATCCAGCGCCCGCACTACGGCAGCAGCTTCTACGTACCCGCCGACAGCGAGATCGAGTCGCTGGAGGACCTTGAAGGCAAGCGCGTCGCCCTCAAGGATACCGGCTCCACCAGCGGCCATATCATCCCCAGCCAGATGCTGGTCGAGGCCGGCCTCGACCTGGACCGTGACCTGGAGATCACCATGGCCGGGGACGCCCGGATCTCGGCGCTGGTCAACGGCGACGTGGATGCCATGGGGGGCGGCAACCGGGACATCGAGGAGATCCGGGAGATGGATCCCGACGGCGAGTATCGGGTGATCGCCGAGTCCGATCCCCTCCCCGGCGACCCGGTGGTCATCCGCGGCAACCTCCCCGAGGCGTGCAAAACCGGGCTGCGCGAGACCCTGAAGGAGAACCGGGACGAACTCTGGGAGGCCCTGGTGGAGACGGACCGCAACGAGGATAAGTTCCTCAATCGCGACTCCCATATGGGGTTCGAGCTCACCGCCGAGGACTACGAGGTCATCGAGGAGGCCTACGAGGCAGCCGGAATCGAGCTCTAACGAGCTTCCCA
>JBKGYE010000054.1:0-10460 GCA_046546255.1 Halorhodospira sp. | reverse complement strand
CTCAGGCTCCGGATCAGGGCGCTCGTTCATCATCGCCGCGTCAAAGGCCATACTTGGACCTCCTCGGTCTCTTCCTGAACCACATCCGGGTCTCCAGTCGCAACATCCTCGGCCACCGATGGGGGAGCGTCGGTTACCATTACTATCACCAAGGATTCTTATATACTCCTTTATGCCGCCTTCTGGAAGCCCTACGGGGATTTTTTCAAAAAATCCCCGTAGGGATCTTGAGCGCCTTTTTTGTAAAACCCTTGTATAATTTTAATTGCCCAAGCATAATAAGGAATTCCCGCCAAGAGGGATTGTATACGACCCTAATTCCCCCTTGACGCCAATGCAACCCTCCACGGGGGTAAAAACCGACCCTTTTTTCTATCTATTTCATAGGGAAAATCAATCCCTTTCCGGCAGGTACACCTCGGGATCCACCACTTCGCCATCAACACGGATCTCGAAGTGCAAGCTCGCCACCTCCGCCCCGGGGGCCCGCCCCATCTCGGCAATCGCATCGCCGGCCTCAACCTGATCGCCCTCCTCGACGAGGAGCCGGCGATTGTAGCCATAGGCGGAGAGGAAGCGCTCATCGTGCATCAGGATGATGAGGTTGCCATAGCCGCGCAGGCCACTACCGCTGTAGACCACCTCACCGGCGGCCGCCGCGCGCACAGTATCCCCCACCTCCCCACCGATCTGGATCCCACTCTTGCCGCCGCTATCCGTGGCATAGGAACGCTCCACGTCCCCGTTCGCGGGCCAGACCCAATCGAGCTCGTAGGACGGCAGCTCCTCCTGCGGCGGCGATGGCGGCTCCCGCGGGGGGTCGTTGTCGTCCTGGCTCGTCGCCCCGGAGCCGGAGCCCCCCTCCCCGTCCCCGTCCCCGGAGGACGAGGCCGAGGAGGAGCTGCCATCAACGGGGGGATTGAGCACCAGCCGGGTGCCCGCCTGCATCTGCCGGGGGTTCTCGATCTCATTCCAACGCTGGAGCTGCTCGACCCTCAGCCCGTGGCGCCAGGCGATGCGGCTCAAGGTGTCGCCCGGCTGGACCTCGTAGACATGGATCCGGCGATGACCGTCCTGTTCCAGCTCCCCCTCCCAGAACACCGCACAGCCGGACGCCAGGAGCAGCGGCAACGCCCAGAGCAGCGTGCGGGAGAGGAATCCCCACATGGGAAGGCTATCCGTAGTTGAACCAGAGCACCCCGAGGAGAAGCAAGAGGACGCTGAGCCAGCCGATACGCTCGATGTAGCGCAATAGCCACGGCTCCATGCGGGGGCCACCCCAGCTTACCAGCACGGCGACCAGGAAAAAGCGCGCCCCCCGCCCGAGCAGCGAGGCGAGCACGAAGGGCAGCAGGGCCACGCCGCTCACCCCGGCGGCGAGGGTGAAGACCTTGTAGGGGATAGGCGAGAAGCCGGCGACAAGCACCACCCAGAAGCCCCACGCCTGGAACCAGGTGCTGGCCGTGGTGAAGGCCTGCTGATAGCCCCCCGCCTGTAGCCACGGCTCGATCAATTGCAAGGCGAAGGCCCCGAGGGCGTAGCCGAGCAGCCCGCCGAGCACCGAGGCCACCGTGGCGATCAGCGCGAACCACACCGCACGCTGCGGCTGCGCCAGGCTCATCGGCGCCAACAGGACATCCGGCGGCACCGGGAAGAACGAGGACTCCGCCGCGCTCAGCGCGCCCAGCACCCAGGGTGCCCGAGGGTGGCCGGCCCAGCGCACCATCCAGTGGTAAAGTGGGCCGAAGAGGCGCATCTAGGCACGGCCCCTGAGCATCGGCACGAAGGTCACCCCGGCTGCCCGCTGCTGGCGAAGCTGCTCCCCTTCCCGGTCGACCACCAGCAGCTCCTGATAGCCTGTGCCACCTACGGGCGCCACCAGACGACCCCCGTCGGCCAGCTGTTCGAGCAGCGCCGGCGGTAATGCCTCCGGCGCCGCAGTGACCAGGATACCGCCGAAGGGCGCCTGCTCCGGCCAACCCTCATGGCCGTCGCCGTGGCGCAGCGATACGTTGGTCACGCCGGCCTCACGCAGCCGCTCACGCGCCCTGCGCAGCAAAGAGCCGAGACGCTCGATGCTGCAGACCTGGGGCACGAGACGTGCGAGCACTGCCGCCTGGTAGCCTGAGCCGGTCCCGACCTCCAGCACGCGCTGCGGGAGGCCGGGCTCGAGGAGCAGCTCGCTCATGCGCGCCACCACCCAGGGCTGCGAGATGGTCTGCCCTTCCCCGATAGGCAGGGGCGTATTCTCGTAGGCCCGGCTCTCCAGGGCCTCATCCACGAACAGATGCCGCGGCACCTCACGCAGTGCCGTCAGCACGCGCTCATCGCTGATCCCCTGGGCCGCCAGGGCCTCCACCAACCGATCTCGCGTCCGCTGCGAGGTCATACCGATGCCCGCCGCGTTGCGCCTGTACATCACCAGCTTACCCCATCCAGCCAGCCGCGCACCTGGTTGAGCCCCTCATGCCGGGTCAAGTCGACCTGGATCGGGGTCACGGAGACGAAGCCATTGCGCACGGCATAGAAGTCCGTCCCCGGACCAGCGTCCTGCTCCGAGCCCGGCGGCCCAATCCAGTAGATGATCTGCCCCCGTGGATCTTTTTGCTTGATGACGGGCTCAGCACGGTGACGGCACCCCAGGCGCGTGGCGTGGAAGCCCTGGATCTCCTCCCAGGGCAGATCGGGGACATTGACGTTGAGGATGCTATCCGGCGGGAGCGGATCGTCCTGAATCTGCTCAAGCAGCTTGACCGCTACCCGGGCCGCGGTCTCGTAGTGAACCGGCACCCAGCTCCCGGCCAAGGAGACCGCCATCGCCGGTAAGCCTAGGTAACGCCCCTCCATGGCCGCTGCCACCGTACCGCTGTAGAGCACATCATCACCGAGATTGGCGCCAGCATTGATCCCCGAGAGGACCATATCCGGATCCTCCTCCAGGAAGCCAGTCAGGGCCAGATGGACACAATCCGTGGGGGTTCCCTGGACACGGTAGTATCCCGGCTCGACAGTACTCACCCGGATCGGGTCCTCCAGGGTCAGCGAGTTGCTCGCCCCGCTGCGATCCCGCTCCGGAGCCATCACGGTCACCCGGGCCACGGTCCCCAGCCGGTCGGCGAGGGTCAGGATGCCTTGCGCCTGGTATCCGTCGTCGTTACTGATCAGAATATACATCTCGCTCCTGCTGGCGCAGCTGCGAACACACGATGATCGCCAAGGCTGGCAGTATAACGTTCCCGGATCACCACCGGGGGAAGCCGCATGAGCAGCGCAGAGGACAACCCTGACAAGCCAGGCGATGAGACGGAACAGGAATACGCCCTGTTCCGCCGTGCCATGGCCGATGTCCACCCCCTCGAGAACGACCGCTCCGAGAGCCGTCCCCCGCCACCACCGCCTCGCCCCAGGCAGCGGGAGAGCGACGAGCGGCAGGTGGTCGACAGCCTACTCGACCCCCCACCGGACCCTGCAACGGTCGAGACCGGAGAGGAGCTGCTCTACCATCGCAGCGGCGTTCAGCGCCGGGTGCTCCGCCAGCTGCGCCGCGGCCACTACCCGCCTGCCGCGCACCTGGACCTGCACGGCTTCACCCGCCGTGAGGCGTACCGGGAGCTGTCCGCCTTCCTGGCTACCGCACGGCAACACGGCCACCGCTGCGTGCGGATCGTCCACGGCAAGGGACGCGGCTCAGGCCGCCCGCAGCCGGTGCTCAAGACCTCTGTGGATCAGTGGCTGCGCCGGCGGGACGATGTCCTGGCATTCGCCTCGGCACCCGAGCGTGATGGCGGCACCGGCGCGGTCTATGTCCTGCTGCGAACGAGCAAGCTGTAGGCCTCAAGCTCGCCTGCGCCCCCTCCTGCCACGGCGACAGGCCACCGCGCCTAGCGGCCGTCCCCGTCCAGCTCGAAGCCATCATCCTGGCGAGTTGCCAGCACCTCGGCGATCACCGCGGTTGCGTACCCCCCTGAGGTGAGCGTAAAGGAGAGCTCAAGCGTCTGCGCGTCCGGCCAGCGCCACGCCAGCCGCCGAGGCATCAGCCGCAGCGAGCGGCGATCGGCACGCACCCCACGCGCCTCGAGCGCGGCGAGCAACGCCGGCGCCTCGGCCAGGACCTCCGCCTCGAGGCTAGCAACGGCGCCTGCGGGCCCATCACCACCCACCCCCGGCAACGGCCCTGTGGGATGCAGCTCCCCACGGACGGTGCGTCGGAGCAGGCCAGCGTCCACGCACTCGACGGCGAAATGACTGCCACTGCCATCGAGCTTGGCCCGGTCACCGACCTGGAGGCGGTCCCAGGTCCCCGCCGCCACACGCCGGGCGAGCAGTCGGTTGAAGCACTCGGAGCGAACCGCCGAGAGGAGCAGACCACGGACGGTACACCCGCGCACAGGCTCGCCCTGGAGCAGCCATCGACGAGCCTGCTCCAGGTTGCGGCCCTCTCGGCCAAAGCGCTGGGGACCAAAATAGTTGGGCACGCCACGGATCGCCACGGCTTGCAGCCGCCGACCCACGGCGCGCGGCGGGGCGTCGACCGCGTCCAGTCGAAGGGTGAAGCGGTTGCCGGCGAGCGCGCCGCGGCGCAACTTACGGGTGTTGCGCACCGTCTCGAGCACCCGGACCCCCGCCTCGAGCTCACCGGGGACAAGCGCCGGCAGGGGCTGGGGGCTGTGCACCGAGAACCACTGCGTGGTCACCGCATGACGGTCCTTGAGCCCGGCAAAGCTGACACCACCACGACCTACGCCTGTACGCTCCGCTAGCAGGCGGGCGACCGCCTCGGTGGTCCATCCACGCTTGCGCACCCGCACAAGGCAATGCTCCCCCATCGCCGAAGGCCGGAACGCCAGCAGCTCCTCGACCTGGAAGGCCTCAGGCGTGCTGCGCAGCCGCGCGCTGCCGACAGGCGCTGCGTACGCAGGGACCGCCGCAGGGATCACATCCGGCCCGGGATCGGCTCGACCAGGAGGACTGCCAGGGCGGCGATCCCCTCCTCCCGACCGGTAAAGCCCAACTGCTCGCTGGTGGTGGCCTTGACGTTCACCGCCCCCACGGCCACCCCCATAGCTTGCGCGATGGCCTCGCGCATGGCCCCGACGTAGGGTGCGAGCTTGGGGGCCTGGGCGATCACCGTGGCGTCCATATTCACCGGCTGCCACCCCTCCTCAGCGGCCCAGCGCTGGGCCGAGGCGAGCAGCGCGGCGCTGTCGGCATCCCGCCAGCGGGGATCATCATCGGGGAAGTGACGACCGATATCCCCGAGCCCGCAGGCTCCTAGCAGGGCATCGGTGATGGCGTGTAGCAGCACATCACCGTCGGAGTGCGCCTCCAGCACGCGGTGATAGGGGACCTCGATCCCGCCTAGACGAATCCCCTCGCCCGCGCCGCCGAAGCGATGCACGTCAAACCCCTGTCCAACGCGTATCACGCTGAGTCCTCCCCCTGCATACCCGCCCCCTGCGCCGTGAGCACGGCAGCGGCCAGATCGAGATCCGCCAGGTGGGTGATCTTGAGGTTGCTCGCCGCGCCGGTGACCAGCAGGGGCCGACCACCGTACCATTCCACCGCCTGGGCCTCATCGGTCACCTCGACACCAGCGGCGAGGGCCGCATCGAGGGCCTCGATGAGCCGGTGCAGCGGAAAGAGCTGTGGGGTCTGCGCCTGCCAGAGCCCCTCTCGGGACACCGTGCGCTCAACCGTTGCCCCTTCCCCTCGCTTGAGGGTATCCCGTACCGGGGTCGCAAGCAGCGCCCCATCCGCTGCTGCCCCCCCCTCGCTCATGAGCTGCTCAAGCTCGGCGGCGCTGAGACAGGGACGGACCGCATCGTGGACAAGCACCCGATCCTCGCTGTCGGCGGCCTGCGCCAGATACGCCAAGGCGGCCCGCACCGAGTCCCGGCGCTCGACCCCGCCGTCCACTCGATGGACCGGCTTACCGTGGCCGTGCCCGAGCCCTAGCGCCTCCCAGTAGGGGTCGTCGGCTGCAAGCGCCACCACGGCCCCACCGATCTGCGGTTGGCCGAGCAGCCGCTCCAGGACCCATCCGATGACCGGACGGCCCAGCAACGGTCGGTACTGCTTGGGGCGATCGCCTCCGCCCATCCGGCGGCCAACGCCAGCGGCCGGGATGACTGCCCAGTAACGCACGCTCACTCCTCCACTACCTGGTAGAAGGTCTCCTCCTCACGGATCATGCCGAGCTCATAGCGGGCACGCTCCTCAAGGGCCTCTCCCCCCTCCTTGAGGTTCTCGACCTCAGCGGCAAGGGCCTCGTTGCGCGCCTCGAGCCGCTCGTTCTCTGCTTGCTGCCTGGCCACGGCCCCACGCAACTCAAGGAAGGCCGGGACATTGGCCTGCCCGAGCCACCAGAGCTGTGCCTGGAGCACGATCAGCAGCAGTACCAGGGCCCCGATCCCCCAGCGCATGGGCGCCTCCTGCAGCGGCCGGGCGGGGCGCCCGACCAGGTTCAGTAGCGGATGCCCAGCCTGCGCAGCACCGAGTCCACCATCCCGCCGCTGAGCAGGCTGCCCGGGGCGCCGCGCCCCTGCGCCGCTGCCTCCATCCCGGCGTTACCGCCGCGCGCGGCCAGCGCACCACCGCCAACGTAACGGGCCCGATCCCCGAGCTCCTGCTCGATGCGCAGTAGCTGATTGTACTTGGCAACCCGGTCGGAACGGCACAGCGAGCCGGTCTTGATCTGCGTTGCCTGCGTCGCCACAGCCAGATCGGCGATCGCCACATCCTCGGTCTCACCAGAACGATGGGAGACCACCGCCGTGTAGCCCGCCTCATCAGCCATGCGGATGGCCTCGAGGGTCTCGGAGACCGTCCCGATCTGGTTAAGCTTGATCAGGATGGAATTGGCGATGCCGCGGTCGATCCCTGCCCGCAGGATCTGCGGATTGGTCACGAACAGATCATCGCCGACCAGCTGCACCTGATCCCCCAGGCGCTCCGTGAGCACCTCCCAGCCTGCCCAATCGGACTCATCCATGCCGTCTTCAATGGAGACGATGGGATAGCGCGCCACAAGCCCGGCCAGGTAGTCGGCGAAGCCGGCAGCGTCGAAGGAGCGCTCCTCGGAAGCCAGATGGTAGACGCCATCCCGGTAGAGCTCCGAGCTAGCCACGTCCAGGGCCAGAGATACCTCGCGCCCAGGCGTATAGCCGGCACGCTGGATCGCCTCCAGGATCGCCTCCAGGGCCGCCTCGTTGGACGGCAGATCCGGGGCGAAGCCGCCCTCATCCCCCACACCAGTGGACAACCCGCGATCCTGGAGGACCTTCTTCAGGGCGTGGAAGACCTCGGCCCCGCAACGCAACGCCGCGGAGAAGTGGCGAAAACCCAGGGGCATAATCATAAACTCCTGGATATCCAAGCTGTTGTCCGCGTGCTCGCCGCCGTTGAGGATGTTCATCATCGGCGCTGGCAGGTTCACGCCGGCCCCCTCCTGCTGCAGGTGCCGATAAAGCGGCAGGCCGCGGCTGCGCGCCGCTGCCTGCGCCACCGCCATCGAGACCGCAAGGATGGCGTTAGCCCCGAGACGGTCCTTGTTGATACTACCGTCGAGCTCGATCAGGCGACTGTCGAGATCGGCCTGGTCGTCGGCACGGCCCCCCTGCAAGGCGCGCTGGATGGTGGTATTGATATTGTTGACCGCCGTACGAACGCCCTTGCCGTTGTAGCGGGTCCCGCCGTCGCGGAGCTCGACCGCCTCGCGGCTGCCCGTGGAAGCCCCGGAGGGCACAGCGGCACGGCCGAGGCTGCCGTCGTCCAGGCAGACGTCCGCCTCCACGGTCGGATTACCGCGGGAGTCGAGGATCTCCCGGCCGATGACACGCTCGATGCTCGCCATGGTCAGATGCTCTCCTTATTGCTCAACGAATCCCTGCTCCTTCACCACGCGATCAAGCTCGATCAGCGTACCCAGGAGCTCGCGCATGCGACCGAGCGGCCAGCTGTTGGGCCCGTCGGATAGCGCGCGGTCAGGATCCGGATGGGTTTCCAAGAACAGCCCGGCCACACCGGCAGCGACAGCGGCCCGCGCCAGCACCGGCACAAACTCCCGCTGCCCGCCGGAGGCTTGCCCCTGACCCCCCGGTAGCTGCACGGAGTGCGTGGCGTCGAAGACCACCGGCGCGCCGGTTTCACGCATGATGGCCAGGCTCCGCATATCCGAGATCAAGTTGTTGTACCCGAACGAAACCCCGCGCTCGCAGACCAGGAGCTGCTGATTGCCGGTCGCCCGCGCCTTATCCACCACATGCCTCATGTCCCACGGCGCGAGGAACTGCCCCTTTTTCAGGTTAACCGGCAACCCGCAGGCCGCCACCCGTTGGATAAAGCCGGTCTGGCGGCACAGGAAGGCAGGGGTCTGGAGCACATCAACCACGGCGGCCACCTCGTCGAGCGGGGTGTCCTCGTGCACATCCGTAAGCACCGGCAGCCGCAGCTCCTGGCGCACCCGCTCGAGGGCGTGCAGCCCTGCCTCCAGGCCCGGCCCACGATAGCTCTGGGCTGAGGAGCGATTGGCCTTATCGAAGGAGGACTTGTAGATCAGAGCCACACCGAGCTCGGTACAGAGCTCGCGCAGCTGCTCCGCGCTCTCCAGCGCCAGGGCCTCGGACTCGACCACGCAAGGGCCGGCGATCAGGAACAGCGGATGCGCCAAGCCAGCCCGAAAGCCGCACAGCTCGAGATCAGCCATCTTCCCCATGCCTTGCGCCTTCGCCGTCGCGATGAGCCATGGCGGCACGCACAAAGCTAGCGAACAGCGGATGGCCATCGCGAGGCGTCGAGGTGAACTCAGGATGGAACTGGCAGCCGATGAACCACGGATGCCCAGGTAGCTCTACCACCTCCACCAACCGGCCATCATGGGACCAGCCGGAAAAGCGCAACCCCGCCTCGACGAGGCGCTCACGGTAGTGGTTGTTGAACTCATAGCGATGGCGGTGGCGCTCGACGATGCGCTCCTTGCCATAGACCTGGTTGATCAGGGTCTCCGGCAGCAGGCGGCACGCCTGCCCCCCCAAGCGCATGGTACCGCCGAGCTCTACCGCCTCATCGCGCTGCTCCAGCGACCCCTCCTCGGTCATCCACTCGTTGATCAGGCCGATCACCGGGTGGTGCGGATGGCGCACGAACTCGGTACTGTGAGCCTGCTCCAGGCCGGCGACATGCCGCGCATACTCGATCACCGCCAACTGCATGCCCAGGCAGATGCCCAGATACGGCACGCGGTGCTCCCGGGCGAAACGCACCGCGGCGATCTTGCCCTCGATGCCCCGCTGGCCGAACCCCCCTGGCACCAGGATGGCATCGGCCCCCTCTAGCGCCGTGCAGCCTTCGCGCTCAAGGGCCTCGGAATCGACATAGCGTATGTTGATCCGCTGCCGCGTCTGCACCCCAGCGTGACGCAGAGCCTCGTTGAGCGACATGTAGGCGTCGGTGAGATCGACATACTTGCCGACCATCGCCACCGTGACCTCCCCCTCCGGCTGGGCCATGATGGTCACCACCCGATGCCAGTCGCTCAGGTTGGCCGGCGGCAGCTCCAGCCCCCACTTCTCGGCGACGATATGATCCAGCCCCTGACGATGCAGGTCCTCGGGGATCTCGTAGATATTGCCGACATCGAGCGCAGAGATCACCGCACGCGGCTCGACATTGGTGAACAGCGAGATCTTGCGACGCTCCTCCTCGGGGATCGCGTGTGCCGCCCGGCAGACCAAGATATCGGGCTGGATACCGATGGAGCGCAGCTCCTTGACAGAATGCTGGGTCGGCTTGGTCTTCATCTCCCCCGCTGTGCCGATGAACGGCACCAGCGTCAGGTGCATGAACAAGCAGCGCTCGGGGCCGAGCTCGGTACCCATCTGCCGGATGGCCTCCAGGAAAGGCAGCGACTCAATGTCCCCGACCGTGCCGCCGATCTCCACCAGGGCGATATCGACGTCATCGGCACCCTCCTGGATGGAACGCTTGATCTCGTCGGTGACGTGCGGGATGACCTGCACGGTCCCGCCAAGATAGTCCCCGCGCCGCTCCTTGCGAATCACGCTCTCGTAGATCCGCCCCGTCGTGTAGTTGCTGTGCCGGGTCACCGGCGCGCGCACAAAACGCTCGTAGTGGCCAAGATCCAAGTCGGTCTCGGCGCCGTCATCGGTGACGTACACCTCGCCGTGCTGGAACGGGCTCATGGTACCCGGATCGACGTTGATGTACGGATCGAGCTTGATCAAGGTCACCGACAGGCCACGGGCCTGCAGGATGGCGCCGAGGGACGCCGCCGAGATCCCCTTGCCGAGGGAGGAGACCACACCTCCGGTAATGAATAGATAACGCGTCATGGACTGAAGCCAAGCCAAGGGAAGGTGCCAGAAACAAGATGGCGGAACCTTACCAGAAGGGGGGTATGCCCACAACGCAGTACGGCTTCAGGAACCGTCAGCAGCGGAGGA
>JBKGYE010000053.1:0-10461 GCA_046546255.1 Halorhodospira sp. | reverse complement strand
GTAACCTGTCTGCAACGTCGAGGAACCGCCATGATGCATCCCCTGATGCCGGAGTTCGAAGAGGGTGAGCGTGAGGCCCTGACCATCGACCGCCTCTTTCATGCCGGTGTGGGGCGGGCGACGCTCGGCCTGTCGCCGGCAGCGATCTCGCTAGCCACGTTCGATTGGGCCGTTCATCTGGCCAGCCATCCGGGCAAGCAGTTCGCCCTGATGGACGAGGCCATGCGCAACGCCCTGCGCTTCAACACCTATCTCTTCGGTCGCATGACGGGGACTTGCCCGGAGCCGTGCACCAAGCCGTGGACCGGGGATGACCGCTTCGGGGCCGAGCAGTGGCAGCGCTTCCCCTACGATGCCTTCGAGCAGGGCTTTCTGCTCACCCAGGCGTGGTGGCATAACGCGACCACCGGCATCCGCGGGGTTACGAGCCATCACGAGGATGTGGTCAATTTCCTCGGCCGGCAGGTGTTGGATTTCTACTCCCCCTCGAACTTCCTGCCCACCAACCCGGAGGTGCTCGAGCATACCGTCAGCCAAGGTGGGGCCAATCTGGTTCAGGGGTTTGCCAATCTGCTTGAAGATACGGAGCGCTCGCTCAGCGGGCGGCCGCCGGCAGGGGCAGAGCATTGGCAGGTTGGTGAGAACTTGGCCGTCACGCCAGGCAAAGTGGTCTACCGGAACCGGCTCATGGAGCTCATCCAGTACGAGCCGGCCACCAAGACGGTGTATCCGGAGCCGGTCCTCATCTGCCCGGCGTGGATCATGAAGTACTACATCCTCGACCTGCAGCCGGGCAAGTCGCTGATCGAGTACCTGGTGAGCAAAGGGCATACGGTCTTCGTCATCTCCTGGAAGAATCCGAGCCGTGAGGATCGTGACCTCGGCATGGACAACTATCGCCGAGAGGGGGTGATGGATGCCCTCGACGCCGTGACGAGTATCGTCCCTGAGCGTCAGGTTCATGCCGTGGGCTATTGCCTCGGTGGCACGCTGTTGCTCATCGCAGCGGCCGCCATGGCACGCGATGGCGATGACCGTCTGGCGAGCATGACGCTGCTCGCCGCACAGGCCGATTTCACCGAGCCCGGGGAGCTGGATCTGTTCATCGACGAGAGCCAGGTCACCTTCCTTGAGGACATGATGTGGGAGGAAGGCTACCTCGACGGGGCCAAGATGACTGGCGCCTTCCAGCTGCTGCGCTCCAAGGATCTAATCTACTCCCGGCTCATCCACGAGTATCTGATGGGGCAGCGCTCTACGGTCATCGATCTCATGGCCTGGAATGCCGATACTACGCGGCTGCCCTACCGCATGCACAGCGAGTATCTGCGCGATCTGTTCCTGAACAATGACCTCGTGGAGGGGCGCTACGACGTCGGTGCCCAGCCTGTGCATATCGGGGACATCCAGGTGCCAACCTTCGTTGTGGGGACCGAGAAGGACCACATTGCGCCCTGGCACTCGGTCTATAAGATCAATCGCTTCTTGCCCCGGGCCGAGGTGACCTTCACCCTAACTACCGGTGGCCACAACGCGGGGATTGTCACGCCGCCGGGACATCCGCGACGGGTCTATCGCTCCCTCGTCCGCCAACGGCACGCCCCCTATCTGCCCCCGAAGCAGTTCCTGCAGAAAGCGCCGCAGCAAGAGGGCTCTTGGTGGCCGGAGTGGGAAGGCTGGCTGCGTGAGCACTCCGGTAACCGCGTGGCCCCGCCCTCGCTGGGGCTCAAGGAGGGGCCATACCAGCCCCTGGATGAGGCTCCCGGGACCTATATCCTGCAGGACTGAATCGGGGGGACAGGGGCGATGAACGTGCGTAATTACCTCTTTAGTGACCTCCAGGTCGGTGATCGCGTCGAGACGACCAGCCGTCTCAATCACCAGGACGTGCGGACCCTGGGGGAGGGGCTGTGGCCCGGGACGATGTTGGTCAACGCCGTATGCAGTGAATTCCCGGGGCCGGGCACGGAGCCGGTGACTCAGGAGCTCACCTACGAGGGTAGCGTCGGGCTGGGTGATACCGTGACCATCACCCTGGAGGTGATCGAGAAGAAGGGGGATGGTCGCCAGGTGATCATCGCCGGGCGGGCCAGCAAGGATACCGGGGAGCCGGTGATCAGCGGGCATGTTACGGCTCGTGCTCCCACCGAGCGGGTCAACGGGGAGCCGGGTACCGGCGCCGCGGCAACTACGACCGGCCGCCGCCGCCAGTTGCGGCGGCTGCTGCGCATGGCCGATGACCTGGCGCCCATGAGCGTGGCCGTGGTCCACCCGGTGGATGCCCTGGCCCTGTGGGGGGCTATGCAGGCTGCCGAGCATGAGCTCATGTGCCTGACCTTGGTCGGGCCCGAGCACAAGATCCGCGCTGCCGCCGACGAGGCGTCCATAGACCTGGGCAGGACGTCGATTATCGATGTGGAGCACTCCCATGAGGCTTCCGAGGTCGCGGTGGGGCTGGCGCGTCGCGGTGAGGTGGAGGGGCTGATGAAGGGGTCGCTGCACACGGACGAGCTCATGGGCGCGGTGGTCAGCCGGCAGGTCGGGCTACGCACGGAGCGGCGGATCAGCCATGTCTACGCCATGGACGTGCCCACCTACCCGCGTCCGCTGCTGATCTCGGATGCAGCCATCAATATCGCCCCGGACCTCGCTTGCAAGCGCGATATCTGCCAGAACGCCATCGAGCTTGGCCATGCCCTAGGGGTCGAGGAGCCGAAGGTGGCCGTGCTCTCAGCGACCGAGTCGGTGAATCCGGATATCCCCTCGACCCTTGATGCAGCAGCATTGTGCAAGATGGCCGACCGTGGTCAGATCACTGGCGGACTGCTCGATGGGCCGCTGGCCTTTGATAACGCCATCTCCGAGAGCGCAGCGCAGACCAAGCAGATCCGCTCCCGCGTGGCAGGGAATCCGGATGTACTCATTGCCCCGGATCTTGAGTCCGGCAACATGATGGCCAAGCAGCTCTACTACCTGGCCGATGCCGAGGCGGCGGGGATTGTCCTTGGAGCCCGGGTGCCCATTGTTCTGACCTCTCGGGCGGACGACGTGATGGCCCGCCTCGCTTCGTGCGCCATCGCCCTGCTGGTGGCTGATCGCAAGCGCCGCGGTCTCGCCCACCTATAGGCCACCGCGAAAGGAGCCGCCGATGCCCGAAGCCATCCTGGTCCTCAACGCCGGTTCCTCAAGCATCAAGTACGCCGTCTACGAGCACGATGAGCATGGGGGGCTGACCCTGCGTTTGCACGGTCATGTCGAGGAGCTCGGCAGGCGGCCGCGGCTCTATGTCGATGACCTCCATCACAGCCAGGACTATCGGGAGCTGGAGGAGGGGGCTGGCCACGAAGCGGCTCTGGCTGCGATGCTAGAGGCGATCGAGGCCCAGCTTGGCGCGTTGCGGCTTATCGGCGCCGGGCATCGTATCGTCCATGGCGGACCTACTTACAGCGCACCGGTGCGCATTGACGATCATGTCCTTGCGGCTCTCCATGAGCTTGAGCCCCTGGCGCCCCTGCATCAGCCCCACAACCTTGCGGCCGTCGAGGCGGTGCGCCGAGTGGCGCCAGGGCTAGCGCAGGTAGCCTGCTTCGATACGGCCTTCCACCGCTCGCAACCGCCGGTGGCGCAGCGCTTCGCCCTGCCTCGGCCTTATGAGGAGCAAGGGGTGCTGCGCTACGGCTTCCACGGCCTTTCCTACGAGTACATCGCCGGGCAGCTGCCGGATTACGATCCGCAGGCTGCTGCTGGCCGCACGGTGGTGGCCCACCTCGGCGCCGGAGCCAGTCTCTGTGCCCTCCACGGGGGGCGTAGCGTGGCCACGACCATGGGCTTTACCGCCCTCGACGGTCTGCCCATGGGCCAGCGCTGCGGCAGTATCGATCCCGGTGTGGTGCTGTACCTGTTGCGCGAGGAGGGGGGCTCGGTAGCAGGTGTAGAGCGGCTGCTTTATCGAGAGTCAGGATTGCTAGGGGTTTCGGGTATCTCCTCGGACATGCGCGTGCTCCTCGCTAGCGAGGCCCCAGAGGCCGCCGAGGCGGTGGAGCTGTTCTGCTACCGTACCGTGCGCGAGATCGGCGGCCTTGCGGCGGCGCTCGGTGGCCTGGACGCCCTAGTCTTTACTGCGGGCATCGGTGAGCAGGCGGCACCGGTGCGTCGGCGTATCGCTGCGGGGCTGGAGTGGTTCGGATTGAGCCTGGATCAAGCCGCCAATGAGCGCGATGGGCCGCGAATCAGCGCGGCCGATAGCGCTGTCGCCACCTGGGTGATCCCTACCGATGAGGAGCGCATCATCGCGGCCCACACCGCCAGGCGGCTGGCCTGATCGGGTGCTCGCTGGTGCTTCGCTGGCGCGGTACAATAGCCCATCTTGCAGGTAAGGGCTGTCCATGAGCGACCGCTATCCGGAGAAACTCCATTGCAGTACTGTCGCCCGCTCCCGGCTGTTCCGGGTCGAGGCCGTCGGGTTGCGCTTTAGCAATGGCGTGGAGGTGGAGTACGAGCGTCTGGCAGGGGGCGTGGCCGGTGCAGTGCTCGTGGTTCCGGTGAGTGAGCGCGGTGAGGTGCTGCTGATTCGTGAGTATGCGGCTGGGACCGAGCGCTACGAGCTGGGCCTGCCCAAGGGGCGGGTCGAGCGGGGTGAGGACCCTCTCCAGGCTGCCAACCGCGAGCTCATGGAGGAGGTGGGCTGCGGCGCCGAGCGCCTGACCAGCCTGCGCAGCGTGACCCTGGCTCCGGCCTACTTCAGCCACCGTACCGAGATCATCCTCGCCGAGCAGCTCTTCGATCACTGTCTGCCGGGGGACGAGCCGGAGCCGATCGAGGTCGTGCCCTGGCTGCTGGATGACCTCGAGCGGCTGCTCGCTGAAGCGGATCTGACCGAGGCGCGCTCGATCGCCGCCCTCTATGTTGCCCGTGACTACCTCGCCCATCGAGCGGCGGCGGATTGAACCCCAGAAGCCCCTGGGGGAGCCGAAGGTGGCGCAGTTGCCCCCTGAGCGATCCATCAAGGAAGGAGCCATGAGTGAGCAGGACTGGCAGCATTGGCTAGCGCCGGTGAAGGCGATTGCCGAGCAGGCCGGCGCGCGGATCATGACCGTGTATCGTACCGCCGAGTTCGAGGTGGAGGCGAAGGACGACGATACCCCGCTGACCCAGGCTGATCGTGCCGCCCACGAGGCGATTCACTCCGGGCTCAACGAGCTGACCCCCCAGATCCCGCAGCTCTCCGAGGAAGGCGGGGCCATCGATCCTGCTAGCCGGAGGGCGTGGCGGCAGTACTGGTTGATCGATCCGCTCGACGGTACGCGGGAGTTCATCAAGCGCAATGGCGAGTTCACGGTCAATATCGCCCTGGTGGTCGAGGGGGTGCCGGTCCTAGGCGTGGTTCATGCCCCGGACCTGGGCGTGACTTGGGGAGGTGTGGCCGGCCATGGCGCCTGGCGCGAGGCAGCAGGGGGCGAGCGTCGTGCCATCCGTACGCGGACCGCGGAGCCTCCTCTGACAGCGGTCGTCAGCCGCTCTCATCGGGAGGCGGCAGTGGCCGATATCCTTGCCCGCCTCGGTGATTACCGTGAGTTCTCTGTAGGTAGCTCCCTGAAAATCTGTCGCATCGCGGAAGGGGAGGCGGATCTCTATCCGCGCTTTGGCCCGACCTGCGAGTGGGATACGGGGGCCGCTCAGTGCGTGCTGGAGGCGGCCGGGGGGCAACTGATGGATATCGGTCTGACCCCGCTTTGCTACAACACGGGGGGCTCTTGGCTCAATCCCGATTTCCTCGCCGTTGGTGACCCCGCTTTCGATTGGCGGAGCCTTACACAAGGGCTTCCCTGGGAGGCACGGCGTCGGGGGAGTTGATCGCCCCGCTCCTGCCGCGATCTGAGCGGTAGGGCACGGGCGTTTTATTGTAAACTGGGAAAAGCATCATTCTTGGGGCGGGGAGCCGTTCGGCGCGGAGGGCAGCAGCGGTGGTGGATACACTCTCTCCGATACGCGAGGTCGAGGTGCAGCTGACCCGGATCAGCGACGCCATCGCTGAGGCCGTGGTGGCCGCATCCAGTGATCCGGGGGCGTCGCCGGTCCTGCGGGCCGTTTTCGAGGAGCTGCTGCGCAAGAGCGAGGCGACCTTGACCTGCATGGAATGTGAGGAACGCTTCTGCTGCTTCCGGGAGCGGATCGTCGAGCTCGAGCAGGCGGCGGATTCGGCGAAGGCGGCGGCCGTCGCCGATGAAGGAGCCGGCGAGCTGACCCAGGAGCGGATCCTCGTCGCCCATGAGGCGTTGCGCGACCTCAAGGGTGTGGTGCGACGCGGTTTGCGCTGCTGCGAGGTCCTTGAGCAGTGCTGCCGTAGCTGAGCCAGAAGTTGACATTGGTGCGCAAGGCGTCTATTTTCTGCTATATCACTGCGCATCGTGCGCCATCCCAATGGCAGCGCCGCGCCAGTCCCCGCACTCGTCGGCCCCTTGTGGGACCCGCAGATCCAGATCAGCGAGCATTTTCCAAATCCCGAATGCGCGGAATAGCTCCGCCATCTTATAGATACGCCATCGAACCTGGAGGTCATCTACCGTGAGCGACGCTATCGTGCACGCCACCGATCAGAACTTCGAGCAGGAGGTGTTGCAGGCCAGCGTGCCCGTGCTGGTCGATTACTGGGCCGAGTGGTGTGGGCCGTGCAAAATGATCGCCCCGATCCTCGAGGAGATCGCCACCGAATACGGTGATCGTCTCAAGGTGGTGAAGCTGAATATCGACGAGAACCCCGAGACCCCGCCGAAGTACGGGATCCGCGGCATCCCCACCCTGATGCTGTTCAAGAGCGGCAACGTCGAGGCGACCAAGGTCGGGGCCCTGTCCAAGTCGCAGCTGACCGCGTTTATTGACAGCAACCTTTAGCCGCCGTAACGCCGCCCCCGGCTTACCCATCGCGTCCAGCAGCCGGCGTACCCTGATGGGTTGCCCGGTGGGCGGGCGTGCCCGCGATCTTCCCCACGCCGAAGCGAATCATGAATCTCACTGAGCTCAAGAGAAAGCCCGCCACCGAGCTTCTGGAGATCGCCCAGTCTATGGGCATCGAGGGCACGGCCCGATCCCGGAAGCAGGACATCATCTTCGCTATCCTCAAGGCGCACGCCAAGAACGGGGATTCCATCTACGGGGATGGAGTCCTCGAGATCCTCCAGGACGGCTTCGGCTTCCTGCGCTCCGCCGATGCCTCCTACATGGCCGGTCCCGATGATATCTACGTCTCGCCGAGCCAGATCCGGCGGTTTGCGCTGCGCACCGGGGATACCATCACCGGGAAGATCCGCCCGCCCAAGGACGGTGAGCGCTACTTTGCGCTGCTCAAGGTCGATCAGATCAACTTCGAGCCGCCGGAGGCGGCCAAGAACAAGGTCCTGTTCGAGAACCTGACCCCGCTGTTCACCCGTGACCGTATGCGCATGGAGCGGGGCAACGGCTCTACGGAGGATCTGACCGCCCGGGTCATCGACCTGGTCGCCCCCATCGGTAAGGGGCAGCGGGGGCTGATCGTCTCTCCCCCGAAGGCCGGCAAGACGATGATGCTCCAGAACGTGGCCCAGAGCATCACCTACAACTACCCCGAGTGCTACCTCATCGTCCTGCTCATCGATGAGCGTCCCGAGGAGGTCACCGAGTTCGCCCGCTCGGTGCTCAGCGCCGAGACCGTCTCCTCAACCTTCGACGAGCCCGCCTCACGCCATGTCCAGGTCGCGGAGATGGTCATCGAGAAGGCCAAGCGCCTAGTCGAGCACAAGAAGGACGTGGTGATCCTGCTCGACTCCATCACCCGGCTGGCGCGCGCCTATAACACCGTCGTGCCGTCCTCGGGCAAGGTGCTGACCGGCGGTGTCGATGCCAACGCTCTGCATCGGCCCAAGCGCTTCTTCGGCGCCGCGCGTAACGTCGAGGAAGGGGGCAGCCTGACCATCCTGGCCACGGCCTTGGTCGAGACCGGCTCGCGCATGGACGAGGTGATCTACGAGGAGTTCAAGGGCACCGGCAACATGGAGCTGCACATGGACCGGAAGATCGCCGAGAAGCGTATCTACCCGGCCATCCACCTCAATCGTTCCGGCACTCGGCGCGAGGAGCTGCTGATGACGCCCGAGGAGCTGCAGAAGACCTGGGTGCTGCGCAAGCTGCTGAACAATATGGACGAGGTGGCCGCCATCGAGTTCCTCCTCGACAAGCTCAAGGACACCAAGACCAACATCGAGTTCTTTGAGGCCATGAAGCGCTGATGCCCCTCCGTGGCCACACCCCTGCTCCGGTTTGGCCGCTGCCCTGGTGTTGGGGAGGCTTAGCCAGGCATCGCTACGCACCTCCACCTCGCCCTGGTGCTCGCAGGTAGCGGCTGCATCGCTTTGGGGTGCTACTGGAGGGTGCCTCTCCCTGGCTGGACTCCAGGCGGCTCTTGGTTGCGGACCCGCTTCCGGTTGGCCTGCTATAGCGGTAGCCTTAGCTATAGGAAGGCCCATCCGTCCCCGCCAAGGACGAGCCCTGATGTGGAGGTCCCATGCCCGTAATCCGTTCCCTGGCCACGCTTTCCCCGCTCACAGCCACCTTCGTGGTGCTGCTCACCGCCTGCAGCAGCACGCCGGAGAGCCCCGACACCGCGGATGAGGGTTCAGAGGCGTCCTCCCAGCACGGGTTGCCGGGCTGGTATATCGAGCGTGACACCCCCGATGAACCGATGGTGATCTACGGCTTCGGTGCCTCCCAGGCGGAGCCGGACTACCCAGACCAGATGCGTCGTCAGGCTCGTACGAATGCCGCAGCGGAAATCGCCGAGCAGCTGAGCCAGACCGTCCAGGCCCTGAACAGCGAGTACTTTGATCGTCAGGACCTCGGCCGGGAGGAAGAGGAGGCGCGGACCCGGCAGCAGGTGCAGCAGACCACCGAGCAGTGGGTCGACCAGACGCTGATCGGCGTGAAGGTGGCGCGCTCGGATGTCACCGAGGAGGGCCGTTGGGTGGTCATGTCGGAGTACGACCTGGAGCAGGATTTCGATGCCTATTTCCAGGCCATTGGCGCCGATGAGGAGGGGCTGCGCTCTGATCTGCGCAGCTCGGCGCAGGAGCATCTGGAGCGCCTGCGCGATCGGGTCGGGCAGTAGGGAGGGCGGCGCGATGCCTGTTATGGCCCGATCCCTGGCGGCGCTGCTGTTCACCGTCGGGGTGCTGCTGGGGGGATGCGCGGAGCGGGTAGAGCGCAGCACGGAGGACGCTGTCGAGCGGGCCGAGCGCGAGGCCGAGGCCCGTGAGCAGGCCGAGCGCGAGCTGGAGAAGGCGCGCGACGAGCACCGCGGGCGCATGTACGAGCGGCGGTGAAGGGTCTGCCGGGGAGGTGCCCTTGTTCCGGCGATGGATCCCTGGGGCCGGGCTTCTCGGCGCTGTGCTATTGGGCGGCGTTGTCGGCGGCTGTGGCCTGCTCGGTGAGCGCTACCCGGATGCCGAGACGCTTCGGGCCCAGGGGCGGGCCGAGGCGCAGTCCGGCTATGCCTATGGCCATGGCACGGGCGAGCGTCCCGAGGCCGCCCGGCAATCGGCGCTCTACGAGCTTGCCGGGGAGGTGGTTACCGCAGTGCGCGGCGAGCAGCAGGAGGTCTTCCGCTCGCTAGAGCGGCGCGGTGAGGTGGGTAGCCGTGAGGTGGAGCAGGCCACTGAGCTGGAGTTGACCTCCACGGTTGCCTCGCTTACGCAGGTCGCCCTCGAGGGGGCGAGTGTGGAGGCCGAGCAGCGCACGGATCAAGGGTGGTACGTCCGGGTGCGCCTGCCGCAGAGCCGCATGGACGAGCTGCGGGCCCGGGCCCGGCGTCATGCCCCCGCCATCGCGCAGTTCGAGCTGACCGAGGCGGTGCCGGAGACGGAGCCCGGACGTCTCTTTGCCCGGGCGGCTCAGGGAGGGGAGACCGTGGCCCGCCTTGGCCTTGGGGAAGAGCGGGTCTATAGTCCCCGCTTCGGCGAGATGACCTTCGCCGCCTATTTCGAGCACGCCGCCCGTCGCGCCGTAGAGCGGTTGCAGCTAATCCCCGTGGTCTCGGGCCGACGCATCCGCTTCGTGGCCGTGGATCGCGAGAGCCTGCGCCCGCAGCCGCACTTGCGCCTGCGCATCGATGGCCTGACCCATATCACCGATGACAGCGGCTGGACCGGCGAGCGGAGTGTGCGCGGACTGCGTGAGCAGCTACCCGTGGAGGTGCTCGGCACGGCCCAGCGTCGCTTCGACCGGGACCCGATGCTCTGCTGTGTGCTGACCCCGCGCGGGCAGTCCCACGATGGCCGTGACCGGGCGGTGCTCTATATCCACAGCCGGCCGCCGGAGGCTGTGGTACGGGTCAACGGCCAGGTCTACCGTACGCCTGCCCGGATCCCGGTCGACGCCGGCAGGGAACATTACCTGCGCTTCCCCGAGACCTCGGCCTACCGCGGGCGCTCGATG
>JBKGYE010000052.1:0-10916 GCA_046546255.1 Halorhodospira sp. | reverse complement strand
CCACTATGTCCACGCGATCGCCTACCCTGCTACTCTTGATGGCGGAACACGAGTACCGCACCACGCTTACGGTTGAAGAGGCCGGGGAGCGATACTGGGGCTACACGCCTGCACACTCCCGGCGGCTGGCCAACGAGGGCAGTTTCCCGGTCCCGGCCTTCCGTGCCTCCGACAGCCGCAAGGCACCCTGGCTGGTCCTGATCCACGACCTTGCTGCTCACCTCGATACCTGCCGTCAACAGGCAGTCAAAGAGCGGGAGGCGCTACGTCGGGCTTCGGTCTGAGTGCGTTCGATTCTGCTACCAATCCGGGATATCAACTGACAAGCTATTGATTTAGTTTGATTTTAAGAAGTCGATGATCTGATCCTCTACCAGACCGGCGAGATGGTCAACGGCGGCGAGGACAACTACATCATGGCCACCGTTACGCTGTATGTCGCTATTTATAATCTCTTTTTGAGCCTGTTGCAGCTGCTCGGGCTTTCCAGCGAGTGGCTCTCCCCTGCCCCGGACCGGGACCGTCTATCCCGGTCCGGGAGCGGGCCCCTTCCGCCCAAGACAACCTGCCCAAACGCCGCAAGCGACTGCCTACTGGTGGCTCCGGCTGCCAGAGCTCGGTATCCAGTTCCCCCGTAGCCGAGAGCCTCAGCCAGCGCAGCGCCGGCGGCGCACCGGTAACGCTGAACCGACGAGAGCCTGGCCGGAACTGTACGGAGACCGCCGGCGTGGCGATCATCCGTGTGCCGCTAGCCGTAGCCTGATCCACCGCTTGATGGACATGACCGAAGAGCACCGCACGCACCGCAGGATAGCGTGACAGGAGCTCGAGCAACGCCGCATGATCAACCAGGCGATGCGCATCCAGCCAAGGGGCCCCGACCGACACAGGGGCATGATGCAGCGCCAGCACAGTGGGCACCTGTGGATCCGTCGCCAGCGCCCCCTCAAGCCAGCGTTGCTGCCGCTTGCCCAGGCGCCCTGGTACCGCCCCGGGGATCTGGCTATTGAGGCTCAACAGCCGCCACGAGCCAAGCCAGCGCTCAGCGGCGAACCCGACCACGGCACCGGCCGGGAAGGAGGCCGCAAATGCCCGCGGCACATCGTGGTTCCCCGGCAACACCTGGACCGGGGCGCGCAAGCGCCCGAGGATATGGCGGCAGGGGCGATAGACCTCGTAGCCCGCATCGTGGCTGATATCGCCGGTGACCATGACCAGATCTGGCGTCGGTCCCCGCCGAGCCTGCTCAAGCACCTCAGCCAACCGTGCCCAAGGCATGACCCCGTGATGCACAGCTGCCGGATCGGCGCTCAGATGCAGATCGGTGAGCTGGAGGATCGTGATCATAGGGACCGCCAATCCGCTTGTGGAGAGCCGGCCTGCACAAGCGCGCGAACGCCTCCCCTACCCACAACAGCAAAGGCGGGCCCGAAGGTCCGCCCTCACGCGCCCTATCACGACAGGAAGGATCAGCCCTTGATCCCCAACACCTCACGCCATCCGGGGTAAAACTGATCCGCGGTCTCGGGGAAGCTTTCGAACGCGCCGCGGAGCTCGGCGTGCTCCTTCGCCGCCTCCAGCAGGCCGACACCGTTGTACCACGCGTTATGCGCCTGGTGCAGCGACCGCGCCCCGGCAACCGCTCCATCCTTGTGCCCAAAGGCGCCGCCGCCAGAGGTCTGGATGACGTTGGAATGACCAAGATTATCGAAGAACGCCGGCAGCCGCAGGGCATTCATCCCCCCAGAGATGATCGGGGTCGTCGACGGCATGCGCTTCCAGTCCTGCTGGAAACAGGGGCCGTCGGCCTTGTCATGCTCCAGCATGTAGGCGATGCGCTTATCCGCGGGGTCGCCCTCCATCTTGCCGAAGCCCATGGTGCCAGTATGGATGCCCGAGGCGCCCTGCAACCGCGCCATCTTGGACAGGCAAAAGGCGGTGTAGCCACGCTTGGACTGCGGGCTCGTCACGGCACCATGGCCGGCCCGGTGGAAGTGCAGGAACTGGTTGGGAAAGTTGCGACGGACCGTGGTGACCGCGGCGGGACCAGCAGCATAGCCGTCCACGAGGAACGCCACATGATCGGCGAACTCACCAAACTGCTCGAGGATGAACTCCCCACGGGCAACCATCTCCTCCGGATCATCGGCGGTGACGTTGGCCGAAAAGAGCTTGGACTCCCCGGTCTCATCCTGGGCCCGGCGCATGGCCTCGACGATGCGCGGGATGGTCTCGCGCATGGGCGCGAATACCTGGTTGCCCTGCGGCTCGTCGTTCTTGATGAAATCGCCCCCGAGCCAAAAGTCGTAGCACGCATCAGCGAACGGCTGCGGCCGCAGGCCCAGCTTGGGCTTGATGATCGTGCCCACGATCATGCCACCGTTGTCCATGTCGCGGTCGAGAACCCGCCACAGGTCCTTGATGTTTCGGGCAGGACCGTCGAAGAGCCTGAGGTAGGCCGGCGGGACATAGAAATCGTGCAGCTTGGCGTATTCAACATCCCCCATGCCCTGGTTGTTGCCCACGCACAGGGTGATGAAGGAAGCGATCGGCGCGCGACCATCCCGGATATTCCGGTCGAAAAGTACGATGGGATAGGCGATTCGCACCTCGTAGTCGCCACCCCCGAGATCCTCGACGGCGTAGACCAGGGCATCAATCCCCCGGGTGAAATCATCCGTGGTCGAGACCTCAACGTTGGTGCCGGTCGAGGACTCGGCGGCAAAGTGCGCCGCGGTCTCCTCGGGCCCATAGCCCTCCCGCGGGCGCATGATGTAGGCGCACAGCACATGCTCACCGCCGTTGATCAGCGCCTCTTCACGCAGGCTGAAATCGGTGTATCGGTTGACCTGGTTATGGCTCATAGTCCGTTCGTCCTACCCACAGGATCTGATTGCTCGATTCAGGATCGGCTGCGGCGTGCCTCACCGGCTTAGCGCCAACGAGAGACCCCGCCGTGCGGGGACCTACTCTAACCAGGCTGCCCCAAAAGGAAAACAAATCGTATTACTTTTGAAATAATAGATTGTTTATCGATTCAGCAGCAGGGCGATGGGCGGTGCCCTCCCGGGAGCCTCATCACCCTCCGAGGACCTCCTTGCCGCCCATATACGGAATCAGCACCTCCGGCACCCGGATACGGCCATCGGCCTCTTGGTAGTTCTCCAGGACAGCCACCAGGCAGCGCCCTACGGCTAAGCCGGAGCCGTTGAGGGTATGCACCGGCTCCGGCCTGCCGGTGTCCGGATTCCGCCAACGCGCCTGCAGCCGGCGGGCCTGGAAGTCGGTGAAGTTGGAGCAGGAGGAGATCTCGCGATAGCGCCCCTGGGCCGGCAACCATACCTCCAGGTCGTAGGTCCGCGCCGCAGAGAAGCCGATATCCCCGGCACACAGGGAAACCACACGGTAGGGCAAAGCCAGGCGGCGCAGCACGGTCTCAGCGTGGCCGGTGAGCGCCTCCAGGGCCTCCCAGGACTCCTGAGGGCGCACCACCTGCACCAGCTCCACCTTCTCAAACTGGTGCTGGCGAATCATGCCGCGGGTGTCCTTGCCATAGCTCCCCGCCTCGGAGCGGAAGCAAGGGGTATGGCAGGCCAAACGCAACGGCATCTCGCCATCCTCGAGGATCTGCCCTTGTACCAGGTTGGTCACAGGCACCTCAGCCGTCGGAGCCAGGTAGAAGGTAGGATCGTGGTCGACACGGAAGAGGTCGGCCTCGAACTTGGGCAGCTGCCCGGTCCCGGTCAGGGACTGCGCATTGACCAGGTAGGGGACGTAGACCTCGGTATAGGCATGCTCATGGGTGTGCAGATCGAGCATGAACTGCGTCAAGGCCCGATGCAGACGGGCCAACTCGCCACTAAGGGTCACGAAGCGGCTGCCGGCGATGCGTGCAGCAGCCTCGAAATCCATGCCGCCGAGGAGCTCGCCGAGGTCGACGTGATCCCGAGGGGAGAAGTGCAGCGCCGGGATCCCCCCCCACTGGCGCAGCTCTACGTTATCCGCCTCGTCCTCGCCGTCGGGAACCTGCTCATCGAGCAGATTCGGTAGTCCCAGATGCAAGCGCTCCAGCTCCTCCTGCACCTGCGCCAGCGCCTGCTCGACCTCGCTGAGGCGATCGCCGATGCGGCTGACCTCGGCCTTCAGCGGCTCGATGTCCTCGCCGCGCTTCTTGGCCGCGCCGATCTCCTTGGAGCGCCGGTTGCGCTCATTCTGCAGCTCCTGAGTCTCCTGCTGCAGCGCCCGGCGGCGTGCGTCCAGATCACGATAGCCGGCGGGGTCGAACTCGGCTCCTCGCCGAGCTAGATTCTCGGCGACGCCTTCCGGGTCATTGCGCAGCAGCTTCGGGTCGATCATAGGTGTCGCGAGCTCCTTGGTACCAGGACAAACGCCCGTTGATGAACGGGCATTCTAATGATGCCGCCCCGGCTCGCGCTATGCCGGACGATTACGGCTGCCGGGCCCGCAGCCGCCGGAAGCGCTCAGTGATCCGCTGCTCCAGCCCGCGATCACTGGGCTCATAGTAGCACCTGCCGACCAAGGCATCAGGCATGTACTGCACACCGGCCGCGTAGGCCTCCGGCTCATTGTGGGCGTAGCGGTAGCCGCTGCCGAAGCCTTGCTCTCGCATCAGGCTCGTGGGGGCATTGCGCAGATGCAGCGGGACCTCAAGCGAGCCGTGCTCACGGGCATCACGCTCGGCCGCCTGCCAGGCTACATAGACACGATTGCTCTTGGGCACAGAGGCCTCGTAGGCAGCGGCATGGGCCAGGGCCAGGTCGCCCTCCGGTGAGCCGAGGCGCTCGTAGGCCTCAGCCGCATGGAGGGCGACCTGCAGTGCTCGCGGATCCGCATTGCCGATATCCTCGGAGGCGACGCGGATCAGCCGCCGGGCAAGATAGTGCGGATCGCAGCCGCCATCGAGCATGCGCGCCAGCCAGTACAGCGCGGCATCGGGATCCGAACCACGGATCGCCTTGTGCAGGGCAGAGATCTGGTCATAGAAATCGTCGCCCCCTTTATCGAAGCGACGGGCGCCGCCGGCCACCGCCTCGGTCACAGTATCGGCATCGATCTCGCCGCCGCCGGCTAGATCGGCGGCGATCTCCAGCGCTGAGAGCAGACGTCGTGCATCACCGTCCGCGGCGCGCAGCAGAAGCCCACGGGCACGCTCGGTCACGGTCAGCGCCCGCATGCCCAGCCCGCGCTCGCGATCCTGCAGGGCGCGCTCCAGCAGCGCTTCAAGGGCCTGCTCATCCAGGGGGCGGAGCCGATAGACACGAGCGCGGGAGAGCAGCGCCTTGTTCAGCTCAAAGGACGGGTTCTCGGTAGTCGCTCCCACGAAGATCACGGTGCCGTCCTCGACATAGGGCAGAAAGGCATCCTGCTGCGCCTTGTTGAAGCGGTGCACCTCATCCACGAAGAGCACGGTCCATCTCCCCGCCTGCCAACGCTCGGCGGCTTCAGTCATGGCAGAGCGGATCTCCTTGACCCCGGCGGTCACGGCCGAGAGGGTGAGCAGACGCGCCTCGGCACGGTCTGCGACGAGCCGAGCCAGGGTGGTCTTCCCGCTCCCCGGCGGCCCCCACAGGATCATCGAGTGCGGCCGCCCCGCGGCGATACACGCCGCCAGGGCCCGGCCCGTGTCGAGCAGATGGCCCTGCCCGGCCAGCTCCTCGATGCTACGCGGGCGCATACGCTCGGCCAGAGGTGCACTAGCGCCCTCGCTCAATGGATCGCCTCGCTCCCTTGCGCCTCGTAGACATCCACGCCCTCCGGCGGCTGGAAGTCGAAACGCGACTCGTCCACCGACTCGTTGACCCGCACCTGCTTCAACGCCACGCGGGTCTCTTGGCCCAGGGCATCGTCAATCTCCAGGGCCGCAGGGCGGTCATCGACCATGCGCAGGCGCGCCTCATCGAAGCTCTGCCCACCGTCGCGGGGAGTCAAACGCACGAATTCTGCGCCAGCCTCCAGCTTGAACGCCTCCTCAAGCTCGGCATAGTCACCAGCGAGCAGCTGCGCCGGCGCACTGCCGAGCGCTTGGCGCTGATCGCGAACCGTCACCTGATCAAGCGCTACATCGAACACCCACAGCCGCTCGCCATCGGCGACGATCTCCTGAGCAACATCCCCCTCGTAGGACCAATGGAAGCGATCTGGACGGTGAATGGCAAAGGTACCGGACGACGCCTCCACCACCTGGCCGCGATCGTCCACGGTCTGCTGCTCGAAGCGCCCCTGCACGGTCTCCACCTCCTGGTAATAGGCCTCCAACGCCTCGAGCTGGCCGGCCTCGGCGGTACCGAGACCGAGCACGGCGATCGCAACCAGAGCGCCGCCCCGAAACCTATGCAGCATTGCCTTCTTACCCCCTTGCTCGGGCGTCCAATGCGCCCGGTTAAAGTGATCAGGATAGCCCTGGGCGCGCACAGCGTCACGCCAGTATCTACCCCGTTGCCAATGCCGCCTCCCGGCTCATCCACCGCCCACCTCCGGCGGCGATGGGGCGAGGACTTCACGGCCACCGTTGGATTGCAAAGGACCAACCACGCCGGCCGCCTCCATCTCCTCGACCAGGCGTGCAGCACGGTTGTAGCCGATCTTCAGCCGCCGCTGCACACCGGAAATCGATGCCTTACGCGTCTCAGTGACGATACGCACGGCGTCGTCGTAGAGCGGGTCGCTCTCGCCGCCACCTCCGCCATTGCCCTCACCCGGCAATCCGGGGATGGGGGCCGACTCGCTGGTATCTTGAAGGATCTCCTCCACGTACTCCGGCTCGGCCGCCGACTTGAGGTGCTCCACCACACGGTGGACCTCCGCATCAGAGACGAAAGCGCCGTGCACACGCTGTGGGACACCGCTGCCAGGGGGCACATAGAGCATGTCGCCATAACCCAGCAGGGCCTCGGCACCCTGCTGATCGAGGATGGTCCGCGAGTCCACCTTCGAGGAGACCTGGAAACCGATGCGGGTCGGGATGTTCGCCTTGATCAGCCCGGTGATGACGTCCACCGAGGGACGCTGGGTGGCCAGGATCAAATGGATACCGGCCGCCCGCGCCTTCTGCGCCAACCGGGCAATGAGCTCCTCTACCTTCTTGCCGACTATCATCATCATATCCGCCAGCTCATCGACCACCACCACAATGAACGGCAGCTCGTCGAGCTCCGGCGCCTGCGGTACTTCCTCCTCCAGGGTCTGCTCCAGGGTCTGCTCCTGAGGGTCGCCGGCATCGAAGAGCGGGTCACGCAACGGCTCCCCGGCCTCCCGGGCAGCCCGGACCTTCTCGTTGAAGCCATCGACATTGCGCACCCCAAGGGCAGCCATGAGGCGATAGCGCCGCTCCATCTCGGCCACACACCAGCGCAAGGCGTTGGCGGCATCGTTCATGTCCGTGACCACCGGCGCAAGCAGGTGCGGGATACCGTCGTAGACCGACAGCTCCAGCATCTTCGGGTCCACCATGATCAAGCGGGTTCGCTCAGGGGCGTTGCGGTAGAGCAGCGACAGGATCATGGCGTTGATACCCACGGACTTGCCGGAGCCCGTAGTGCCGGCAACCAGCAGGTGGGGCATCTTGGCCAGATCGGCGGTCACCGGATAGCCTCCGATATCCTTGCCCAAGGCCATCGTTAGCGGTGATTTCGTGCTCGCGTACTCCTGTGAGCGGATGATCTCCGACAAGGCAATGACATCGCGCTTCTCATTGGGGATCTCCAGGCCCACCGTGGGCTTCCCCGGGATCACCTCCACCACGCGCACCGAGCGCACCGACAACGCGCGTGCCAGGTCTTTGGCCAGATTGGAGATCTGGCTGACCTTCACACCCGGCGCAGGCTGGACCTCGAAGCGTGTGATTACCGGTCCAGGCTGAACCGTCTCCACCTGCACCTCGACCCCGAACTCGCGCAAGCGCTCCTCCACCTGCTGCGACATGGTCGAGAGCATCTCTCGGGAATACCCCCCCTTGCCGGTCGGTGGATCGTCGAGCAGCTCCATCGGCGGCATCACGGAACCGCTCTCGGTGCGGGCGCGTCGATGGCCACTCCCAGCGCGCCTCTTGGGCGCCGGCTCCGAGGCCGGCGCCGAACGCTCCGCCAGCGGCGCTGTGGCGGTTTCCGCCACCGCCTGCTCCGCCGACGGCTTGTCGCTACCATTTGCACCCGGGAGCAGCTGCACGGCCTTGCGCACCGCGTTGCCGGCCCCCGTAGCTGAGCGCCCTGAAGCCGACGCCGCCTCTTCCTGCCCGACCTCCGCGGGGGGGGCGATACGCGGCGGCGCCCCCACCTCTTGCGGGGGGGCAGCAGAGCGCGGCGCAAGTCGCTCCGCAATCCCCTCTCTCAGGGCCTGGATCCCGGTGGTGGCAGTACCGACAACCCGCTCGTGGAGCAGGTGGCGCAGGCCATGGACCAAGGCGAGCGTCCAGCGCCCCACCCGTTCCGACAGCGCCAGCCAGGAAAAGCCTGTAGCCAGCGTCAACGCGGCCAGGAACAGGACCCCGGCCATCAGCGAGGCGCCGATGAAGCCGAGCCAGCCGTGGAGATACTGCGCGCTGACCTCGCCGATAAGCCCGCCAGCCCCCAGCGGCAGACCGGCGCCGGGGACGTGCAGCGTCGCCAGGGAGGCACCGGCAAACAAGGCCAGCACCAATCCCACGGCACGGACCGCCACCGCCATCGGGTCCAGGTCCGGCTCATCCAGCAGGCGGAAGGCGCGATAAGCCCCCCAAGCCATGAACAGGGGCACGAGGTAGGCGAGATAGCCGAACAGCAGCAAGGCACCGTCGGCGAACCAGGCGCCGGCGATGCCACCCAGGTTCTGTACCTCAGCGGCGTTACCGGCGCCGCTAGTACTCCAGCCCGGATCGTCGCCGCTGTAGCTCCACAGGGCCAGGAGCATGAAGGCGGCAACCCCCCCGAGCACGACCATCGCCGCCTCACGCAGTCGACGCTGCAACTGATGGCCCAGAAAGGCCTCGTCGCCGTCTTGTTCCTCAGGCTCCGTCACAGCTCTACCACCTTGTCAGCAACCAATCCATCATTGTCAGCGACCATCGGGCCAGCGGCAAGCGAGCCCTAGGCCTATGCCCTGGCGCCTGCACGCAACGCAGGACAGACTGTATGATAAGGGTGGCAGGGCTGTGGCATCATGCCTCGAACCGTATGCGGACTCACCGGCAAGCGATGGGAGAGCGATGCGGCGGCTACGCTGGCTGAATGAGCGCACCCCCGATGAGCCGTTTCCGGCGGCCGAGGAGGCCATGGCCGAGCCCAATGGGCTTCTGGCCGTCGGCGGCGACCTCTCCCCCGAACGACTCACCACGGCCTACCGCAACGGGATCTTCCCCTGGTACGGGGAAGGGCAGCCCATTCTCTGGTGGAGCCCCGATCCGCGCGGCGTTTTTCTCCCTGGCGATTTCCATGTCAGCCGCAGCCTGCGCCGGCGGCTGAACCAAGGCCGGCTAGCCGTGACCCTGGATCGGGCCTTCGAGGCAGTCATCGCCGGCTGCGCCGCGCCACGCCCGGACCAGGAAGGAACCTGGATCACACGGGAGATGATCACCGCCTACACCGAACTCCATGAGCGGGGCTACGCCCACTCCGCTGAGGCGTGGCTTGAGGAGGAGCTCATCGGCGGTGTCTACGGTGTCGCCCTTGGCGGTGCCTTCTTCGGCGAATCGATGTTCAGCCGTCTTGAGGACGCCTCGAAGACCGCCTTGACTTGGCTGACCGCACAATTATGGCGCTGGGGATTCACCCTCTTCGATTGCCAGATGAGCAATCCGCACCTCGAACGCTTGGGGGTGCGCGAGATCCCGCGTCGCGAGTACCTCCAGCGCCTCGAGCATGCCCTGGAGCACCCCCAGCGGCCAGGACCGTGGCGGCTAGACCACGACTTAGCCCCGGTCGCGGAGCACCGCAGCTGGCAGGGGGGACGGTGACGGGCTCCTCCTACGACCCGGCGCGGGCGCTGCTGCGCACCGAGCGGCATGAGTGCGCCTATATCAGCGGCCGCACCGCGCAGCTGGAATTCCTCTCGCCTCGGATCGCCCTCGACGGAGCACGCTACCGGCTCCTGCTCGAGCAGGGCTTCCGACGCAGCGGGCGATACATCTATCGGCCGGCCTGTCCTGGCTGCAACGCCTGCCAATCCTTACGCTTGCCGGTCGCCCACTTCCGTCCCCGGCGCCGGCACCGGCGATGCCAACGCAACAACGCCGATCTCCATATCACACCCCACCACCCGGTGGTGACCGAGGAGCACCTAGCGCTCTACCAGCGCTATCTCGCTCACCGCCATCCCGGGAGCGCTATGGCGAACCCGACCCGGACAGAAGCCGTGCGCTTCCTGACCGCACCCTGGTGCCCAACCCTGCTCTACGAGCTGCGCGCTGAGGCGGATGGACCGCTGCTCGCGGTAGCAGTCACGGACCTCCTCCCGTGCGCGCTCTCAGCCGTCTACACCTTCTATGCCCCTGAGGCGGAGCGCCGCGGACTCGGCAACCTGGCGGTACTGCTGCAGCTCAGCGAGGCCCAGCGCCTCGGCGCCCACCATGTCTACCTGGGGTACTGGATCCCGGAGGCTCCGGCGATGGCCTACAAGGCCGACTTCCGTCCCCATGAGGTCTACGATGGCCAGCGCTGGCAGTGGGTGGCGTGAGATCCCCGCGGCATACCTTGCCGCAGCCGACAGACCTCGGTATAGTTCGCGCTTTTAGGAAGTTTACGGGTCCGCTGGGCCCGTCCACTGGACCAGCAGCGACCACGATCAGAGAGGCGCATGGCGAAGGAAGACTCCATCCGCATGCAGGGGGTGATCGTCGACACCCTGCCCAATACGATGTTCCGCGTCGAGCTGGAGAACGGCCACATAGTGACCGCCCACATCTCCGGCAAGATGCGCAAGCACTA
>JBKGYE010000051.1:0-11067 GCA_046546255.1 Halorhodospira sp. | reverse complement strand
AGATCACTAAATGTTGGTGCCTTGAAGGCCGTGCCATAGCTCGAACGAAGCCGAACCCGATCCGTCGCATCAAAACCCCAGGCGACCTGACCGGTCACGTTGTCGCCGTAGGCCTCGTTGTCGTCGTAACGCAGGCTGGCACCGAGGTCATGTCGGCCCAAATCCAACTCGAGCTGCGAATACGCACCGGCGTTGTACCGACTGGTTTCGTCATAATCGTTGGTGGTGTCGACCTCCTCATCTCGCCAGTCACCGCCAAAGGCCCAGACGTGCCCGGCGCCCCAATACACCTCGTTCCGCCAACTCACCTCATGGCGATCGGTGTAATACCGGGACTCGCCGCCTTCACTGTCGAAGGTATCCTGCTCATCCTTCGCCTGGGAGACCGCCAGCTCGCTGAACCAGCGCTCGGTGAGGTCCCCGCGGACGCCGCCGCGGAGAGCCTGGAAGACGTGGTCCGTCCAGTCCTCCCGACCATGAATCTCCCCGTCAAAATCAGTAGCACCCTCCGAGCGCAGCCCCGTAGCAAATAGCTCGGCGCCGCCGGGAAGCCGATGGTTCAGCCGACCACTGAAGCTGGTGTTCTCAAAGCCGTCGGGATCGTCATCCCCGGCATCATCCTGGACGTTGATGCCGTCCGTCTCGTGGTGGCTGGCCGAGAGAGCATAGCGACTCGCCTCGCTCCCGCCGGAGACGCCCAACCCGAATTCGTGGGTATTAAACGATCCGGCGCCGCCGAAGGCACGGAAGCGCGGGGGACTCTCCTCCCCCCGGCGGGTGAAGACCTGCACCACGCCGCCGATGGCGTCGGCGCCGTAGACGCTGGTGCGCGGCCCGCGCACCACCTCAATGCGGTCGATCTCGGCCGGGGGAAGGTATTGCCACGCCGCTCCTCCTAGCGTCGCAGAGTTCATCGGCACCCCATCCACCAGCAGCAGGGTGTGGTCGGAGTTGGTGCCACGCATAAACAGACTGGTGTCCTTGCCGAACGGCCCGCTGGCCGTCAGGCTCGTCCCTGCCCGGCCCTGCAGCAGATCCGAGACCTGCCGCGGCTGCTGGCGGTCAATCGCCTCGCGGTCGATGACGGAGACGGAGGACAAGGACTCATCGACGGTCTGGGCCATCCGGGTTGGCGTGACCACGAGGGGGGTGAGCTGTGCCCCCCCGTCGGTATCGGCAAGGGCCGGGATAGCACTCACGGCAAGGCCGGCCGCCACGCCCGCGGCGATCCGGCTAGTGGTGTTTCTGGGCATGTTTTCCTCCCTTTTGCGCGCCACCCGCACGCACGTCGATCTGGCCACACCGCAGGGAGGAAGACAGAAGAAGGGGGAAGGGGTCGCGCTCGCGCCCGGCAAACGGTAGCCTGCCCCGGTCTGCCGCCTCCCGCGGCACCTGGGTGCCCTCAGGCCGGTCTCCGGGCTCGTGGGCGGGGTCGGATGACCCCGGGCGGATCGCCTTCCCGCAGGGCCCGCCGCCGAACGACGACGCCTTGCGGTGGCCTTCGTGATCCGCCCCCCACCTACCGTTGCGGGGGCAGCGCCGGACTCGCCGCAGCAGGCGGCTGTACCGGTCTTCCCGTTTCACCCCGCTGCTGCTCGCGCGGGGCACCTGAGAAAGCTGATACTCTAGGCAGCTCACGCACCGGCGTCAAACCGCCAAACCACCGGATCACCGAGCCGCTGCCGAGACGCCATGACCTGCCATCCACCGCTACAGCCCCCTGTGCACCCCCGCCATGACGCCTGAGCCGCTGCGCGTGCTGCTCCTCGGCGGTACCGGCGAGGCGCTCACCCTGGCCCGCGCCCTGGAGCGGGAGCCCGGGCTCGTTGCGGTCTACTCGGTGGCGGGAGTGACCCGCCATCCGCGGCTGCCCCAGCTGCCCGTCCGCCGCGGCGGTTTTGGCGGGGCCGAGGGCCTGGCCGATTACCTGCGCCGCTACCACGTACACCGTCTGGTTGATGCCACCCACCCCTTCGCGGCGGGGATCTCGGCCAACGCCGCAGCCGCTGCCCGGGCGACGGGGACGACACTGCTCACGCTGCGCCGGCCAGCCTGGCAGCCGGGGCCCGACGAGCACTGGCAGCGGGTGGGCGGCATGGCCGCCGCCGCCGAGGCGCTGGGGAGGCAGCCGCGGCGGGTGCTGCTGACCATCGGCAATCAGGAGGTCCCGGCCTTCTGCGCCGCACCCCACCACCGCTACTGGATCCGCTGCCTGGAGCAACCGGTGCAGACCCCACCCGAGGCCGAACTCCTCTTCCAGCGCGGCCCCTTCGACTACGCCGAGGAATGCCGGCTGCTCCGCGCGCACCGGATCGAGACCCTGGTCACCAAGAACGCCGGCGGCGGCGCCACCCGCAGCAAGCTGGAGGCGGCCCGGGACTGCGGGGTAGCGATCGTCATGGTGGAGCGGCCGCCGGCCCCTTCCAACGCGCACGTGGCCACCGACGCTGAGCAGGCGCTGGCGTGGCTACGCAACCACCGCCAGGGGGCCTCGTGACGCTTTGTCGCAATATAGATTCATTGACCCTTACGAGCGATCTTGCTATCATCCGCGTCGCTTATGGGTACCCGCCGAGGCCGCTCCGCCTCGCGGGTGAAACGGGAAGACCGGTACAGCCGCCTGCTGCGGCGAGTCCGGCGCTGCCCCCGCAACGGTAGGTGGGTGGCGGCAGACCCCGAAAGCCACTGCGGACCGAACGTCCCCTGGGCGGCATCCGCGGGAAGGCAGTCTGCCGCGCGGAGGTGCCCTCGCCTCCACCCCACGAGCCCGGAGACCGGCCCATGGCCAACCGGAAGACCGCGGGGGGCGGTGTGCCGGGATCGGTCCCCAGTGCGCACAGCATCCAGCAGCGCGCACCGCATCTAGCCGGGCGCCACCTCGGCTAGCCGAACCCTGCCCCACTGACTCCTTGCGGCACACACATCCGCAATCGCGCACGGGCGGTGCGCAGAGGAGTCACAGCATGGCTATAGGGCAACCCATCGCTAGGGCGCTGCTGAGCGGCGCCGCGTCCCTCCCCCTGATGGCAGCATCGAAGGCAGGATTGGCCGAGGCAGAGCCCGCCGTCCTCCCCGAGCTGACCGTCACCGCAGCCACGCGCACGGAGCGCCAGGTGGAGCGAACGCCGGCGACCACGGAGATCCTCGCCGGGGAGGAGCTCCGGCGCAGCGGCGCTACTATGCTCGATGAGGCGCTGCAAGCGGAATCGAGCATCTTCACCGGGGCGGACAGCAACACCTTCTCCATCCGCGGCGGCAATCGCGAAGACATGCTCTACCTCGTCGACGGCCGCCGCATTGCCGGCACCTCATCGCGTAGCAACGAACTCAACCGGATCCCGGTCAGCCACGTCGAGCGTATCGAGATCGTCAAGGGCCCCGGCAGCGTCGCCTACGGCGCCGATGCCGTAGCCGGCGTGATCAATGTCATCACCCGCCGCCCGGGACCTGGCCTGGAAGGCGGCGTCGAGCTCCAGACCGGCGCCCCGACCGACGCGGATGGCGGCGAGCGAAACCACGGGGCCCTCTACTTGGGTGGAGGCACCCGGGATACGCGCTTTCGGCTCTTCGCCGACGCCCTAGAGCGCGAGGCCTACTCGGCAGAGGAGACCACCACACCAAAGGAGAAGGGGGAGAAAAAAGAGGAGAAAGATGAACTCAGCCCTCAGACGTTCGAGGACACGCGTCGCGCATCTGCCGACGTCTACAATCTCCGCACGGGGGTGACCCACTGGCTCACCGACAGCTTCAGCATCGACCTGGAGGCTGGGTTCCTGACAGAGGAGCGTCGGGAGCAACAACTCAAGAAGAAGCTCAAGGATGGCAAAACTAAATTTTACGATTTTGCTGCCGAGCAGACCGAGGAGAGCAACCGCCGGGACCTGTCCGCGACCGCGGAATGGCTACCCACCGAGGCCCTGGAGCTGCGCTACCAGGCCTACGAGAGCCACTACGAGTTCGATCGCTCCAACGTCTTCCTCGAGCCTCAGGAGTTCGACGACAACGCCGCGGAAAGCGAATTCGGGATCCGCGAGGCTACCTTGACCGATCGCGTCAACGACTTCCGGGCCCAGTGGCAGCCAGCCCCCCACCACACGGTGCTGAGCGGCTTCGAGCACAAGCAGCAGGTCTATCAGGATCTGGCGCTGGAGGGCAACCCCAAGGATGACCAGTGGGTGGCGGGCGCCTTCGTGCAACACGAGTGGCAAGCCACGGACCGACTGGATCTGGTCTACGGCGCCCGTCACGATGAGACCTCCACGGAGGCGGACAACACCTCGCTGCAGGCCGGCACCGTTTACCGGCTGACCCCCCAGGCCCGGCTGCGTGCACAGTACGCCGAGGGGTTCAAGCTGCCCGAGCTACGCTCCCTCTATGCCGATGCAAACAGGAACGGCAAGAAGGTTCGCGGCGCCCAGGTCATTGACAAGGGAGTCGGCAAGGACGAGCGCCACGACCTCGACCCGGAGAGCAGCCGCAACTACGAGATCGGCATCGGCGGGGAGTTCGACCTGCAGCGGGAGATCGCAGCCTCCTACGACCTCGGCCTGTTCTACACCGAGTACGACGATCGCATCGGTGATGCGCCTGGCTCAGGCGATGAGTACAGGACCTTCAAGAACATCGACAATGCCCGCGCCCAGGGGGCCGAGCTCGAGCTCGGCGCCGCCTTCGATCCCCAGCTCGAGCTGACGCTGGGCGCGACCTATCTCGACGCCATCGACCGGGATACTCGGGAGACACTGACCAACACGCCGGAGTGGACGGCGGTGGCCAAAGCCCTGTGGACGCCCACGGACCCGCTGGAGGTGCAGCTGCGCACCCGCTATGCCGACGAGGTTCGGGTCGACGAGGATGACTGGGACAGCGCCTACACCCGCACCAGCCTGGATCTCGGGTATGCCCCCCCGAGCTGGGAGGGCCTCAGACTGCAGGGCGGGATCGACAACCTCCTCGACGAGAGCAACGACTCCTCCCTGGAAGCCGATCCGGGGCGCTTGGTGCGGGCGGGCGTGCGGTATGATTTCTAGGCATGAGCCACAGCGCCCCTCCGCCAACCAAGGATGCCACCGGCACGGCCCTGCGCCGCGGCTGGACCACCGGCGCGTGTGCGGCCGCAGCCGCCCGTGCGGCTTTCACGGCCCTGGTCAGCGGCACCTTTCCCGACCCGGTCACCGTCCACCTGCCGCGGGAGCGGGCCCCGGCCTTCGCCCTGGCCGATCAGGCGCGGGGCGACGGCTGGGCGCGGGCCGGGGTCATCAAGGACGCCGGCGATGATCCCGACGTCACCCACGGCGCGATGGTCTCGGTGACCGCCCGCCCCGGGGGTCCGGGGAGCGGGATCCAACTCCGCGCCGGCCCCGGGGTCGGTACCGTGCGCCGCGGCGGCCTGCCCCTGCCCGCCGGCGAACCGGCGATCAACCCGGGGCCGCGGGGCTATCTCGAGCAGGGCATCGCCGAGGCCGCCGCGGCGCTGTCGGCCCCCGCGGACGTCACACTGGAGGTCGCCATCGAGGACGGCGAGCGGCTGGCGGCGCAGACCCTCAACCCGCGCCTGGGGATCGAGGGCGGACTCTCCGTGCTCGGCACCACCGGGGTGCTGGTGCCGTTCTCCTGCGCCGCTTGGATCGACGCCATCCAGCGCGGCGTCGATGTGGCCCGCGCCGCCGGTATCGAGCACGTGGCCGGCAGCACCGGGCGCACCTCAGAGCAGGCCGTGCAGGCCCACCATAAGCTCCCTGACGAGGCCCTGATCGACATGGGCGATTTCGTCGGCGGCATGCTCAAGTACCTGCGCCGGCATCCGGTGCCACGAATCACCATCGCCGGAGGGATAGCCAAGATCACCAAGCTGGGCCAGGGGTTCCTAGACGTGCACTCGCGACGGGGCCAGGCGGACCTGATCCGGCTCGCCGACACCGCCCGCGGCCTGGGCGCAGACGCCGCCTGCCAAGAGGCCATCGCCACCGCCAACACCGTGGCAGAGGCATTCGAGCGAGCGGAGGCCGCCGGCCTGCCCCTGGGCGATGCGGTGGCACGGGAGGCGCAGCGCACCGCCGTGGCCCTGATCGATCCGGCACACAGCGAGGTGGAGATCCTCATCCTCGACCGCCACGGCCGGCCAGTCGGCCGCGCCGGCTGGGCACGGGACTGAGACCTACCAGCGGCGGACCGCCTCCTCGGCCTCGGCGTTGGCTGGCCGGGCGACAAGACCGCTACGGGTCACCACCACCCGGTACTCGGCGCCGTCGGCCATGGGCAGGTAGGCGGCACTGCCGTAGGCCGCATCCACCCACGGCAGTCGATCGCCGTAGCGCTGGGCCAGCAGCCACGGGTCGATGCCCCGTTGCTCGGGTGCCAAGGCGTGCACGCTGCGCGGGGCCGTGCGCTCCGCCTCCAGGTCGGCGTAACGGCCGCTGATCCGCTCCAGCCGATAGCGGGTCTCCAGCCCCAGCAGGGCCGCAAACCCACCCCAGCGCAAGACCCGGGCATCCACCTGCCACTGATCGCCGGCCAGGGGCAGAGAGACCGTACGCCCGTCGGGGTAGGCCAGACGGGCCACGTAGCGCTGCTCTTCCACCTGCTGGAAATGGAGCGCGAGCGCCGGACGCTCCTGCTCCAGTCGCTCGTAGGCCAGCACGCCCAGCGCCAGGGCGCCTGCGGTCCCCAGCCCACCGAGCAGGATCAGCCCACCGGCGAGCCCCGAGGCACCGCGAAGCAGACGACCACGCAGCAGCGCCGCCCCGCCGGCAATGGTCAGGCCGAGGGTAAGGACGAGGAGCAGCGCCCCCAGGACGAGCCCCGCCCAGCCGACCCCGCTGATCGGAGCCGCCGCTTCAAGCCACCCGTGCATGCGCCTCCCCCGTGAATGCGCGTCGCTGTAATCTGTGCGGGATGATACGGTCAGCGATTGCGTATATGGTATCCGGAGCGCTTGGCCGAGGCCGTCGTGGCCGGGCTCGCGGTATAAGCGCGCACCCTGTTCCGCGCAACAACTCGTTTGGTACAAAGTAGCCCAAGAACTAATCGGGAGGTCCGGTATGGAAGCAATCGATCCTATTCTGTTACTCGTCATCGGTGCTGTCGTGGGTGCTGCGGTGGGCGCGTATGTAGGGCGTGCCTCGTCCCCGAACACCCAGGAGATCCGAGATGCCGAGAGCGTCGCCCGCCGGAATCGCGAGGAGGTCCAGAACGTCCGCAGCGAGGTGGACCGGCATTTCGAGCAGACGGCGCAGATCATGGGGGAGGTCACCAAGGCCTACCGCCGCCTGTACGAGCATATGGCCACCAGCTCCCAGCGGCTCGCACCTCGCCGCACGGAGGACCTCATCAAGTCCCTGGGCGATCAGCGCCTGCTTTCCCGGGATGTGGTGGAGCAATCCGCTCGCCGCATGAGCGAGATGCGCTCCTCGGGCCAGCAGGGTCAACGTTCCGAGACCCGGCGCAGCACCTCACGTGAGACCCCGGAGCGGGAGACGCGTGAGGCACGCGACCAGCGTGAGGCCCAGGCTCGGCAGCAGCTCATCCAGGAGCGCTCGGAGCGGAGCACGAGCTCGCGTCGCACGAGCTCACCGAGCACGGCCTCGCGTCGCAGCAGCAGCGAGGCTGGACGCCGCCGCGACGTGCCCCGTCGCAGCGAGACGGTCACCCGTCGTAGCACCGAGATCACACGGCGTAGCGAGGAGTCCGACAGCTCTACCTCAGAGTCCGCGATCGGCTCTTCTATGCAGCGTGCCACTTCCACCGCCACCCGGCGCAGTGCCCGTTCCAGCGAGTCCCAAAAGCCGGAGCGTACCCGGAGTTCGGCCCGGGACGAGCGCAGCTCCGGTGATCGCTCGCGGAAGAAGGCCAGCATCTTCAACTGATCGGCGGCTCCTGCGCTATGCCGTAGGCCAGCCTCCAGAAGCTGCGCCGAGCCGTAAGGCCCCAGGGCCCCCAAGCCCTGGGGCTTTTTGCCTCCGCTAGGACCCTCCCTCCTGCCTCAGAGTTCGACCGACTACCGCGCCCTCCCTGCGCCGGAGCTAGTATGCGACCAGCCAACAAATTTTAATCTTTCTTATTCTATCTCTTTTGGGGTATGGCGCCCCGCTCCCACTTCAGCGAAGGTGCAAGGTACAGAAACTGCGACGATAAGCCACAGGACGCATCCAAGGAGGCCGCTATGCTGGATATCGTCCATACTACCTGGACACCGGCAGCCACCTGGGAGCATCTGCTCGCCGGGGATCCTCTCTTCATCCTTGATGTCCGGAATCGCGACGAGTTCGAGCGCTGGCGGGTCGAAGGCCCGAGGCCCACCCCGACCATCAACCGACCCTATTTCGAGCTCCTCGACCTCGACGAAGAAGAGGATGTGACGGCTGCGGTGCGGAGCGGGATCCGCGAACACCTGGCTCACGAGCTACCTGCGGATCGCCCTATTCTGACCGTCTGTGGCGAGGGGCATACCTCAGAGCACCTCGCCGCCGGCCTGCGCGAGCTGGGCTATACAGCCCTCAACCTCGACGGCGGTATGGAGGCCTGGGGCGACTTCTACGCTCCGCAGGTGATCGCCGATACCGAGTCATACACCTTGATCCAGGTCGTACGCCCAGCCCGCGGAGATATCAGCCATGTCCTCCTCAGCGACGGCGAGGCCGCGATCATCGACCCCAACCGGCACCTCGACACCTACGAAGCCATCGCCCGCGATCACGGCGCAAAGATCACCGCGGTGCTCGACACCCATGCGCATGCCGACCACATCAGCGGCGGACCACAACTGGCTCACCGCCACGGCGTGCCCTACCGGCTCCATCCCTACGACGGTATCCATCCGCTCGACATGCTGCCGGCGCGCATCGACTACACCCCCCTTATGGACGGTCAGGCCATACCGGTGGGCCAGACCTGGCTGCACGCCCTGCACGTTCCCGGCCACACCCTCGGGATGGTCGCCTTCCTGGTGGATGGACGGTACCTGATCAGCGGGGACAGCATCTTCCTGGAGTCCATCGCCCGCCCTGACCTCGGCGGTGCAGCCGAGGCCTGGACCCCGCTGTTTCAGGCCTCTCTGCAGCGCATGCTCACCCTGTCCGAGCAGACGATGGTCCTCCCCGGGCACGCCACTGATCCCAGCCTGGCCGACGAGCAGGGGCGCTTCAACGCCAGCCTCGGCCAACTGTGCCGCACCAACCCGGGACTGCAGCAGGCAAGCGCCACGGCCGAGGCATTCCGTAGCTACATCCTCAACAGCTTGCCGCACTTCCCCCAAGCGTATGTGGAGATCAAGCGGATCAACCTCGGCCTTTCCCATCCCGAGGAAGCGGAAGCAAGACGGCTAGAGGTCGGCAAGAACGCCTGCGCACTCAGTGAAGGCAAGGCACCGGCGTGAGCGGTTATCCCGTCGGGGATATTGGCGTCTCACATGCATAAGCGATGATGAAAAGGCATCCGTAAACACCTGCAAGGGGCGCCTGACCATGGATCACTTCCCGATCTTCCTCGACCTCCATAACCGCTGGTGCCTGATCGCAGGGGGCAACGACACCGCCGCACGCAAGGCCGAGGACCTGATCGTCGCGGGGGCGACCATCTCCCTCGTCGCCCCCCAGCTCGACAGCGCCTGCGAGGCCTTGCTGCAGCGCTATCCAGGGCGTGCGCGCCATCGCGCTACGGTATACCGCCCCGGCATGGAGCAGGGCGCAGCCCTGGTGCTCTCCGCTGATGAGGACGAGGCTACCAACCAGGCCATCTACAACGCCTGTCGAGACAGCGGTATCCCGGTGAATGTGGTCGACCGCCCGGAGTACTGCAGCTATATCACGCCGGCTGTGGTGGACCGCTCCCCCCTACAGGTGGCGATCACCAGCGGTGGCGCTGCTCCCGTGCTCGCTCGGCAGGTACGCAGCCAGATCGAGACCCTGCTCCCCACGGCCTACGGACGGCTGGCAGCCCTCGCCGGACGCCTGCGCGAACGCGTCGCCAACGCCTTACCCACGGGCCGACAGCGATTGCGTTTCTGGGAACAGGCCTTTGAGGGTCCGGTGGCAGAATCCATGCTCGCTGGCCGGGAGCGAGAGGCCGAGCAGGAGATGCTTGAGCTGCTGCGCCGGGAGCAGGCACGCAATGACGACCGCGGCGAAGTCTTCCTCGTCGGCGCAGGACCGGGCGATCCGGACTTGCTCACCTTCCGCGCCTTACGCTTGATGCAGCGAGCTGATGTCGTCCTCTACGACCACCTTGCGGCACCGGCGCTCCTCCAGTTAGTACGCAAGGATGCCGAGCGCATCCCCGTCGGCAAGCGCCGTGGCCAGCACACCCTCCCCCAGGAGGCGATCAACGACAAGCTGATTGAGCTTGCCGCTGCCGGTAAGCGGGTCCTACGGCTCAAGGGGGGGGATCCCTTCGTCTTCGGCCGGGGCGGAGAGGAGATCGAGGGGTTGATCGAGCACGGCATCCCCTTCCAGGTGGTGCCCGCTGTAACCGCTGCCCAAGGTGCGGCAGCCTACGCCGGGATCCCTCTCACTCACCGCGATCACGCTCAGAGCTGCCGCTTCCTCACCGGCCACCGCCGAGATGGGGCGCTGCAGCTCGCCGAGTGGGCACCGTTCCGCACCGATGAAACCCTGCTGATCTACATGGGCCTAACCCACCTGGAGGCTATCTGTGAGCAGCTACGCGAGGGCGGCCTCCCTGGCGATCACCCGGCGGCGGTTGTGGACCAGGCCACCACACCGGCACAACGGACCGTTACCGCCGCCCTAGACGACCTGCCCCAAGAGGTCCAGGGGCACCAGCTACGGGGACCGGCGCTGATCATGGCCGGCCCCACCGTCGAGCTCCACCCCCGGCTTGGCTGGTACCACAGCACACCCGACGCCGAGCGGGCCTTCCCGGAACACGGCTGCCTGCGCCGTGCTCCCCTGGTAACGGAGAAGGGACCACAGCAAGAGCGCACGGTGACAGCATGAGCCGGACTGACGCCCTTCCACTCTCCCGAACCTTGCTCAACCAAATCGCAGGCATGATCCGGGCGGGCCGCTACCACGCAGTCCCTTCAATGCCCTGATGCCGCGCCGCGAGGGC
>JBKGYE010000050.1:0-11103 GCA_046546255.1 Halorhodospira sp. | reverse complement strand
GGACACCACCCTTTCAAGGTGGCGACACGGGTTCGAATCCCGTTGGGGACGCCATCCCCTTCTGCCTCCCTAAGCTCCTGATGATCCTCGCGTCGTCAGGCTGGGAGTATTCCATCCTGCCTTAGCTGCGTTAGGCATTATTGCGTTGCGCTTACAGCCACGAGATCTTGTGGCTGCGCGCTCGGCAACGTGATCCCCGCCGGAATGGAACGGCATCTTGCGTTCCGGCAGTCGGCGTGCGTTGCCGACGGAGCCACACCAGCGGCAGACCGGGCCGTGCGGCCAACGCGCCGACAGGAACACGCCTCGGTATGATCCTCATCCGGCACCCGATTTCAAATGGCTTGGCTTCCGCCCCGTCCTCCTGGCCCCGGTGTGCGGTGGGGACTACACTGATTGTTACTTCTTACACCCCAAAGCAACTGGGTATTGCCGACATGCTCGCGGAGCTGCACACCTCGGAGCAGGTACTAGAGCAGGCAGTACGATGACGAAAAGACTGGATGCCAGCGCCTTGGAGGCCCACTGTGCCGAGCTGGCTGCGCAGGTCCAGCGGACCAGCGCGAAGATCGGCTTACAGATGTATGCCCTTAAAGCCTTCCGGCAGGCTTGCGCGGATCTTGAGCCGTGTCTTGAGGCATCCTACTGGCTCCAGCAGCAGGTCGCGGCTAACCCTAGCCGTGGGCTGCTCCTCGACCCCTTCCAAGCTAGCGCCTCCTATCTGGGTGAGGCGCAGCAGCTGCTTGAGGGGCAGTGTGCGGTTTTTACCGCCCTGGCCGATTCCCTGGAAGCCAGCGGCGGGATTAGTGTGCTGGTTCGTGATCAGGCGCTTGAGGCTTTGGCGGAGGGCGTAAGGGTGCATCAGCGCCTGGAAGCAGCGATCGAGGGGGTCCGGCTATTGCTGCTCGAGCACGATGCCGATTGCCAGCCGGATGCAATGCCCTCGGAGGTCAATCGTTGGGCCGCATACGTACTCGGGCGCATGGGCGATTGAGCCGTGCTAGCCATCGCGCGGGCGCGGCCTTGAGGCTCGGTGAGAGCCAGGCGCTCTTCGCCGCTGCTTCGGGTGTGATCCCTCTGTCGCGGTGGGCTGCGTTTGATCTCGCAAGCCAGGGATCAGCAAGCTCCAACAGTAGGCCCATTTCTCAGCATGCTGTCGGCTCTCTTCGCAGGGGGCGGTGACCGCTCGCTTCTTGGCTTCAAGCATCCTGTGCTCGGCGTAGACGCAGCGGTATGGCCCCCGGTGGGGGGCGCCGAGCTGCGTGGCTCGGATCGCTATGCTGATGGTTAGGCGTAGCGTGGCGTGGATGCCACCGTCCGGGGAATCCCCGTCGCTAGATGCAGCTACGCCAAGGCGCTCGTTGTTTTCCGCTTCCATGACGCCCCCTTCTCCCTGGATGCCCCTCGCTCCCTTTGCAGGTCGTTGCACGGGCACCGTCTCAGCCCATCCACGCCCAGGCTGCGGCGCTGAGTCCCGCGACAGCGCCGGCGAGGGCGGAGTTTAAAGGCCGCTGAGCAGTAGGCCCATAGCCCAGGTGGGATGCCGGCGTTCCTTGTGGGTGCTAGCGCTACGATGCTGCCCCAGAAGTGTAGCTGCGCTCATCAGGATGGCAACGGCGGTGAGCGCGAGGGCGGTGATCAGCTCCATCATGCGGTTCCTCCTTGGCTTTGAGCTCCGTGTGGATCCCTTACTCCTGGTAATTGATAACGTGGTACGCCTTTTTTGCCACCTTGTGACATTTTTGTGCACATGCTGTGCCAGCTAAGGGGGCGCTGGTTCTCTTAAGGTGCTGTTTGAAAAGGCTTGCTCGGGAGGGGCGCAACGCTTGCCATCCGTGTGCATCGCATTTGTGCACTGTCGGGCGGGGAGTGTCAAATCAGTGTGCACCTGCCGCGCCCCGGGGCGGCTTCCCCCTACGGGATCTCCACTTTCCAGGGCGGGGAGGATGTCCCCAGGCAGCCAGGTGGGGTAAGGTGGCTTTAGAGCCATTCAAGTGTTGCCAAGGGAGGCGAACCGTTGCTCGAGCGCATCAAGGACTGCCGTAACGTTGCGGATTTCCGCGAGCTAGCCCGGCGCCGCTTGCCGGGGCCCATCTTCCACTATATCGACGGGGCGGCCGAGGACGAGGTCACCTACGCCCGCAATACCCAGGCCTTTGAGACGTGTGACCTGGTGCCTGATGTCCTTCGCGGGGTGGCGGAGGTGGATCCCTCCGTCACGCTGATGGGGCAGCGCTTGGCGATGCCCGTGTTCTGCTCGCCCACCGCCCTCCAGCGGCTCTTCCACTACCGTGGCGAACGAGCGGTGGGGGCTGCCGCGGAGCGGTTCGGCACCTTCTTCGGCATCTCCTCGTTGGCGACGGTCAGTGTCGAGGAGATCGGTGCGCAGATCACGGCTCCGAAGATGTTCCAGTTCTACTTCCATAAGGATTGCGGGCTGAACCGGGCGATGATCGAGCGCTGCCAGGCGGCCGGCTTCGAGGCCCTGACGCTGACAGTGGACACCATCACCGGGGGGAACCGGGAGCGCGACCTGCGTACCGGATTCACCTCGCCGCCGCGGCTGACCCTGCGCAGCCTGGCCAGCTTCGCCTGGCACCCGCGCTGGGCGTTCAACTACTACACCAGCGAGGCGTTCAGCTTGCCGCAGCTCAGCGGCCATCTGCAGGAGGGAAGCAAGGTCGCCATCTCCGTCGGCGACTACTTCTCCAAGATGCTCGATCAGGACATGACATGGAAGGATGCTGAGGCGCTACGCGAGCAATGGGGCGGCCCCTTTTGCCTGAAAGGGGTCATGAGTGCCGAGGATGCCCGCCGTGCGGTGGACATCGGCTGCTCGGCGATCATGGTCTCCAACCACGCCGGCCGGCAGCTCGACGGCTCGCGGGCCCCCTTTGACCAGATCGCCGAGATCGCCGATGCGGTCGGGGGCGAGATCGACATCATCTGCGACGGCGGCATCCGGCGGGGGTCCCACGTCCTCAAGGCCTTGGCCGCCGGTGCCACTGCCTGCTCAGGGGGGCACCTTTACCTCTACGCACTGGCCGCCGGAGGGCAGGCCGGAGTGGAGAAAGCCCTTGAGAACCTCTACAACGAAGTGGTGCGGGATATGAAACTCATGGGGATCTCGCGACTGGATCAGTTGACGCGGGGCCATCTGCGCTATCGGTCGTAGGTCCAGGGACAGCGGCGGATCCCCTGAACGGCTGCGGAGGGTGCTATGCGAGGTGTATCGAGGAAGCTGGTGGCCGGGCTGGCCTTGGGCGCCGTCGCTACTGCTGCTGGTGCTGATGAGCACCGGTCCATGGCTGAGGCGGAGGTTCTTAGCACCGACGGGGAGACGCTCGGCACCGCAACATTCCGGCAGGGGCCGACGGGGGTCATGATCCGGCTTGAGCTTGAAGAGCTCTCTGCTGGGGAGCGCTACCATGGTGTGCATATCCACAAACGCGGGGACTGCAGCGATCCTGCCGAGGGCTTTCAGGCCTCCGGGGGGCATCTCAATCCGCAAGGGAAGGAGCACGGCCTGCTCAACGCCGAGGGCCCGGATGCTGGGGATCTCGCCAATATCTATGCCGATAGCGCAGGGGCGGTCCACGCAGAGCTCTTCACGGCACTGGCAAGCCTTGATGGCTCGGTCGGGGCCCAGATCCTGGACGAGGACGGAGCGGCACTGGTGATCCACGAGCAGCCGGATGACCACGAGAGTCAGCCCATCGGTGGTGCCGGGGCGCGCATCGCCTGCGGCGAGATCGAGGCTCGGTAAGCCGCCCTGAGCCCTGGAGGTGCCGGAAGGTGGGAGATGGCGTGCCGCATCGACGAAGGGAGGTATGCGCCTGGGGATTGAGCGTACGCGCATGTTCTGGAATCCTCATTCCATGAGCTCGCCATCTCCCGCCGTGAAGGCGCAACGGCTTTGGGGCCGTTGCCGTTCCCTGGCCCAGGCCCTTCGGACCTGTCTCCGAGAGGATCCGCAAGGGCGTAGCGCTGTGAAGGTGGTGGCCGGCGGTGCACTCATCACCGTGGGGGCGCTGCTGGCGGTCGGTGATGCCGCCACCTTGGTGCTCGGTCTGCTGGTGGCGCTTGGCCTGGCCTTAGTCGGCCACCACTTGGAGCCGCCCGGCGTCGAGGGTGCCCTGGGGATCCAGCGCGGGGAGGGCGTCCATGGCAACCTGCATCTTGTGGCTTACGCCGCGGCCCTGGCTGTAGCGGGCTATGCCCTGATCAATATGGTGATCAGCCTCGCCTTGCTCCTCGGTGGTGGGCTGCTGCTGCGCTCGGGCTGGCACGAGCGCGGTGAGGAGCCGAGCCGGGCGTTGCTCACCGATGCCCGGCGCCTGCTCCGTGAAGCTGAGGGGGAGATCCGACGCGCCGTCCAGGGGCCGCCTGAGTAAGCCCTGCCCACCCACCTATCCCCTGGGATGGAGCCAGTGGGCTTTTCAGGCAGCGGTGTGGGCCCTATGGAAGGGAGGGCCGCGCTTGCCCTGACAGTGCTTTCAAGCGGAGTGACACGCTGAGATGCTCAATGAGTACCTGCTCTTCCTAGCCAAGACCGCGACCGTGCTGGTGGCGGTGATCGTCCTCCTTGCGGCACTCGCCCGGCAGCGGCAGGGCAGCGGCGGCTCGGACCCCGGGCGGCTGCAGGCGCGTGGCCTGAATGAGCGCTATCGCCAGCGCGCGCAAACGCTGGATCGTGCCGGTGGGCACCGTTCGTGGCGGGCGCGCTGGCGTGAGGCGCTGGTGCCGGGGAGGCTGACGAGCAGGGCCGCCTCGTTGCCCGAGCGACGGATCTATCTCCTTGACTTCGAAGGGGATTTGCGTGCCCGTGCGGTGGAGGCGTTGCGCGAGGAGGTGAGTGCCGTGATCGCGGCTGCCCGGGCGGGACAGGATGAGGTCGTCCTGCGCTTGGAGAGCCCCGGTGGTGCGGTGCCTGCCTACGGGCTCGCCGCCTCACAGCTGGCGCGTTTGCGGGAGGCGGAGATCCCGCTGACGGTCTGTGTGGACCGAGTAGCGGCGAGCGGTGGGTACCTGATGGCGGCTGTTGGCGATCGTATCCTGGCGGCGCCGTTTGCGCTGGTTGGCTCCATCGGCGTGGTGGGCAGTCTGCCGAACTTCCATCGCTGGCTGCGCAATCGGGATATCGATTTTGAGGAGCACACCGCCGGGCCTGACAAGCGCAGCCTGACCCTCTTTGGCGAGAATACCGAGCGAGATCGCGAGCGTTTCCGTGAGGACCTTGAGCACATCCATGAGCAGTTCAAGGGGTTCCTGCGCCGTTACCGGCCGCAACTGGATGTGGAGGCGGTGGCCACGGGGGAGTTCTGGCTCGCGGAGCGGGCCTTGGCAGCGGGTCTGATTGATAGCCTGCAGACCAGCGATGACTACCTGATGGCCCAGCGCGAGCAGGCACGCTTGATCGAGGTCCGGTATCACCGCCGAGAGGGAATGGCGAAGCGCCTCGGCGCGGTCACCGAGCGGCTTCTGGGCCGGCGTTTCGGGGGGATGTTGCGGCTGCTCGCGGATCCTGAGCGCTCGTCCCGGGCGTGATGGTACGCTGACGCGCCGGGCGTGCCACGCTTGCGCGCTGCCCTGAGCAGCCCGGCAGCTCAGCGGCTTCGGTTGTGGCCGGGGCGTGACGGATGGGGCCGTCTCCGGGGCTTGCCGGCCGAGCCTTTGCCTGATGATGGGTCGCGGGGGAGACGGGAGCCTCCCTCGTGACCCCGGGTCCCGGGGGCACGGCGGCGTCCCTCGCCAGCGCCACCGGTGCCGGCCGGCTGATAGGCCGGAACCAGATGACGCTTGCTGTTGCCGATCAGCTCCGCCCGTCCCATTTCCCGCAGCGCCCGGCGCAGTAGCGGCCAATTCTCGGGGTCGTGGTAGCGCAGGAAGGCCTTGTGCAGACGCCGTTTGCGTAGCCCCTGCGCCGTGGTAACCCGCTCCCCGCCATCGGTGCCGATGGGCTTCAGGGGGTTGCGTCCCGTGTGGTACATGGCTGTGGCCAGGGCCATGGGGGTCGGTAGGAAGGCCTGTACCTGGTTGGGCCGAAAGCCGTTGTGCTTAAGCCATCGTGCTAGCTCTAGCATGTCCTCATCGGTGGTGCCGGGGTGCGCGGCGATGAAGTAGGGGATCAAGTACTGCTCCTTTCCGGCACGACGGCTGTAGTCCTCGAACAGCGCCTTGAAGCGGTCATAGGCGGCCATGCCGGGCTTGAGCATCTGGGCTAGCGGGCCAGGCTCGGTGTGCTCCGGGGCGATCTTCAGGTAGCCGCCCACGTGGTGGCTGACCAGCTCACGAACATAGGCCTTGGAGCGGATCGCCAGGTCATACCGTACGCCGGATGCGATTAGGACCTTCTTGACGCCGGGGTGCTCACGGGCCTGGCGGTAGAGGTCGATCAGCGGCTCGTGGTTCGTCTCGAGGTTGCGGCAGATGCTCGGGGCAAGGCACGACATCCGCCGGCAACGGGCTTCGGCAGCAGGGTCCTTGCAGCTCATACGGTACATGTTGGCGCTGGGGCCGCCGAGATCGGAGATCACCCCGGTAAACCCCTCAGTGCGCTCGCGGATCTCGTCGATCTCGCGCAGGATGGAGGTTTGAGAGCGGGATTGGATGAACCGTCCCTCATGTTCGGTGATGGAGCAGAAGGTGCAGCCGCCGAAACAGCCGCGCATGATGTTGACCGAGAAGCGGATCATCTCCCAGGCGGGGATGGTGCTGCCCGCATAGGCAGGGTGGGGGGCACGGGCGTAGGGGAGCTCATAGACGGCGTCAAGCTCCTCCGTGCTCAGCGGCATCGGCGGCGGCGTGACCCAGACCTCCTGCGCACCGTGCCCCTGAGCCAGGGTGTGGGCGTTATAGGGGTTGGTCTCGCGCCGGGTGATACGTGCCATCCGGGCATAGGCTGCCGGCTCCTGGCGCACGCTGGCATAGTCGGGTAGGCGCAGGATCCCTTCGGAGGTGGCCGAGTCCGCCGCCTCTTCCTTCGGTCGTTGCGCAACATAGGCGATTCCGCGCAGGTCCCGGATGGTCTGCACCGGCTCCCCGGCGGCGAGTCGGTGGGCCACCTCCACCAGGGCCCGCTCGGCGTTGCCGTAGAGCAGCAGGTCGGCCTTGGCGTCGAGCAGCACGGAACGGCGGACCTTGTCGGACCAGTAGTCGTAGTGGGCGAGGCGGCGCAGGCTGGCCTCGATGCCGCCGAGGATGATGGGGGTATCGCGATAGGCATCGCGCAGGCGCTGGCTGTAGACGATGGTCGCCCGGTCTGGACGGCGGCCGCCCTCGTCGTCGGGGCTGTAGGCGTCGTTGCTCCGCAGCCGGCCGTCAGCGGTGTAGCGGTTGACCATGGAGTCCATGTTGCCGGCGGTGACGCCAAAGAAGAGTCTCGGCGCGCCGAGGGCGCGGAAGTCATCGGTGGAGCGCCAGTCCGGTTGTGCGATGATCCCCACCCGGAAGCCTTGGGCCTCGAGCAGACGGCCGACGAGGGCCATGCCGAAGCTCGGGTGGTCCACGTAGGCGTCGCCGGTGACCAGGATGATGTCGCAGCGGTCCCAGCCCAGCTCGCCCATCTCGCGGGGGGACATGGGCAGGAAGGGGGCGACCCCGAGGCAGGCGGCCCAGTGCTGGCGGTAGGAGAACAGCGGCGGTGTCTCTTTGAGCGGATGGGTCATGGGGATCCGGTCGGTGTCCTGGCCCTGTGCCGGTCCCCATTGTGCCTGCTAGCCGGGAGGGGATGCAGCGGTACGCCTCATCGGCGTCCGCCGGTGAGGCGTTCGTGGGCCAGCTGCTCGGCCACGACCTCGGTGGGGGTCTCTTGCGCATCGGCACGCTCGAAGATCTGCGCGAGGGTGGCGCCGATGCGCTCGATATGGCGCTGCAGACGGGCCGGATCGGTGTCCCCTTGGATCTCGTAGGCCACCTCGATGATGCCTCCGGCATTGATGGCGTAATCCGGTGCGTAGAGGATGCCGCGCTGGCGTAGGGCCTCGCCGTGCTCGCGACGGGCTAGCTGGTTGTTCGCCGCGCCGGCGACAAGGCTGCAGCGCAATTGCGGCACGGTCTTGTCATTGAGCACGGCGCCGAAAGCGCAAGGGGCGAAGACATCGACCTCCTGGGCGTGGATGGCTGCGGGGTCGACGGGCTCGGCCCCCCAGGCCTGGGTGGCCTGCACCATGAGCTGGTGATCGACGTCACTGACCCATAGCCGCGCACCGGCGGCATGCAGGCGCTCGCCGAGCTTCCAGCCGGCATTGCCAAGCCCCTGCAGGGCTACGCGCACACCGTCCAGATCCTCCCGACCGAGCCGGTAGCGAACACCAGCGCTGAGCCCGGTGAACACGCCGTAAGCGGTGGAGGCGGAGATGGTGGCTCGGTGCCGGCGCCCCGGTGTGGGGGGGTCCTCGCGGGTGCCTACGACATGCCGGGTCGCTACGCCGACCTCGCGGAGGTCGGCGACGGTCATCCCGGAGTCCTCAGCAGTGATGTACGCCCCGCCGAGGTCCTCGACCAGGCGGCCGACAGTATGGAGCAGCCGCGGCGTCTTATCCTGTGCCGGATCGGCGAGGACCACCATCTTGGCGCCCCCGAGCGGGATCTCGGCGAGGGCTGACTTGTAGGTCATGGCCCGGGAGAGTCGAAGGCAGTCGGTGACAGCGTCCCCCTCGCTGGGGTAGGCGCGGATCCTGCAGCCGCCGACGCCGGGGCCGAGGGTGCGGTCGTGGATGGCGATGATAGCCCGCATCCCGCTGGCCGGGTCGCTGCCGAACAGGATGCGTTCGTGGTTGTCGAACTCCTGATGATCGAACAGTTGCATCTTGGTCTTGTTTCCGCTGCTGCTGACTCCGTAAGGCCCAAGGTAACGCAAACACGGTGCATACGGCACAAGGTGTTTTACACGCATGGAAACTTTCTAATAGATTGGCTCGCCTTTTCTCGCAGCAGCTTCAATGACGCTTCGAGACCCCCGATCGATGGCCCGATGCGATGGAGGTCGCCATGGAGATCCTCCAGGAAGTCACGATATTGCTCATCGCAGCGGTGATCGCTGCACCGCTGTTCCAGTGGCTGGGCCTGGGCTCAACCCTGGGGTATCTGGCCGCAGGGGTTGTGATCGGTCCCCATATGCTGGGCCTGTTCAGCGAGGCGGAGGAGCTGCTGGATCTCTCCAAGGTAGGGGTGCTCCTGCTGCTGTTCCTCGTCGGGCTGGAACTGGCACCGAGCAAGCTGCTCTCCCTGCGCCGGGATATCTTCGGCCTGGGGACGCTGCAGGTCGTGGCCACGGTGGCGCCGATCGGGGCGGTGACCTGGTGGCTCGGTGCAGACTGGCAGACCGTGGTCCTGGTGGCCTTCGGGCTTGCCTTCCCGTCTACGGCCTTCGCCCTGCAGGTACTCAGCGAGCGCGGTGAGCTCGGCGCCCGCCATGGCCAGGCGGCGTATGCGGTGCTGTTGTTCAAGTACTTGGCCATCTTGCCCCTGATGGTTGCGATCCCGCTGGTTGGGGCGGGCCTGGAGGGGGTTTCCGGCACGGATCTGGTGCGGGGTGCGGTCCAGACCGTAACGGTGCTCGCAGCCGTTGTGATCGGCGGTCACTACCTGTTGCGTCCGCTGTTCCGTACCGTTGCCGCGACCGGTGCGACCGAGGCCTTTACCGCAGCCGCTCTGCTGGTCGTACTGGGCACGGCAGTGGTCATCGAGGCGGCGGGGCTGGAGATGGCGCTGGGGGCCTTCCTGGCAGGGGTGCTGCTGGCGGACTCCGAGTACCGTCACGAGATCTACGCCAATATCAATCCCTTCAAGGGACTGCTCCTGGGGCTGTTCTTCCTGGCGGTAGGGATGTCTGCTGATCTGGGGCTGCTCGCCTCCATGCCCTTGAAGATCCTCACCATGACCGCCGGGCTGCTGGTCCTCAAGCTGGCCGTGACCTATGGGGTCGGGCGCTTTTGGGGACTGGAGCCGGTGGGGGCTAGCAAGTTTGCCGCTGCATTGCCCCAGGGCGGGGAGCTCGCTTTTGTGCTCTTCTCCCTTGCGACGAGCTACGGGGTGATGCAGGGGGCCACGGCGGATATCACCATCGCCGTGGTGACCCTGAGCATGGCGGCCACCCCGCCGATCGTCGCCCTGAACGAGCGTTTCGTGGCACCTCGGCTGGATGGTGATACCAAGCGTGCCTATGATGAGCCTGGCGGGGAGGAGGGGCCCGGTGTGGTCATCGCCGGCTTTGGCCGCTTCGGCCAGATGATGGGCCGTTTGCTGCACAGCTCTGGGATCCGTTTCACGGCCCTGGACGCCAATCCCAAGCACGTGGATTTCATCCGCCGCTTCGGCAACGAGATCTTCTACGCCGACGCCGCCAAGCCGGAGGTGCTCCAGGCCGTCCGTGCTGGCGAGGCGGATGCCTTCATCCTGGCGATGGACCGGGTGGACGATTCCATGCGCATCGCCGAGACCCTGCGCCGCAACTACCCGAATGTGCCGCTCTACGCGATCGCCAGCGATGCGCACCACGCTTGGCATCTGCGGGATCTGCGTGCCGAGGGGGTGGTGCGTGAGGCGTTTACGGTCAGCCTGGAGCTCGGCGAGGAGGTGCTCGCCGGGCTCGGCTGGAGCGCGGAGGCGGCCAGGGAAGCCGTCCACAGCTTCCGTGACCACGATGCGGTGCTCATGGATGAGCGCTACGCCGTGCAATCCGAGCGCACGAGCCTGAAGCCGGACGATGATGAGCGTGCCGCCGAGCTGGAGAACCTCTTCGAGGCCGACTTGGACGAGGAGCCCATCGATGCCGACTACGGCCAGGGGGCGTCGATAGAGGCCGGCGAGCGAGCCTAGGGCGCGTCGGGCAGCGGCGCATGCCTTGGCTCGGGGGGCGCTCCGTGGGGCACCCCTCGGGTTGCTGGGTCGGTGAGCTCGGTGTGCAGGGTCGCCGCGGCGGGGATCGCTGTGCTCAGCCTCGTGGCGCTGGCGGGGGATGCGCTGTCGCAAGGCGAGGGGTTCATCAATCATTCGCGCTGGAAACCCCGGGGTTGAGGCCGGGGAGGAAGCGCGCCTCCGTTCGGGTTTGACGTTCTACAAGAATAGTTATATAAATGTAAGAATGAAACAGCGATGGAC
>JBKGYE010000049.1:0-11646 GCA_046546255.1 Halorhodospira sp. | reverse complement strand
GGCGACGAGGTCCTGACCGCGCTGGCCGGCGACGAGGCGCACTGGCGGCAGCGCGTGCACCTGTGCAGCCCGCCGTGGGCCGTAGCGCGGCAGGTCCTCGACAAGGCCGAAACCCTTCGGCTAGCTGAGCAGTGCGGCGTGGCGTATCCGCGCAGCCTGGTCCTGCATCGCCCCGAGGACATCGAGCGCCTGCCCGAGGACTTCCCCTTCCCGGCGATCATCAAGCCCGCTGACAAGGGCCGGAGCCATCGGCTGCGCCTGCGCTACTTTGATGAGCGAGCCGCCCTCGAGCGCTTCGTCGCCGAGCACGCGCGGGCGGACGAGCCGTGGCTGATCCAGGAGCATGTCGGCGGCTACGGACTGGGTATCGAGGTACTGATGCACGGCGGCGAGCCGTTGACGGTGTTCCAGCACAACCGGCTCAAGGAGTACCCGGTCTCCGGCGGGGTGGCCGCGCGCTGTAGCGCCCATCCGGTCAATCCCGAGCTGCTGGCGCAGGCGACCCAGCTGCTCAGCACCCTCGGCTGGCAGGGGGTGGCCATGGTCGAGTACCGGCACGACCCGCACTCGGGCCGCACGATGCTGATGGAGGTCAACGGGCGCTACTGGGGGTCCGTGGCCCTACCCCTTCAATGCGGCGTCGAGCTGCCCTGGTACGAGTGGCAGCTCGCCCACGGGCAACAACCGCAGCCGGCAAGCTACCGGACGGGCCGACGGATGCGCTGGCTCGCCGGCGATCTGCAGCGCCTGCCGGAGGCTGCGGGGGCGGCGGTCGCCGGTGAGATCCCGGTCCGGCAGGCGGCCCACGACACCCTCACCTTCTTCACCGATTTCCTGGCGCCCCGCACCCGCGATGCGCTATGGCGGATCAACGACCCGCGCCCGGCGCTGGACGAGCTCAGCAGCGCCGGGCGCCAGGTCGGCACCCAGGTGCTACGCAAATTCGGCAAGCTGGCCCTGCCCCAGCGCGGCTACCAGGGCCTGGAGCGCATCATCGCCCTAGGACCGCGCGGAGCGTGGCAACACCGCCGTCTGCGCCGCAGCGGTCCACCCAACCCGCCGGAGGCGCAACGGCTACGGGATGCGCGGAGCATCCTGTTCATCTGCCACGGCAATATCGCCCGCAGCGCCATGAGCGCCGCCTGGCTGCGCAGCGCGTTGCAGAAGCAGGACGCAGAGCACGTAGCAGTAGAATCCGCAGGGGTCGCAGCGCTGGATGGCAAGAGCGCCGATCCAGATGCCGTCGCGGCAGCGCCGCAGTTCGGCATCTCTCTTGAGCACCATCGCGCCCGACGGGTAACCGCCGACCACGTGGCTGCTGCCGACGCCATCTTCGCGATGGACTACCTGAACTGGGTCCGCCTCATGCGGCAATTCCCGGAGGCGAGGGGGAAGACCTGGCTGCTCAGCAGCCTGGATCCGGACGCGAGGCGCCTGGCTGAGCGGGGCGGAGAGATCCGCGATCCGTATGGGCAAGGCAAGGGAGCGGCGGAGGCCTGCTTCTCGCAGATCGTTCCCTGCTTGGAGACGCTGCTCCGACACCTGATGGCCGCCGACCGGACCCCGGAGGCACCCCAACGTTGAACGATGAAGCACTTGTTCTCGATATCCTTGACCGGACGTTGGAGCTCGGCGGGCGGGCACAGCAAATGACCCGGGAGACCCCCCTGCTCGGGGCCTTGCCGGAGCTCGACTCCATGGCCGTTGTCTGGCTAGTGGAGGCGCTGGAAGAGGAGCTGGCCACCCGGATCGAGGACGACGAGATCACGGCCGAGCTTTTCGCAACGGTGGGGACGCTGGCGGATTTCGTGACGCAAAAACGGGCAGCGCAGGGCTGAGCTCCACCGATCAGAACGCCCCTGGCGACGTCCCGAAGCGCCCTCCCCGCCCCGGGAGCGGGCCATTCACGCCTCTCCAGAGCCTCCCACCGCCCCGATCCGCTTAGGCACCACTTGGTCCCAAGCGGGCAACGCCTTCTGTACCGCCTGCCGCCAGGCCACCCGCCGCAGGATCCGCCGCACAGGGCCACGCTCATGGTCCGCTGGCCCGAGCCTGCAGGCGATTGCCATAAGCTCCGGCGCCGAGGCCGGCAACCCCTCGTAGTTCGCCTCGAAGATGACGGAGCGAATAGCCCGGTTCTCCATCCGCCCCTGGGCCTGGCGCACCATGCGTTGGGCTTGGCGCCGCCAATCGCCGAGGGACAGAGGGTTCGTGCGGCGCCCGTACCAGCGCGCTTCCTCACAGACCAGCACCCGATCACGGTCCCATTGGTTGTGGATCGGATCCAGATCGTGACAGGCGAAGGAGCCGATGAGCCCGTCGCCTCGGTAGAGCCCCCATGGGATGAGCAACCTGCGCTCGACGATCTCGTCGAGGAAGTCCCCGCGCAGAGCGTGGAGCCCGCCGAGGATCCCGCCGTGGGTGCGCACGAAGTGCCGCATGTGACGCGAGCCCGAGTTCTCGCCGGCGGGGACGCCGGTCGCCGCCCGGAGCGCCGTCGTTGCCTCCAGCCGTAACGCCATCTGCTCCAGCCCGGCCGGCGCCAGCGTCAGGTAGCCGTCCACGAAGAGGTGCCACAGCGCCGGCCGCCGCAGGCCGTAGACATACTGATTCCAAGCGTTGGCTTTGTCGCCCCAGGGGATCTCGGCGACCTCGGCCTTCGACCAACCGAGCGCCGAAACGACACGACGCGCCCGATCCGCGGTGTCATCGCGTGCCCCGTTCACCACCACGGTCCAATGGGGTGCTCGATGGCGCAGCCCGGCATCCAGGGAGCGAAGGCACCCCTCGATGCGATCACCCTCACTGCCGGCAAATATGGTCACGGCCCACGGCAACGCCTCCGGCGGATCGACGCGCTGCCGCCAGTTCGCCTCAAGCAGCGCGCGATAGCCCATCGGGACCCTGTCCCCGCCGCTCAAGCCTTATCAACCGCTGTTGTGGCACACCCAACACCCCCGGCCCCTCAGCGCTGCTCGCTCCCCGGACCCAACGATCTACCGTCCCATGAGCTCCATGAGCTGCTGCTTGTACGGCGCTACAGCCCGCCGCTCTTCACTCGTAACCGCACCGAAGAACCCCACGACCCGTTCCCGCTGGCGCTCGATATCCGCGATGACCCCCTCCTTGGCCGCATCCTCGAGGTGAGGATTCTCCTCGATCTGCCGGATGGCCGCCTCGAACTGCGACTGCAGCTCCCGAGGATCGCCGGCCTGGCTTGCCAAAAGCGCCCGGTAGATACGCCCACCCTCCTCGGCCCAGTCATCGACATCGTCGTACCCATAGGGGGCCAGCGCCTCGGCCGGTTCCGCCAGCGCCTCGGCCGCCTGGCGCAATGCATCGGTGCTCTGACCCACCCCGTGAAGCTCGCTCGCCGGATGCCAGTCGCTCCTGCCCTGCTCCTCGGCCTGCTCTTTGAGGGCAACGGCCGCGCGCTTCCAATTTTCGACCGCTTCAGCGCTGAGGGCGAAACCGGTGGCGGGGAGCATACCCACCAGCAGCACCAAGGTGTGTTGCCAAGCGCGGGTGGCTGTCATTGCCGAACTCCGTGGAATCTCTCCTGTAGGATAGCAGGCCCTATCAGCCTGCTGAGTGGCGTTTCGAGGCGATCCGACGCCCAGTCACACCACCCCGGGCCCCACAGCGGCCCGCTTGCGCGGCCGAGCACGCGCAAGACCGAGCGCGTCGGCAACAGCCTGCTCGGCCTCGTCACCGAGCTCACGCCGCGTCCGCCCCGCAACGGCGATGGGGGGCAACAGGAAAACCTGCGCTGTGACACCATGCCCCGCCAACCAGGCGGCGCTGCGAGTGAAGCTATGCTCGGGGACCAGGTCCCCGAGCCCTTCTCCCGGGTTGCGCGAACGATAGGTGAGCCCCACGGGTTGGACCGGGATATCAGCCTCTTGAGCAATCCGAAAGAGACGGGGGATGAAGGGCTGGATGCGCTCGCTCTGATTGAGCTGCCCCTCCGGGAAGACGACTACGGAGTCGCCCCTTTTCAGCCGTTCCGAAAGCGCCTTGGCTGCCTGATCCGCACCGCCGTACTTGGGACCGATAAACACGGTACCCAACCGAGCAGCAACAGAACCCACGACAGGCCATCCACGCACCTCTTCCTTGCTGAGGAAGGTCACAGGAGTGATCGCTTGGAGAACCAAGATATCGAGCCAGGAGAAGTGGTTGGGTGCCAGGAAAACGCCAGGAGTGACGTCACCGTAGACTCGCAAGCCCACGCCGAACAGGCGCAGGGTGATGCGGCACCAATAATGGAATGCGTACTGGCCAAACCGCTTGGAGAGTAGCGCAAGCCCCCCGACCCAAACACTGCCGATCAACAGGTGCAGGATCGCCAAAGCAAAGATCACAGGCTGGATCACTGCCCGCATGGACTAATCCTTCTTATTTCACTTTAGTGTATAGCATACCAGGGGTCAACCCTCTGTTACCCCCCAAACCATCTAAGCCCATTGTGAAACCTGTTTGACGAGCGACAGGCAGGGTCAAGTAGCCCTTTGTCAGATCGGGATTTTTGAGCCAAGCAAAGCGGATATTTGAGCTAGACTGAATCGGTAAATGGGGTTTGCCACAAGGTAGGTCGTGACACAATGAAACAGGGACATCCCTCTGCAGCAGCCGCAACCAAGCCGTGTGGGACACCGCGTGGGGAGGTTGCACTTGCATCCACCGCCTGTGACGGTGTCTGTCCATTGAGTAAGCTTGAGCTTCTGCAAGACATGGCCGAACTCGGCTTCTGGGAGCTCAACCTGACAACCGGACAGCTCAAGCTTGACTCTGGGCTAAGAAGGATCTATGGATTCTCAGCGAAGGGAGGTGACCCGGGCTTTAGCTTTGAGGCTTGGCGAAACACCTCGCTCCACCCGGAGGATCGCCCTTGGGCAATTCAGCAACTCTGGCGTGCCATTGAGCTCAACACACCGTGGCGGCTGCGCTTTCGCATCATCCGTACGGATGCGCAGGCTCGATATGTGCGCTCGGAAGGCAGAATCCATAGAACACCAAACGGCCACGCCCATTACCTCGTGGGATTTGAGGAGGACATCACTCATCGCGTAGCACTCGAGCAAGAGCTGGAACACCAAGCTCAGCGGGATGGTCTGACCGGCACTTACAACCGGCGCAAAATGGACGATCTGCTACATCAGGAACGGGAGCGCGCTCTTCGCTACCACCATGCGTTGACCACGATGCTCATTGATGTAGACGGCTTCAAAGCGATCAACGACTCCTACGGGCACGAAGCCGGCGACGAGGTGCTTCATGACCTTGTCAGCAGATGTTTCCGGCCCCTCCTTCGGGCCAGCGACCACTTAGGCCGTTGGGGGGGAGACGAATTCCTCGTGATCCTTCCCGAGACCCAAGAGGACGCTGCGTACCCGGTCGCAGAGCGGATACGCAACCAGGTCGCGGCACTGCAACCGGGCCCTGGTGAACTCACCGTGAGCATCGGGGTTGCGGCCTATCACCCCGATGAATCGATCCGGGAATGGCTCCGGAAGGCAGACTTGGCCCTCTACGATGCCAAGAGGAACGGACGCAATCAGGTCATGCGCGTACCGGTGATCAGGTAACCACGAGCTCCTGGCCCCAGCCGCCAAAGATCTCCAGCACCTCTTCGAGTTCCTCGTCGATGCGGGCCTCCACACCGCGACGCCCGCCGAGATCCCGCAAGACCTCGTCCGGGCAGTTGGTGACTTGATATGGGAACTGCGCCTCCCCCGGGCGACCGAAATAGATCGCCACACCTGCCAGATCACCATCGAGGAACTCGATATAGTCGAGCATATCGATCTCGTCGAGGAAAAAGCGATAGCTGCGCTCAGACCAGACGATGTACCCCCGCGCCCAGTCGTCCTCCGGTGTTGTCGGCGGGCCTGGAGGTGGGCCGCCGAGCGCTGGGTTGCGGATCTGTCGTAAGTACTGCCGCAGGGCACGCAAATCCCCGATCCGGACCCCCCGGTCGCAGCCCTCGAGCAGGGCGCGCACGTAGCCGGTCGCCTCCTGATGGCTCAGTGCGGCCACCACGAGCACCCGCCGATACTCAGGGGTAGAGGGGTCAATGACCTGTAGATCACCATGGGCGCCGAGCAGGTCGGTGAATAAGGGGTCCATCAGCTGGTAGAGGGTATACCCCCAGAGCACAACCGCGCCGATAGCGAGGCCGAGCAAACCAACCCCCAGGGCTTCCTCGCTGGCATTCATGAATGCTGCGAGCTGCGGCTCGTTGCGAGTAGCCAGGACCAGTACCGCCGCCACCGCCAGCGCGGCCACAAAGAGCATACCGCGTTCCTGCGCTCGCATGCGCATATGAGTCTGAAAGGCCCTCAGCGCCTCGGCATCGGGTGGATCGCTGTCTGCGACCCGATCAGCATTGAAGGGGCCTTCCGGGTGCGGATGGCGGTCGTAGCGCTTGACCATGGATGGCTCCCTTACTTCCTTGGAACAGGAGCCATTTTACAGCCTGGGAGCCGGTTCGTTTCGATGCCTGGCGCCGCACCCGTACAGCCAGACCGCGGGGACCTAGAAATCAGCACCGATGTGGGTGCCTGGCCCCGCCCGCGTACAGCCGGAGCCCAGGGCAACGGGAGAAGAACTCGGTGATCAGCCCAGGACCAAGGGGTACCAAAAGAAGCCGGCGATCGTACTCAACCCGACGACCAGGAACGCGTGCATCAGGACCCGACGATACCCCAGATACATGCCGAGTAGTAGGCCGAGCGTGGGCAGGAGGATACTGCTGATGTAGGCGAGGATCGTCACCCAGGTCGGCACCCCAGAGCGCTGTGCTGTCGAACTGGCCATGTAGCGTGACTCCCTGATGCAGAAAGACCCCCGTTCTGCGCACCCGATGCACGCTGAGCGGGGGTCTTTCAGATTTCAAGAACTGGTAGCGGGGGCAGGATTCGAACCTGCGACCTTCGGGTTATGAGCCCGACGAGCTACCTGGCTGCTCCACCCCGCAATTGTTGAGGGGATTATAAGCAGCCTGCGGCAAAACGTCAAACCATGACCGGGACCCTGAGGCCCCGGTCCACACCTGAGGCGCTTGCAGACTCAAACGCTGTAGTAGAGGTCGAACTCCACCGGGTGGGTGGTCATGCGCAGGCGCGTGACCTCCTCCATCTTCAGCTCGATATAGGCATCGATGAGATCGTCCGAGAAGACCCCGCCCTGCTTGAGGAACTCGCGGTCCTGATCCAGGGCCTCGAGCGCCTGGTCGAGCTGGAAGGCAACCTTCGGGATCTCCTTCTCCTCCTCCGGCGGCAGATCGTAGAGATCCTTGTCCATGGCGTCGCCGGGGTGGATCTTGTTGCGGATGCCGTCGAGGCCAGCCATCAGCATGGCGGCAAAGGCGAGATACGGATTGCCAGTCGGGTCCGGGAACCGGACCTCGATCCGGCGCGCCTTAGGGTTGGCCACATAGGGGACACGGACTGCAGCGGAGCGATTACGTGCCGAGTAGGCGAGCAGCACCGGCGCCTCGAAGCCCGGGACGAGGCGCTTATAGCTGTTGGTCGAAGCGTTGGCGAAGGCATTGATCGCCTTGGCGTGCCGAATGATGCCACCGATGTAGTAGAGCGCCTCCTCGGAGAGCCCGCCGTACTGATCGCCGCTGAAGATATTACTCCCGCCCTTGGAGACGGACTGGTGGACGTGCATGCCGTTACCGTTATCGCCGACCAGCGGCTTGGGCATGAAGGTCGCGGTCTTGCCGTAGGCGTGGGCGACGTTGTGGACGCAGTACTTGAGAGTCTGCAGCTCGTCGGCCTTCTTGACCAGGGTACGGGCCTTGGTGCCGATCTCCCCCTGCCCAGCCGTAGCCACCTCATGGTGATGGACCTCCGGCTCCAGGCCCAGCTCGCTCAGGGCTTGGCACATGGCACTGCGGATATTGTGCAGCGAGTCCACCGGCGGTACGGGGAAATAGCCGCCCTTGATGCCTGGACGGTGACCGATATTGCCGTCCTTATAGACGCGCTCAGAGTTCCAGGTCGCCTCCTCAGAGTCGATCTGATAGAAGGAGCCGCTCATCTCCGCGCCCCAGCGCACATCATCGAAGACGAAGAACTCGGGCTCCGGACCGAACAGAGCGGTGTCACCAATCCCCGAGGCGGCCAGATAGGCCTCAGCGCGCTTGGCCGCCGAGCGCGGATCGCGGTCGTAGCCCTGCAGCGTGCTCGGCTCGAGGATATCGCAGACCAGCTTCAAGGTCGGCTCGTCGGTGAAGGGGTCCAGCACGGCGCTTGCCGGATCCGGGAGCATGATCATGTCCGACTCCTGGATCCCCTTCCAGCCCTCGATGGAAGAGCCGTCGAACATCTTACCGTCCTCGAACAGGTCTTCCTCGACCTGCGAAACCGGCAATGTGACATGCATCTCCTTCCCCCGGGTGTCCGTGAAACGCAGGTCCACGAACTTCACCCCCTCTTCCTGGATGAGCTTGAGAACATCATTGGCGTTTGCGGCCATGGGATTCCACCTCCGAATCGGCTAATCGATTTCCCCCACAACGGGGCTCAGAAAAGCAAGAGCAATCCCTATGCCAATCCCGGAGGCGGCCTGAGAGGGGCCTTGGCGTGGTGCAAGCGCCCGTGAGGGGGCGTATCACCTGCACCACGATCGTTCAAACAGACGAAAAGGCGCACCTAAAAGGTGCGTCAGCAGGGGTCGGCGGCCCATACCGCCTAACGCCACATTATCGCAGCTCCTGCAGCTCCTTACGCATCTCTTCCAAGGAGTCACCGAGCACGCCCATCAGGCGCACGTCGTGCTCAGCCACCACTCGAGGGCACTCGCGCTGGATGGCACTGCGCATAGCGCTCTCACGCACATCGGCCGCCAGATACCGCTCATCCAGCGCTGTGATCCGCTCCTGCTGCTCCTCGATGGTCATCTCACCGGCCTCTTCCATATAGGCGCAGTAATCCACAGCCAGCTGATCCACGCCCTCCCCGGCGGTGCAGCCGGCCAGCTGCACCACCGTCCAGAGACTCCCCAGAAGGATCAACAGATGTGCTCGCCACATCGGGATCACCCCCACGGGATGAAGGATCACTGATCCACCGCCCGCTTCAGCGGCGCGCCGGGCTTGAAGCGGACATTCATGCCGGCAGGGATATCGATGAACTCGCCGGTCTGCGGGTTACGTCCCTGGCGCTCTGGACGAGCCACCACCATGAACTTGCCGAATCCAGGGACGGAGACATCCTCTCCGGTAGCGAGGCTCTGCTCGATACCCTCGAAGACCGACCCCACCGCCTGCATGGCGATGCGCTTGGAAACGCCAGTATCCGCTGCAACCTTCTCAGCCAGGTCCGCTTTATTCATGCACTACCTACCTCTTCCAGTCTCTGTTAGCCATCGATTCGAGGCCATTGGGCCCGTTCATATCCAAGCCACCCTTTGGCAGGCACTCCCTCGCCCAGGCTAGCCGACCAGCTCGTCGATACCCCGATTGGCCAGGGCATCAGCGCGCTCGTTGTCCTCGTGCCCGGTATGACCACGCACCCAGCGCCATTCCACCTCATGCTCCCGAACCAGCTCATCAAGCCGGCGCCAGAGGTCCTGATTCAGGACCGGCTTACGGGCAGCAGTCCGCCAGCCGCGCCGCTTCCAGGCAGCCATCCACTCCGTGATCCCGCGGCGCAGATACTCGGAGTCGGTGGTCACCACCACGCGGCAGGGCCGATTCAAGGCCTCCAGGGCACGGATGGCCGCGGTGAGCTCCATCCGGTTGTTGGTGGTCTCCGGCTCGCCGCCATAGAGTTCGCGTTCATGCTCCCCGTATCGTAACAACGCCCCCCAGCCCCCCGGTCCTGGGTTGCCCCGACAAGCCCCATCGGTGAACGCCTCCACCACCACATCCTGGCTGCGCCGCGTCACTCCCCACCTCCCCTCTTGCCTCGATACGCCGCCTCACAGCCAACGGGCTGTGCACCGCGGACGGGTAGCCGTTGACCTGCAAGCTCCAGCAAGCCGGTACCATCCACCCCGCCCGGCTCTCGCCGACAAGCGACCGTCATCTGCACGGCTGCAGCCAGACGCCCGAAGCGGCGCCCGATATCCTCCCACGGATCCAGCCGCTTTTGCAGAGCCGAACCTTGCAGTGGAGGGCGAAAGCAGAGGAAGTGGACCGCCAGCGGCTGAAAGCCGGCACGGCGCAAGCGTACCCCAACAGCGGAGGCTGTCTGCTGACGGCCGCACCAGGGTGGTGCATCACTGCGCCAACGCCCCCAGAGACGGTACATCCCCCACCACCCCAACGGATTGAAGCCGAGCACAATCAGCCGCCCTTCCGGGCGGAGGGCTTGATAGGCCTCAGCGAGCACGGCCACTGGCTCACTGGTGAACTCAAGGACGTGAGCCAGGATTACCCCCTCCAGGCTCTGCCCCCGGAAAGGCAGCTGCTCTGGAGCCAACAACAAATCGCCCCCTTCATGGGCACACCATTGGCGTACATTCGGCGCCAGGGGCAGACGGCGTGGGCCGGGCCCAATGCGCACCACGTCCCCAATCCCGAGATCCGCTAACACCTCCCCCAGGGCCGCACCCTCGGCGGCAGCTACCCGCTGTCCCAGGGCTGTTCCGTACCAAGCCTGCAGCCGCTGCATGCCACCCCCTGCCTTGTATCCGCACACTTTACCGGAGCACAGCCCCGATCTCATCTGCTGCCTCTTCCTGACGCAACAAGCGGCAGGGCTTTGCTCCGTCACCTTGGCACGGTACGATGCCGAGCGATGAAGGATATCCAATCGCTCACGGCACTTGCGGACAACTACATCTGGCTCGCCCGGGCAGGGCACGATAAGCGCTGGCTCGTGGTGGACCCCGGCGACGCCACCCCGGTAGAGCGCTGGCTCGACAGGAATCAGGGGCAGTTGGCGGCGATCCTCCTGACCCACCACCACGGCGATCACGTGGACGGTGCCTCGGAGCTTGCCCGTCACCACCATGCCCCGGTCTACGGGCCCGCCAGCGAGGCCATCGCTGCCGTTGACCATCCGGTCCACGGTGGTGATGTGCTCGCTATCGACGGTCTCGGCGAGCTCCAGGTCATAGACTGCCCTGGCCACACGAGCGGCCATATCGCCTACCTTTGGGCCGGGCAGCTCTTCTGTGGCGACACCCTCTTCGCCGGTGGCTGTGGCCGGGTCTTCGAGGGCACCGCCAAGCAGATGCATCACTCCCTGCAACGCCTTGCTGCGCTACCACAGCAAACCCAGATCTGCTGCGGCCACGAATATACCGTCAAGAACCTGGAGTTTGCCGCCCGGGTCGAGCCGCACAACACCCGCCTCGCCGAACGGCTGGAGCAAGCGCGTGCGGCACGTGCGCAAGCACGCCCCACCGTGCCCTCCTCACTGGCCGAGGAACAGGCTACGAACCCTTTCCTGCGCGTCACCGAGCCCGAGGTCCGCTCAGCAGCCGAGCGTTGGGCCGGCACCCGGCTCGAGACGTCGGAAGCGGTCTTCGCCGCGCTCCGGCGCTGGAAGGACAGGGGCCGCTAGCCGGGGCCAGCAGCGCACCGAGCCAACACACCGATATCAATACGCGGACCTATTGCGTTTCGCTTTTGTTCTCCATACCTTCTGCGTATGCTGCATGATCACCTGACTCTGCAAGGCTTCC
>JBKGYE010000048.1:0-12166 GCA_046546255.1 Halorhodospira sp. | reverse complement strand
GGCGAGAAGCGACCTCCTTGATCACGTCCAGTGGAGATGTGGGGAGTCGCCAGAGCACTCATCAGCTGACCCCGCCGATCATCCTCCAGGGTCGCAGTCAGTACCAGAGAGGGGATGCACGCTGCCACCACGTCGTCGACCACCTCCCCCTGGGGGGCATCCGGGAGGTCGAGATCCAGGATGGCGGCGCTGATCTGCCCCCATACGCTTCCAGCAACCGCTTTGCCTCAGCCCGGCTACCTGCGATCAGCGCTGTCAGTGCGAGCTCATCCTCGATACGACCGCCGATCAGACCAGCGACGGAACGGCTATCCTCCACCACTAGGATGCGATCCGAAGCGTCCCCCCTCATCCGCCATGGTCACGGCTCCTCTCGATAGACCAGGGTGGCCATGCGGCCGGTCCGCCCATCCCGGCGATGGGAGAAAAAGCACGCCTCCTCCGTGTACGTGCACCGCCCCCCTCCGGCGATCGCTGCCACGCCGGCAGCGCTCAACCTGCGGCTGGCCAGGCCGTAGAGGTCAGCGTACCAGCGATCCCCCTGGCCAGGGGCGAAACAGGTCGGCGCCGCCCCTGGATCCGCCTTGAGCAAGCGCGCGCGCACCTCTGGCCCTACCTCGAAGGCCGCGCCACCAATCGCCGGTCCCAGCCAGGCAGCCAGCTGCCGGGCCGGCACGGGCATGGCCGCTACGGCCGCTTCCAGGACACCGGCGGCGAGCCCGCGCCAGCCGGCGTGGACCACAGCCACAGCGGCACCGTCACAGGCAGCCAGGATCACCGGCAGGCAATCAGCGGTGAGCACCGCACAGACCACACCGGAGCGGTCCGTCCATGCGGCATCCGCTACGGCCCCTGCCCTAATCCGGTGGGCAGCGACCACACCGGCACCGTGGACCTGCTCAAGCCAGCGCGGCGACTCCGGCAGCTCGGCGCGCTCCTTCAGCCGACGACGATTCATGGCGACGGCGGCGGCCGTATCCCCGGTATGGGCACCGAGATTGAGGGTGTCGTAGGGTGGAGCACTGACACCTCCAGCGCGGGTGGTCGTCAATGATCGCACCCCCGGTGGCATCCCTTGCGGACGAAGCAGCCAGCCTGGCTCAGCCAGCACGTAGCGCCTCCAGCAGCCGATGCCATTCCCCAGGCAAGGGGGCCTCCCAACTCAGCCGCTCCTCGCTGCGCGGGTGGGTCAGGCTCAGGTAGCGGGCGTGCAGCGCCTGACGGGGAAACCCGTCGAGGGCCGCGCGCAGTGCCTCGCTAGCGCCCCGCGGATAAACCGGGCGGCGCCCGTAGACCGGATCGCCAAGCAGCGGCAGGCCAACATGGGCCATGTGGACGCGGATCTGGTGCGTGCGCCCCGTCTCAAGACGGACATCGAGCAGGGTATGGGCCGCGAAACGCTCCGCCACCCGGTAGTGCGTGAGCGCTGGACGGCCATCAGCAACTACCGCCATGCGCTTGCGATCCCGAGGGTGGCGTGCAATGGGAGCGTCCACCCGGCCGCCGGCAGTAGGGCAGCCCACCACGAGGGCTTGGTAGCCCCGTCCGACACTGCGCGCCTGAAGCTGAGCCACCAGGTCATTGTGGGCTGCGTAGCGGCGGGCCACGACCAGCAGCCCGGTGGTGTCCTTATCCAGGCGGTGGACAACCCCGGCCCGCGGAAGCGCCTCCAGCGTCGGATCATGATACAGCAGGGCATTGACCAAGGTCCCCGAGGGATTGCCGGCACCGGGATGGACAACCAGCCCCGCGGGCTTGTCCACCACCAGGAGGTCATCATCCTCGTAAACAATCGACAGCGGGATCGCCTCAGGGACCAACGTAGTCTCCGGTTCCGGCTCGGCGTCCACGTGGATCCGCTCGCCGGCACGTACCGGATCACGGGCACGACGCACCGCGCCGTCGACGGTGATCCAACCGGCCCTTAGCCATTGCTGCAGGCGGCTGCGCGAATAATCGGTAAAGAGCGCCGCCAGCGCACGGTCAAGACGCTGCCCGCTAAGCTCCTCGGGGATAATGGCTTGGTGGCGGACTCGATCCATCCGTATAGTACGTGCCTTTCGGTCGCTACAATGATAGACCTGCACTGGCCGCGGAGTCTCGGGAGCCATCATGCATCGCATCCTGCACTGGGCCTCAATCGCCCTGATCAGCCTCTTCATCGCCGGCTGCGCGAGCACCGGCAACAACGGCGCCTCATCCGAGCGCCGCGCCGAGGTCCTCTACGAAGAGGCGCGGAGCAGCCTCGGCAATGGCAACTACGCCCAGGCCATCGAGCGCTTCGAGGACCTGGTAGCACGCTACCCCTTCGGCACCCACGCCGTGCAGTCGCAGATGATGATCATCTACGCCCACTACCGGGCCGGGCAGCATGAGTCGGCCATCGCTGCGGCCGAGCGCTTCCAGCGCATGCACCCGCGCAACGAGCACATCGCCTACGCCTTGTACATGAGCGGGGTCGCGCGCCAGGCCAAGGGCCCTGGGGGGCTGAGCGGTCTGTTCGGTGTTGACGAGCGTCTCCGGGACCCCGAGCCCAAGCGACGGGCCTTTGCCGACTTTGAGGAGCTGCTTGAACGCTACCCGGAGAGCGAGTATGCCGACGACGCCCAAGAGCGTATGGAGGAGATCCGGGCCCACCTCGCTGACTACGAGCTCTACGTCGGTCGTTTCTACCTTGAGCGCAAGGCGTACATCGCTGCTGCCAAGCGTGCCCGCACCGTGATCGCCCGCTATCCGGGCACCCCCGCCGTGCCCGAGGCCATGACCCTGCTTGCCGACTCCTACCGCGGTCTCGGGCTGGAGCCGCTTGATCAGCGGGTCGAGGAGGAGCTGCGAGAGCTCCACCAAGCCCCCGCCCCTGTGCCATCACCCGGGGAGTCGGCCGCCGTGCTGCCACCTCCCTGAGCCGGTGCAGCACCCGGCTCAGGCCCGTGGGGGCTCTCAGATGGCGTTCTCGTTCTCCTCGCCGGTGCGGATGCGCACCACCCGCTCGACGCCCGTGACGAAGATCTTGCCATCGCCGATCTTGCCCGTCTGCGCCGCCTGGGTGATCGCCTCCACGCAGCGGTCAACCTCAGCTTCGGCCACCACCACCTCAAGACGCATCTTGGGCAAGAAGTCCACCACGTACTCGGCCCCCCGATAGAGTTCGGTGTGCCCTTTCTGGCGCCCGAAGCCCTTGACTTCGGTCACGGTCATGCCGGTGATGCCGATATCCGACAGCGCCTCCCGGACATCGTCGAGCTTGAAGGGCTTGATGATCGCTTCGACCTTCTTCATGCAGCAGCTCCTTGGCTGAGGGGCAAATTCTCTATGGAGTCAGGATAGCGTGGGCTAGCGGGTACAGCCCTGACAACCGGACCAGCCTGAGGTAATGGGATAACGCCGGTCACGGCCAAAGGCGCGCCGCGTGATCTTCACCCCCGGCGCTGCCTGGCGCCGCTTGTACTCATTACGATAGAGCAACCGGATTACCCGGCAAAGCTCCTCCGGCTCTAGCCCCACCACCTCGATCTCCTCCTCGGCAGCCTCCTCCTCCAGATACTGGCGCAGGAGCGCGTCGAGCACTGGATACGGGGGCAAGCTGTCCTGGTCACGCTGATTGGCCCGCAGCTCCGCCGTCGGCTCTCGCTCCAGGACCGACTGCGGCACCGCCGGCCCACAGCGGTTACGATACGCAGCCAGGCGGTAGACATCGGTCTTATAGACATCCTTCAAGGGCGCGAACCCCCCGCACATATCCCCATAGAGGGTCGCGTAGCCCACCGCCAACTCGCTCTTGTTGCCCGCCGCAAGCAGCATCAACCCCAACTTGTTGGACAGGGCCATCAAGCAATTGCCCCGAATCCGCGCCTGGATATTCTCCTCGGTGGCATCCGCCGCGCATCCAGCGAAAGCCGGCGCCAGGGCCTGCTCATAGCCGTCGAACAGGGACTCGATAGGGATGGTCCGGTACGCCACGCCCAGCATCTGCGCCACCGTACGGGCATCCTCCAGGCTGCGCTCTGCGGTGTAACGGGTCGGCATCATCACCGCCAAGACCTGCTCACTACCGAGGGCATCGGCCGCCACTGTGGCGGTCAGCGCCGAGTCGATGCCCCCGGAGAGGCCGAGCACCACGCCGGAGAAGCCGTTACCGCGCACGTAGTCGCCGGTGGCCCGGACCACGGCCTGGTAAACCGAAGCAACCCCCTCAGCACGCTCGGCCTGTGGGCCGCGGCAGTCCCCTTCCTGCCAGTCTACGGCGTAAAGACCGTCGGTGAAGGCCGGCGCACGAACAGGGACCCCCCCGGCGGGCTCGACCAGGAAAGAGCCGCCATCATAGACCACCTCATCATGCCCGCCGACAAGGTTCACATAGAGCAACGGCACGCCGGTCTCAGCCGCCCGCTGCGCGGCCACCCTCTCGCGCTCGGCGGGCTTGCCTTCATGGAAGGGCGAGGCATTGACGCTGAGCACCAGCTCAGCACCAGCAGCCACGGCCTCAGCAGCCGGCTCGGGGGCCCAGACATCCTCACAGATGGTCACGCCAACGCGCCGTCCACGGATCGTCAGCACACAGGGCGCCGTGCCGGCAAGAAAGTGGCGATTGTCATCGAAGACGCTGTAGCTCGGCAGGCAGCGCTTATAGGCCACACCGACCTCGGCACCATCGGCGAGGACGACAGCAGCATTCCGGACGCCGCCATCACGCCGTAAAGGGGCCCCTACTACGGCGGTGATGCCGACGCACGCCTGCGCGATCTGCGCCAAGGCGCGCTCCACGGCGGCGAGGAAATCACCGCGTAGCAGCAGATCATCCGGCGGATACCCGGTCACCGCCAACTCCGGGAAGATCACCAGATCGGCCTCGAACTCCTCGCGAGCACGGCCAATGGTGTCGAGGATACGGCTCGTATTGTCATCGAGGGCCCCGACGGTGAACGGCAGCTGGGCAATGGCGATGCGCACGACAGGCTCCTCTTCAGCCGTTGACCAGCGCCTGCATACGGGCACCGATATCGGTGGGCGAGCGGACGGTAGCCACCCCGGCTGCCTCGAGGGCGGCGAACTTATCCTCCGCGGACCCCTGCCCTCCTGAGATGATAGCGCCGGCATGGCCCATGCGCTTACCCGCGGGTGCGGTGACGCCGGCGATGTAGGCCACTACAGGCTTGCTCATGTGATCACGGATGAACGTAGCAGCCTCTTCCTCGGCACGACCGCCGATCTCGCCGACCATGACCACCCCGTCAGTCTGCGGATCGGCCTCGAACAGCTGGAGGCAGTCGACAAAGGACATCCCTTGAATCGGATCGCCACCGATACCGATACAGGTGGACTGGCCGAGGCCGGCATCGGTGGTCTGCTTCACCGCCTCGTAGGTCAGCGTTCCGGAGCGAGAGACGATACCGATCCGCCCACGCTGATGGATATGGCCGGGCATGATACCGATCTTGCAGGCCTCAGGCGTAATGATGCCGGGGCAATTGGGCCCGATGAGGTAGACCCCGCCCCCACGCAGGGCTTCCTTGACGTGGAGCATATCCAGCACCGGGATACCCTCAGTGATACAGGCAATCACCTGAATGCCCGCATCGGCGGCCTCGAGGATGGCGTCGGCAGCGAAGGCGGCCGGGACATAGATCACCGAAGCATCCGCCCCGGTCACGGCGACGGCCTCATGGACCGTATCGAAGAGCGGAAGGTCGAGGTGGGTGCCGCCACCTCGACCGGGGGTGACACCACCGACAACCTGGGTGCCATAGGCGATGGCCTGCTCAGCATGGAAGGTTCCCTGCCTGCCGGTGAACCCCTGGACGAGCACCCGGGTATGCGCATCGGCGAGAATGCTCATGCTCTGCTCCTCTGCTCCTCTGCTCCTTGGGGCTCACGCCGTCCGGCCGACAGCCGCCACGATGCGGGCAGCGGCGTCGGCGAGATCGTCCGCAGGGATCACGTCGAGACCGCTGTCGGCGAGGATCTGCTTGCCCTGCTCGAAATTGGTTCCCTCAAGCCGCACGACCACGGGTACCTCGACCCCGACGTCGCGGACGGCGGCGACAATCCCCTCGGCGATCATGTCGCAGCGCACGATCCCCCCAAAGATGTTCACCAAGACCCCTTCGACGGCGGGGCTCGAGAGGATGATCTTGAACGCCTCCGCCACCCGCTCGGCATTGGTGCCACCCCCGACGTCGAGGAAGTTGGCCGGGGCGCCACCGTGGAGCTTGATCACGTCCATGGTGGCCATGGCCAGGCCGGCGCCGTTGACCATGCAGCCGATGTTGCCGTCCAGGGTGATGTAATTGAGGTTGTGCTCGGCGGCTCGGACCTCGCTCGCCTCCTCCTGGCTAAGGTCGCGCATATCCGCGATCTGTGCCTGCCGACCCACCTCAAGGGCGTTGTCATCCACAGCCACCTTGGCATCGAGAGCCAACAGCTGCCCCTCACCGGTGACGATCAGCGGATTGACTTCCACCAGGGAGAGATCCCGCTCGAGGAAGAGGCGATAGAGCCCACGCATTATCGCCGTCAGCTCCCCCGCCTGCGCCTTATCCAGGCCCAGGGCGAAGCCGATCTGGCGGCATTGGTAGGGCTGCAGCCCCACCGCCGGATGGACACAGACCGTGCGGATACGCTCCGGCTCGCTGGCGGCCACTGCCTCAATGTCCACACCGCCGGCGTCAGAGGCCACGAAGATCACGCGCTGGCTCTCCCGATCTACCAGGGCGCTAAGATAGAGCTCACGGGCGATGCTCACGCCCTCCTCGACCAGCACCGCCTGGATGGGCTGGCCGCGCTCACCGGTCTGGTGAGTCACCAGGCGCTCGCCGAGCAGCGAGTCGACGTAGCGACCGATGGCTGCTGGATCCTCAAGCACTCGCACACCACCGGCCTTGCCCCGCCCCCCCGCATGCACCTGGGCCTTGACCACCCAGGACGCCCCACCGAGCCGTTCCGCCGCCTCACGCGCCTCAGCACTGGAACGCGTAACATAGCCGCGCGGGATAGGGATCCCCTGCCCGGCGAAGAGATGCTTGGCCTGGAACTCGTGCAGATTCATGGAAACGGCTCCTCTCCCTATCGGAACGCGATCGCCGAAGCGCAGGATATCCTGGGGCAGCCGCCGGCGCTTTTCAAAACGCCCGGACCATGCCAACTTTGAGAGCTGCCCTCCAGGGCAGCGACGCCCGAGGCTCAAGGTAACCATGGAAGCATACGTGCATGCTAGGCCAGATCCTGCTTGTCATCCTGATCATCCTCGCCTGGATCGGCGCACGCAGCCTCCTCCAGGGGCGGCTCGAGGCTCCCGATGAGGGCGAGGAGCACGGCAGCCACAACCAGCGCCGCCGCGGGAAGCGGCGCGAGGAACGGGTCGAGGAGATGGCGCGCTGCGCCCACTGTGGCGTCTATCTGCCGCGCTCTGAGACCCTGGTCGACCGACGGGGCCGCCACTACTGCTCTGAGGCGCACCGGCGCCTCGGCCCCCGTGACGACACCTGAGCCGATCCGCCAGGGGCACCGCAAACGCTCCGCGGTGCCCCTCAGCTTCCGTCCTATCAGGGAGACAGCAGCACTGCCCCGTAGCGCTACGAGGAGCCGGCAGCGCAGATGCCGGTGGCCAGGTCCTCGATCGCCGAGGCCGGGTCGCAGTCCCACTCACTGCCGTCCTCCCAGCCGGAGCCAGTGAAGGTGACTTCCTCCCCGGCCAGGGCCGCATTCACCCCTTCCTCGGCGAAGGTCATGGTGATGGTCACCTGGTTGTCGCTCACGTCCGAGTCGATTTCTGTCTCCGCAACGTAGTCACCGCTCTCCCGCTGCCCGGCCAGCACGTTGTCCGCTGCCCCCGCACCGTAGAGCTGGACCTCGGACTCGATCGCCGTGCGCAGCCCGGCAAAGAGGCTGAGCGCCTCGGCGAACTGGGCTCGGGCGACGTAGCGCTGGTATTGCGGGAGCGCGATGGAGGCCAGCATAGCGATGATGGCCACGGCGATCATCAGCTCGATCAGGGTAAAACCGGCGTCGCGCGGACGCCCCGACAAGGCTTTCGGCATGGCTCACCTCCCTGTAGAGCCGTCGGTCTTGCCCGCCATAGGCAGCCCGCGCAGGGGCGCGAGGCCACCGTTACTGTCAGCCACAACCGGCGTCGCACGGGCGGATCGCGAGCACAGGCGGGGCTGCTACGCGCCTTGAGCCTGATCATGGCCCGTCTGCCTCAGCCTCCGGGCCAGGTCCGCCGGGCGGATAGACCCCGGCCGCCAGCCAACGGTGGCAGGAGCTGTAGCGCCATTCCTCGGGACGAGCGACCAACCCGCGGCGGACCGGCTCCCAGTGGATACGGCCCACCTCGCTCCGCCACTGCGCCTCCGCCACCTCCCACCAGATTACGCCCGGGGCCCACAGCCGCCCGCGCGGCAGACCAGGCCAGTAACGCAGGTGGCGGGTACAGTGCGCCTTGACCGCCTGCCAGCGCGGTCGCGGATCTGGGTCTTCCGGCGGCAGGCGCCAGAGGTCGTGGACGGCGTCGGGCAGGACCACGGCGGCATCCCAGCGCCACGGCCGGCGACGGGCCGCGCAGCGGAAGGCGGTACGCAGCCGCTGCACGGCCTCCGGGCGGCCGAGCCAGGGGTGGTCGCGGTCGGTGGTGAAGGCGAAGCGCACGCACCGCCAGGCGGCGGCGCGCCCCTTGGCGGCGTCCTCCATGACAGCCCTCCTTGCGCGCCCTCGCCGCTCCCTGGCGAGGGCCCTATCGGGCCTCTCAGGTTCGGCCGCGGCCGGCGGCGGCGTCAATCGGCTGCGGCAAAGCCCCGCATCAGCCGGCGAGCCACTTGGCGATGGCGCCGATCAGCGCGAGCTGCACCGCAAGCATCCCCGCTGTCCACTTGATGATATCGACCTTGGCATGGGCGATCTCCGTGCGCGAGTCTGCACGCAGCTGCTCGATCTCCTTAGTCAACCGCCCGTCCATGGCGTGCGTGTCGCTGCGCAGCTGCTCGATCTCCTTGGTCAACCGCCCGTCCATGGCGTGCATCTCGCTGCGCAGCTGCTCGATCTCCTTGGTCAACCGCCCGTCCATGGCGTGCGTGTCGCTGCGCAGCTGCTCGATCTCCTTGGTCAACCGCCCGTCCATGGCGTGCATCTCGCTGCGCAGCTGCTCGATCTCCTTCTGCAGACGCAGCTCGCTCTCGCGGACATGGCTGGCGGTGGCCAGGTCCGTGATCTCCGGGTAGCGCTCCTCCATCTGCTCGAAGGCCTCGGCGATCAGCCGGGCGCGGGTCTGGTCGTCCGGGGCGGAGCGCAGCTTCTCGTAGAGCTCAACGGCCGAGCCCATGGGGACCTCCTCGCGGTGGCTCGCAGGGGGATTCTATCAGACCGGCGCTGGCCCGCACCTCGCGCGCCGCGCGGCGGCCCGCTATCATGGGCGCTCCGCGCGCCCCGGCGCCGGCCCAGCGGCGAGCGTCCGCCCGGTGCCCGGGCGCCGAACCACCCGCAACCCGGAGAGCCCTGTGAGCGAGCCCATCCCGCAGCGCATCGCCGCCGAGCTCGGCGTCCGCCCGGCCCAGGTCGAGGCGGCCGTCGACCTGCTCGACGGGGGCGCCACCGTCCCCTTCATCGCCCGCTACCGCAAGGAGGTGACCGGCGGCCTCGATGACAGCCAGCTCCGCTCGCTTGAGGAACGGTTGACGTACCTGCGTGAGCTCGACGCGCGCAAGGAGACGGTGCTCAAGGCCATCGGTGAGCAGGGCCAGCTCACCGATGAGCTGGCCGAGGCCATCCGGACCGCCGAGACCAAGACCCGGGTCGAGGACCTCTACCGCCCCTACCAGAAGAAGCGCCGTACCAAGGCGCAGATTGCCCGCGAGGCCGGGCTGGAGCCCCTCGCCGACACCCTCCTCGCCGACCCGACGCAGGTCCCCGAGGAGGCGGCAGCGCCCTACGTCACCGGGCCCGCCGAGGAGGGGCAGGAGACCCCGGCTGTGGCCGATGTCGAGGCCGCCCTCGACGGTGCTCGGCAGATCCTCATGGAGCGCTTCGCCGAGGACGCCGACCTGCTCGAGGAGCTGCGCGACTACGGCTGGCGCCAGGGCTACCTGGTCAGCCGCGTTGCCGAGGGCAAGGAGAAGGACGGCACCCGCTTCCGCGATTATTTCGAGCATGCCGAACCGCTGCGCAGGATCCCCTCCCACCGCGCCCTGGCCATGCTGCGCGGGCAGAGCGAGGAGGTCCTGCGCCTGGAGATCGGCTGGTCCGACGCCGAGGTCCGCGGCGAGAGCGACGAGCCCAGCGTCGGCGAGGCGGCCATCGCCCGGCGGTTTGCCATCGCCGACCGGGGCCGACCGGCCGACGCCTGGCTGGCGCGCACCGTCCGCCTGGCCTGGCGAGCGAAGCTCTCCACCCACCTCGACCTGGCCCTCAAACGGCAGCTGCGCGAGCAGGCCGAAGAGGAAGCCATCCGCGTCTTCGGCGCCAACCTGGAGGATCTGCTGCTAGCGGCGCCGGCCGGTCCACGGCCGACCATCGGCCTCGACCCGGGGCTGCGCACCGGGGTCAAGGTCGCGGTCATCGACGCCACCGGCGGTGTGGTCGACACCGCCACCATCCACCCCTTCACCAGCCGCAACAAGGACCCCGAGGGGGCGCTGAAGACCCTTGCCGACCTAGCCCGCAAGCACGAGGTGGGGCTGGTGGCCATCGGCAACGGCACCGCCTCCCGCGAGACCGACGCCCTGGTCGGCGAGCTGATCAAGCGCCACCCGGAGCTGGGCTTCCATAAGGTGGTGGTCTCGGAGGCCGGGGCCTCGGTCTACTCCGCCTCCGAGCACGCCTCACGGGAGCTCCCCGATCTAGACGTCTCCCTGCGCGGCGCGGTCTCCATCGCCCGACGCCTCCAGGATCCCCTCGCCGAGCTGGTGAAGATCGAGCCCAAATCCATCGGCGTCGGTCAGTACCAGCACGATGTCAATCAGAGCCACCTCGGGCGCAAGCTCGACGCGGTGGTGGAGGATTGCGTCAACGCCGTCGGCGTGGACGCCAATACCGCCTCGGCGCCGTTGCTGGCCCGCGTCTCCGGCCTTGGCCCGGGGCTGGCCGAGAAAATCGTCCAGCACCGCCTCGACAACGGCCGCTTCCGCACGCGCCAGGATCTCCAGCGGGTCCTGCGCCTCGGTCCCAAGGCCTTCGAGCAGGCCGCCGGCTTCCTGCGCATCCCCCAAGGGGACAACCCGCTGGATGCCTCCGCCGTTCACCCGGAGGCGTACCCGGTGGTCGAGCGGATCTGTGCCGAAACCGGCCGCAGCGTGGCCGACCTGATCGGGGACGAGGGCTTCCTCAGCCGTCTCGACCCGAAGGCGTACACCGACGAGCGCTTCGGCGAGCCTACGGTGCGCGACATCCTCGGCGAGCTCGCCAAGCCCGGCCGGGACCCACGCCCCGAGTTCCGCACCGCCACCTTCCGCGAAGGGGTGGAGAAGATCGAGGATCTAGAACCCGGCATGGTCCTTGAAGGGACCGTAACGAACGTGGCCAATTTCGGCGCTTTTGTCGACATCGGGGTCCATCAGGACGGATTGGTGCACATCTCCGCCCTCGCCCACCAGTTCGTCCGTGACCCCCGGTCCGTAGTGCGTACCGGCGATGTCGTGCGGGTCAAGGTCTTGGAGGTGGACCTGGAGCGCCGGCGCATCGGCCTCTCCATGCGCCTCGACGACGATCCCGATGCCCAGCTGGGAGGGCGTGCGCCGCAAAGCGGCGCCGGCGAGCGGGAGAGCGGCACCGGGCAGGGCAAGGGCGCCGACAAGGGCAAGGGGTCCGGCAAGGGTCGAGGCGGGAAGAGGGGGTCGGGCCGAGGCAAGGGCAAGGGCGAGGAGCCGGCCTCGGCCGGGGACACGGCGCTGGCCGAGGCGTTCCGCAAGGCCCGCTCCTGAGAGGCCTTGGAACTATCGGCGGGACGTCCCTACCTGGTGGGGCAGAGGCATGAGCAACCAGGAGGTCGTCCCATGAGGGTGCAGATCGCTTGCCGGAATGTCTCGGAGGTCACGCGCGGCTCGGCGCGCAGACGCTCCTCGAGCGCTCCGGCTCGGCTGCCTGACCCTAGTGCGGGGCCTGGTAGCGGGTCTCAGGGCCACGCCGGGCCGTAAGGCGGATCGGCAAGAGTCAGCCCCCGCGCTCCCGGAGGAAGCGGGCC
>JBKGYE010000047.1:0-12240 GCA_046546255.1 Halorhodospira sp. | reverse complement strand
GGCTATAGATAGGTACGTGGCACCCGCTCATCCCAGGTCTTGGCGAAGACGCGCAGTCCATTCTCGTAGGCATCGAGCGTAGCATGGATGCGGAAGTACCCCTCGTCACAGGTCAGCAGGGTGCGGGTCTCGGTATAGACTTCCCAGCCGTCGCGACGGAGCCGGCGGCGGTGGATGACCTCACCGTTGAGGGAGGTGAAATCATCACCGCGGGCGCGGTACCACTCGTCGGCTGAGCGCTCGATCTCTAGGCCTACGTCCTCAAGGCGGACTCGGCCATCATCCTCAATTACGTGCAGGATCGACTCATCACGGGCGAGGTCGCGGGAGACGATCCAATTCCCGTGACCGTGCTCGAGGGCCGTACTCGCTGGCGGCGGGGCGGCCTTAGCCTCCTCGAACGCCGGTAGCTGCTGATCTTCTTCCCGCGGTGGGCGCACCGGCAGTTCCAAGTAGGATTGCTCAGGGAAGAGGGTTAGCCGTGTGGGCCGTGGTGGTGCCCAGGTCAGGGGCCAGTAGGAGGTGGACACGGCCAGGCGAATGCGGTGCCCGGGGGGGAAGGATTGAGCGATGTGGTCCAGAGGGACCCGGACCCGCTCGCGCTGCCCCGGTTCGAGGTAGGCGGGACGGTCGTGCCCGTGGCGGTGGCAGAGGTTGAGGACACCGTAGGTGACGCGGGTGGCTTTGCCGTCTGGGGCCTCGTCGGAGAGCCGTACCGCAATCTGGGCTACCGGTTCGCTTGACGCGAGTTCCAGTTCCATCACGGGTGCACCGAGGACCTCGACGGTCTCCTCTAAGGGCTGTGTATCGAAGACCAGGGCGCCACCATCCTCTTCACGCTGGTCGTAGGGGAGGTCGGGGCCGTTGTTATAGGAGCACCACTTGCCTCCGAATAAGCCCACGGACAGGGGCGATTGGATCGATACGGATCGCTCAGGATCGGTCTCCAGGGGCGGCTCACCGGGCCATTGGAGGTGGCGCGGTGATAGCTGTAGCCGTGTCGGCTGCACATGGGGGGAAGGCCAGGTCGGCTCGGCTACCCAGCGGCCGGGCCGGCGTGCGTACTGGGTGCGAGGGCGTACGCTATCCTGCATCCACACGCGCAGTCGTGGCTCCTCCATGACGCCGGTATCTTCTCCCTTGAGCCAGTGCTCCCACCAGCGCAGCGCCTCTTGTAGGAATCCGATCTGTGGTCCAGGGAGCCCTAGGTGGGGATAGATATGGCTCCAGGGGCCGACCAGACCTTTACACGGAGCCTGGAGGTTCTCGACAAGGCGGAAAACCGGGTTTGGGTAGCCGTCAGCCCACCCGGAGACAATCATTACAGGGACCTCGATGGCGCTGTAGTCCTCGCAGACCGAGCCGTGGCGCCAGTAGTCGTCCCGTACCGGGTGATCCATCCATTGCTTGAGCCACAGACCGCTGTGCTCCAGCCGTTGCATCCACATCTCGCGCCAACGTTCGCCGACGATTTTCGGGTCAGGGGGCATCGAGTTGAAGGCGAACATCACGGAGGCCCAGGACAGGTTGTCATTGAGCAGGCAACCGCCCTTGTAGTGGACATCATCGGCGTAACGGTCATCGGTGGCGGCTACAGCGATCACCGCCTTTAGCTGCGGAGGGCGACGAGCGGCCAGCTGTAGCCCATTAAAGCCTCCCCAGGAGATGCCGATCATACCGACATCGCCATTGCACCAGGGTTGCTCGGCTAGCCATTGCAGGATGTCCTCGCCGTCCTCCTGCTCCTGTGGCAGATACTCGTCGGTCAAGACTCCTTCTGATTCACCGCTGCCGCGTAGGTCCACCCGCACGCCGGCGAAGCCGTGCGCAGCGAAATAATGGTGGATCTGCGTATCGCGCATGCGCTTGATGTCGCGCTTGCGGTAGGGGATGAATTCGAGGATGGCCGGCACCGGTTCTTGCTCCGCGCCGGCTGGCTTCCAGATGCGTGCTGACAGACGCGTACCATCGCGCATCGGGATCCACTGGTGCTCGATGACCTCGACCTCGGCGGGGAGTTCGTGAATCGGTGTTGCGGTCATGATGAATACTTCTCCTGTACGTAATCGACCTCGATGCCCAGCAGCTCCTCGCACTTTTGGTACTTGGCCTCTAGCTCCTCCGTGCTGTGGCCGCCGATCCAGATGCTGGCCAGTTCGTAGCTGTAGCTGTCCTGATCGGCTAGCTGGCTCAGCACCTCTTCGGCGTTGACGTGGAGCTGGATTGAGACGCCAGGCAGCTGTTGCTCAATCGCCGCAATGTGGTTCTGGCCTGGCACCCGGATGACTCGGCCATCCCGATAGGCACGCACAAAAAACTTCGCAGCGCAAGGCCATTCACCGTCGCCGTGGTGGATGCGCGGGGTTCGGCCGAGCGCCAGGTCGATAGCGATCTGCTGATGGGAGACACCGTCGACTTTCTCCAGCAGCTCGCAGTGGGATTGGCTCAGGCGCGGGTTGATCTCTAGCAGCCAGATCTGATCTTGCTGCTTATCGTGGAAGAGCTCCACATTGAAAAGTGCCTGGTCCAATCCTGCAGCGCGAGCGACCTGGCAGGCGATCTGGCTCATGCGCGCTTGGACCGATTGCGGTAGCGCTGAGGGGTACTGGTAGCGGGCAAAGGAAAGACCGTTGGGGGCCTGGATCGAGTCGATCACTGCATAGACCTGCGGCTCCCCCTGATGAAGATAGCCTTCCAGGGTGCACTGATGGCCGCCGATGATCTGCTCGGCTAGGCAGATGTGGGGTGGCAGCGTTTTGATGGGCTCGGGCAGCTCGGCTTGCTCTAGGATCCATGCAAAGGGCTCCGCCAGCCGCTGGACCCCTTGGCGTAGTTGTGCTACGGCTTGGTCCATCTCGGGGCGACAATCAGCCCGGAAACCGAGCATGGAGCGGTAGGCGTTGACGGGCTTGACCCAGCAAGGGTAGCCGATCTCCTGCTCGATCCTCACGATGGCACCTTCATGGAAGGGGTCAAAGGCATAAAAGCGTGGCACTGCTTGAGGAGCCGCCTGCTCCTGGAGTAGGCGGCTCCAGTACTTGTGATTGCAGCGCAAGATGGCCTCTAGGGGCGGCCCTGGTAATCCGTGATCACGGGCGAGTAGCGCAGCGATCTCGGTAGCGGGGAAATCCAGCAGGGCAATGATGCCGTCAATCGGTCCGCCCCTAGCCGCCAGGGTCGCGCTTCCCTCGCGGTAGAGCCGCTCGATCGGTAGCTCCTCGACGCCGCGCAGGCGCTCCGCAGGGATCAGCGCGTGGAAGCACATCCCGTCTGCCGTGGGCAGACGTTCCAGGATCTGCCGCTGATGGGGCTCAAGCCCGACGACGAAGATATGCAGCTTCTGCTCAGTGGTCATATGGGTAGCTAGGTGCCTCCAGACCCGTTATGTTGAGATTGGGGCGAGTCCCATGGAATCCAAGGCTCATCGGCGGGCTGTGGCTGCGCAGCAGGAGGTGGTCCGTGGCGAGGATCGAAAAGAGCGAAGCCGAGTGGCAGGAGCTGCTGACCCCGGACCAGTTCGAGGTTACGCGTCGGGGAAGCACGGAGACTCCTTTTAGCGGGGCTTACTACCACTGTAGCCTGCCCGGGATCTACCGCTGCGTATGCTGCGGGGCAGCGTTATTCAGCTCCCGCACAAAGTTCGAGTCCGGGACTGGCTGGCCGAGTTTCTGGGCCCCGGTGGATGCTGACCAAATTGTCGTCCGTGAGGATCACTCCCTGGGGATGCTGCGCGAGGAGGTGCTTTGCGCCACCTGCGATGCGCACTTGGGGCATGTCTTCTCGGATGGGCCGCCGCCGACTCAGTTACGTTACTGCATCAACTCAGTGGCCTTGCAGCTGGATGAGACGGCTTCCCCGGAAGGTGGTGACGCATGACCGCAGCCGGCGAGGCGAGCCTTGCGGTGCAGCAGCAGGGCGGCGTATCCTGTTCAATCGACCGGTAGAATTTGATTTTCTGGCCGCTGCGTCGATCGGAGAGTTCACCCGTTCAGTACGTGGAACAAGACGAAGAGGCCGCTGAGCCATGAGGAAGATGGAAACTGCAATCGCTAACCCCCAGGCAGAGACTGAGGCAACCCGACATCCGCTGGCCGGCAAGACCATGAACGGCGGCGAGATTATCGTAGAGGTCCTGGCCCAGGAGGGGGTTGATACGCTTTTTGGCTACAGCGGCGGCGCGATCCTGCCAACCTACGATGCGATCTTCAAGTACAACCAGCGCCATCGCCAGGAAGGTGAGCGCGAAGAAGCCGACCCGATCCGTCTCGTGGTGCCGGCCAACGAGCAGGGGGCCGGGTTTATGGCTGCCGGCTACGCCCGGGCCACAGGCAAGGTCGGTTGCTTCTTGGTGACCTCAGGCCCTGGGGCAACCAATACGGTGACGCCTATCCGTGACTGTATGGCGGACTCGGTACCGGTGGTGGCGATCACCGGCCAGGTCCCGACTCATGCCATGGGGACCGACGCCTTCCAGGAGGCGCCGATCGTCAACATCATGGGCAGCTGCGCCAAGCATGTCTTCTTGGTGACCGACCCGGAAGAGCTGGAGGCGACCGTCCGTACCGCCTTCGAGGTGGCTCGCTCCGGGCGTCCGGGGCCCGTGGTGGTAGACGTGCCTAAGAACGTACAGAACTGGATCGGTGAGTTCCGTGGCGAGGGTGTGCTGGAGGTTCGCGGCTATCGACAGCGCATGGAGTCCTTGCGCGCCGCTAAGCTCTCAGACCGCAAGTGCCGCTCCTTCTTCGAGATGCTCGAGCAGTCCCGCCGGCCGTTGCTCTATGTGGGCGGCGGGGTGGTTCATGGCGAGGCATCGCAAGAGCTGCGCGATTTTGCGCATACCTTCCGTATCCCGGTGGTGAGCACCTTGATGGGGCTCGGTGCCATGGATACCACCGACGAGCTCTGCCTGGGCATGCTGGGCATGCACGGGACCGCTTACGCCAACTACGCGGTGGAGGACTGTGATTTCCTCATTGCCGTAGGAGCGCGTTTTGACGACCGTGTCGCTGGCAAGGTCGAGGAGTTTGCGCCGCTGGCCGAGCAAATCGCCCATATCGATATCGATGCCGCTGAGATCGGCAAGGTCAAGGCCGTGGACTGGGCCCATGTCGGCGAAGCGGGTCGCAGCCTGCGCCAGCTGCTGCGTTACGGCGAGTCCATGGGCTTCGAGCCGCGCTTCGAGCCCTGGATTGAGCATGTCCGTGGCCTGTGTGAGCGCCACCCCATGGCCTACGATCGCGACAGCGAGTTCATCCAGCCGCAGTATGTGCTGGAAAAGCTCAACGAGCTGACCCGCGGCGAGGCGATCATTGCCACTGGCGTAGGGCAACACCAGATGTGGGCCGCGCAGTTCTGCGACTTTCGCGAGCCCCGGCAGTGGTTGACTTCCGGCGGTCTTGGCACTATGGGATTCGGATTGCCTGCGGCGATTGGGGCCTACATGGGCCAGCCGGAGCGGCTGGTCATCGATGTTGATGGTGATGGCTCCTTGCGCATGAACCTGGGCGAGATGGAGACAGCGACTACCTACGGCTTGCCAGTGAAGATCCTGTCGTTGAACAACGTCGGCGACGGCATGGTCCGGCAGTGGCAGAAGCTCTACTTCGGTGACCGCTTCTCTGGGTCAGACAAGTCCTTGCACCGTAAGGACTTTATCAAGGCTGCCGAGGCCGATGGCTATGAGTTCGCGCGCCGCGTTACGCGCAAGGAGGAGGTCGAGCAAGCGCTGCAAGCGTTCATCGAACATCCGGGGCCGGCTTTCCTTGAGGTCATGATCGACCCGGACGCAGGGGTCTACCCGATGGTGGGGCCTGGGGCGAGCTACAAGGAGATGGTCACCGGCGATCATATCCCGAGCCGGGATGTGGCCTTGCGTCCGCGGAGCAAGCGGGAGGATGGCGAGTCGCCCGATCTCTTCTGAGGAGCGCCGGGGGGCGGTAGCGCCAGGCCAACGAGTAGACGGTGTTGCTCGCCTCTGCGGTTTCTTTCTGCTCATCACCCTCGATACCGCCGGGCGGGTGGCACAGGTTCAGATCAGCGAGTCGGATCCGGGTCCGGTCCAGGGTAGGCATCCAGCTGCCGTTCAGGCTGTTTCCACCCTTGAGCGCTGGATCCGCGATCCGAGTGCGCCGGCGGGGTTGCCTCGAGCACCGGCTCCAACCCTTTTCCAGGAGCGTCTACGCCAGGCGTTATTGGCGATGCCACCGGGCGAGGTGGTTACCTACGGCCACCTTGCTCGCCAACTGGATACCTCAGCCCGCGCAGTCGGTGCGGGCTGTCGTGCTAACCCCCTGCCGCTGCTTGTCCCCTGTCATCGTGTTGTCGCTGCTACCGGACCCGGTGGCTATGCCGGCAATACCCAAGGGGTGTGGGTGCGGTTCAAGCGATGGTTGCTTGATCAGGAACGCGCACTGAGGTGGTAGGCACGAATCCCCCTTGGGGTGTGTGGCCCCCTTGAAAAAGCTTGTCGGGGTTCCCATTTCGCCGACGGGACAGCGTCGGCGTCTTCGGACGTCGGTAGGGCATGCTGAGCAAGCGAGTAGGAGGGGTTCCACCCATGAGCACAGGCACCCAGAGCGAGACTTTGGAGTTCCAGGCTGAGGTTCAGCAGCTGCTGAACCTGATGATCCACTCGGTCTATTCCAATCGGGAGGTCTTCCTTCGTGAGCTGATCTCGAACGCCTCGGATGCGATCGACAAGCTCCGCTTCGAAGCACTGCAGGACGAATCCCTCTATGAGGAGGACCCTGAGCTCAAGATCCGGGTCTCGTACGATCCTGAGGCGCGTACGGTCACAGTCACCGACAACGGTATTGGCATGAGCCGTGACGATGTGATCGAGAGCCTTGGGACCATCGCTCATTCTGGAACCCGTCGTTTCCTGAAGCAGCTCACCGGGGATCAGCAGCAGGATGCGCAGCTGATCGGCCAGTTCGGTGTCGGTTTCTATTCGGCTTTCGTGGTAGCCGACCGGGTCGAGGTTTATACGCGCAAGGCTGGGGCGGCGGCCAGTGAGGGTGTGCACTGGAGCTCCGAGGGCCAGGGTGCCTACACCGTCGGGCAGATCGAGCGCTCGGCGCGTGGTACCACGGTGGTGCTGCATCTGCCAACGTCGCAGCAGGAGTTCTGCGACGGGACGCGCCTGCGCTCGATCATCCGCAAGTATTCTGACCATATCTCGGTACCCATCGAGATGCCTGCCAGCCACGTCAGCGAGACGGAGCAAAGCGGCGAGGAACAGGGCGAGGCATGGGAGGTGGTCAACCAGGCCTCAGCGCTGTGGATGAGCCCCAAGAGCGATATCTCCGACGAGGCCTATGAAGAGCTCTACAAGCACGTCGCTCACGATTTCGAAGGGCCGCTCACCTGGGTCCATAACCACGTGGAGGGCCGTCAGTCCTACACCTCGCTGCTCTATATCCCCAAGCGGGCACCGTTTGACCTGTATGAGCAGAAGCCGAGCCACGGCGTCAAGCTCTATGTCCGTCGGGTCTTCATTACCGAGGATACCGAGCACCTGCTGCCCCGCTATCTGCGTTTTGTCCGCGGCATCATCGACTCTGACGACCTGCCGCTGAATCTCTCCCGCGAGATGCTGCAGCACAACCCGATGATTGCCTCCATCCGCTCGGCCTCGATCAAGCGTATCCTCGATCGTCTCGAGCGCATGGCAAGCAATGAGCCCGAGGGCTACGCGGAGTTCTGGCAGGCCTTCGGGCGCGTGTTCAAGGAGGGTGTAGCCGAGGATCCGACCAACCGGGAGCGCATTGCTCGTCTCCTGCGCTTCTCCTCGACCCATGAGGAGAAAGGGGTTCCGGATGTTAGCCTCGATGACTATGTTGCCCGCATGAAGGAGGGGCAAGAGAAGATCTACTACGTTACCGCCGAGAGTTTCAACGCTGCCCGCAATAGCCCCCATCTAGAGATCTTCCGCCGCCACGGGATTGAGGTGTTGCTGCTGCCGGATCCGGTAGATGAGTGGCTGGTTGCCCATCTGCAGGAGTACGATGGTAAGCAGCTCGTCTCAGTAGCAAAAGGCGAGCTCGATCTGGAGGCTTTCGGTGAGCCTGGCGAGAAGGAAGATCGTGAGGAGAAGGAGAAGGCCTACGAGGGGCTTTGCAACCGCTTGCAGGAGGTGCTCGGCCAGCGGGTGAGTGGGGTCCGGGTCAGCCATCGCCTGACGGACTCGCCGGCCTGCTTGGTGGTTGGTGAGTACGATTTCGGCATGGGTATGCAGCGCTTACTGCAAGCGGCGGGGCATCAGTTGCCCACCGGCAAACCGGCCCTAGAGATCAACCCCGAGCACTCGGTCATCCAGCGCCTTGCTTCTGAGCCAGAGCAGCGATTCCAAGAGTGGGCGCTTACGCTCTATGAGCAGTCTCTATTGGCTGAGGGTGGGCAGCTTGAGGATCCGGCGGCATATGTCAGGCGGGTTAATAGCCTCCTCGCCGGCTAAGGAGACTAAGCGATGGCATCGACACCCCCAGCTGCCGGCTCGACGGCAGCTTTCGAGCTCAAGGGGCGCATGGCGACCCTGACCGTGCTCCGGGTTCTAAGCGCCGATGTGGACACCCTCATTACACAGCTTGGCGATAAACTGAGAGAGGCTCCGCGCCTGCTGAGCGGGGCGCCCATGGTGCTTGACCTCGATGGGGTTGACGGTGAGGCTTTGGATCTGCAGCGTCTCGCCAGCGAGATGCGTGCCCTGGGGACGGTGCCTGTGGCTGTGCGAGGACGGCAAGTCTCCTTGGAGCGGAGTCGGGGAGCTGGTCTTGGGGTGCTGCCTGCTGAGGAGGAACGTGAGGGGGCGCAGCAGGCTGCTGCTGCCTCCTCCAGTCGAGAAGGATCGTCGCAGGCCGTTGTGCCTGCGGCGCGTGTGCTCGATACCCCGGTGCGATCCGGGCAGCAGGTCTATGCTCGAGGGAGCGACTTGGTGGTGCTCGGGGCAGTTGGGCCGGGGGCAGAGGTGCTTGCCGATGGCGATATCCACATCTACGGTGCCTTGCGGGGCCGGGCACTGGCTGGCGTACAGGGGAATGCCCGGGCAAGTATCTTTTGCCTAGGCTTGGAGGCGGAGCTAGTCTCTGTCGCTGGCGACTACCAGGTTAGTGAGCGCTTCGAGGCGGAGGTGCTCGGGCGGCCAGCGCGGATTCGGCTCGATGAGCAGGCCGAGCTACGTATCGAGGCGTTCGGCAAATGATGATTAGCAGGGGGGAGCGCGTGTGTCGAGGATTGTCGTCATAACATCGGGGAAAGGCGGGGTCGGTAAGACGACGACTGCGGCCTCCTTCGCAGCGGGGCTCGCGCGGATGGGTTATCGCACCGCAGTGATCGATTTCGACGTAGGCCTGCGCAACCTGGACCTGGTTATGGGCTGCGAGCGGCGGGTCGTCTTTGACTTCGTCAACGTCATCAACGGCGACGCCCGCTTGAGTCAGGCCTTGATCAAGGACAAGCGCTTGAGCAACCTCGCCATCCTCCCGGCGTCGCAAACCCGTGATAAGGAAGCCCTGACCGAGGAGGGCGTAGCCCGGGTGCTCGATGAGCTGCGCCAGTCGTACGACTACATCATCTGTGACTCCCCCGCCGGGATTGAGCGTGGTTCACACCTTGCGGCCTATCACGCCGATGATGCCGTGGTCGTGACGAATCCCGAGGTCTCTTCGGTGCGGGACTCGGATCGGGTGCTAGGCTTGCTCGCGAGCCGTACGCGTCGGGCTGAACAGGGTGAGGGGCCGGTTCAGGAGTATCTGCTGCTCACTCGTTACGACCCTCAGCGCGTCAAGAGAGGGGACATGCTGAGCGTCGAGGACGTGCAAGAGATCCTCGCCATCCGGCTCCTAGGCGTCGTCCCGGAGTCGAAGGATGTGCTCAATGCCTCGAATGCGGGGGTGCCCGTCGTTCTTGAGGATGAGACTGATGCCGGGCAGGCCTACGAGGACGCGATCGCCCGCTACTTGGGCGAGGAGCGGCCGCACCGTTTCCTTCAGTCTGAGCGCAAGGGGCTGCTCGGCCGGATGTTCGGAGGATAGCGAGACCATGGGAATTGTCGACTACTTCCGGGAGCGGCGCAGCCGTCGCGGTAGTGCGAGCGTCGCCAAGGAGCGGCTGCAGATCATCGTCTCCCATGAGCGCGCTGAGCGCGGGGGGCCGGATTACCTGCCGATGCTGCGTCAGGAGCTGTTGGAGGTAGTCCACCGCTATGTGACGGTGGACCCGGATGCCGTACGCGTGGATGTGGAGCGGGATGGCTCTCATGAGGTGCTCGAGCTGAACATCACGCTGCCCGAGCGGGAGGAGGCGCAGCGCTGATCTGGGCCTCTCTCGGTTCCCTGCGCTTCTCACTCACAAGGGGTTGTGCTCGTCTTAACCGCATGGTTGGTGGTTAAGGGCTGACGACCTGCTCAGTTACGTCGACCTCCAGCTGAAGCTTATCGCCGGGGTGGAGGTACGTGTCTTCGCTGAGGTTGTTCCTGCGCTGGATGTCGCGGACGCTGACGTTGAACTGCTGGGCAATGCCGGCGAGTGAGTCTCCCGAGCGAACCGTGTAGGTCACTGTCTGCGTGCGTTCACTCGGACCGCCTGCGGCCTGAAGCCTCTCCCCCTCTGTCCAGACGACCAGTTCCTGGCGGGGTTGTAGCGTGTCGCCGGGGGCCATGCCGTTCCAGCGCGCTAACTCCCGGACGTCAACGCTGTATTGCTGGGCGATATCCCAGAGGGTTTCGCTGCTCTGGACGGTGTGCTCATGGCGTCTGCCCTGGCGCTCCCGGTTTTGTAGCGCCTGCAATCGGTTGGCAGCGCTGAGCGAGTACTCCTCCGGTGGTCGGTTGGAGACGGGGACGTAGAGGTGGTCGCCGGCACGCACCGTGTTACTGCGCAGGCCGTTGATCTCGCGCAGCAGTTCCGCCGTCACGTTGTATTGGCTAGCCACGTGGGTAAGGGTCTCACCTTCATCGATCTGGTGGCGCCGCCACTCCACAAGTTCCTCCGGTGCCATGGCTTCAAGCTCACGCTCTAGTTGGTCAGCGGCATCTCGTGGCAGCATGAGTCGATGCGGGCCCTCAGGAGCGGTGGCCCAGCGATTGAAGCCAGGGTTGAGCCGGTAGAGCCGCTCGATGGAGAGATCAGCGAGCTCAGCGGCGAGGGCGAGATCGAGCTGATGCTCTGCCTCAACGATCCGCATCTGAGGCTCATTAGGGATCTCAGGCAGGGCGACCTGGTACGCCTGCGGATCGCGGAGGATATCGCGGATCGCGAGGATACGGGGGACATAGCGCATGGTTTCCGCCGGCAGCTGGAGGTTCCAGAAGCTCGGTTCCTGGCCCTCGGCCTTGGCGCGCTGGACGGCCGCCTGGACGTTTCCTTTGCCGGCGTTATACGCCGCCATAGCGAGCAGCCAGTCGCCGTCAAAGTATGCGTGCAGCTGCTCGAAGTAATCGAAGGCGGCCTCGGTAGCGGCGATGACATCGCGCCGGCCGTCGTACCAGTAGTTCATCTTGAGGCCTAAAGTGCGGCCGGTATTGGGGATGAACTGCCAGATCCCCGCGGCCTGGCCATGGGAATAGGCAAAGGGCCGGAAGCCGCTTTCGACGATGGCTAAGATGATCAGCTCGGCGGGTAGGTCGCGGGCCTCCAGCTCCTCGAGCATGTAGTACAGGTAGGGCTCGGCTCGCTGGCCGACGGCTTGGAAATAGGCGCTGCGCCCGGTGAAGAGCTGGCGCTCACGCTCAACGCGTTCGTTGTCGTAATCCTCAAGCTGAAAGGAGTTGCGTAGGCGTTCCCAGATCTCCAGGGGTTGGTCCGGGACAGTGGCCGTGTAGTGTGCCGGTTCGTACTCGTAATCAGGGAGCAGATCGATGGCTGGGCCTAGCGCATCCTCGATGGTCTTGGATTCCAGTTCCTGGATCCAGGCAGGGGGGGGATCGTTATGCGCGCCATCCTCCGGAGGACGTGTATCGAGGCTTGAGCACGCAGTGACAGACAGCGCTGTCAGGGCCCCAGCAGCGGTCCGCTTCCTGTTCACGAGCTCCCCCTGTGAAGAGTCTGGGCTGGCCGTATTGAGGGCATTATTGCGTTGCACTTCCAGCCACAAGAGGTTGTGGCTGCGCGCTTGGCAACGTGATCCCCGGGGCATCCCGCGCTCCGGGATCGCCCGGGTCACCCCTGGAGCCCCGCCCAGGGGATCGCCGCGTTGGCCCGGGGGGGCGACACGGCTTTCGCTCGGCAAAGCGCCGGAGCGCC
>JBKGYE010000046.1:0-12564 GCA_046546255.1 Halorhodospira sp. | reverse complement strand
ACTTCAATCCCTGCGAATACTTACCATGTTATCCTCATTAAGCGAAAGAGCAAGTCGGCGCTTATATCCCCGCCCTGAAGGACGGGGCTTCACGCGCCTTGTGGTAACGCCCGCCCCCCGCCGAGCGGTCAGGCCTGCACGGATGGGTGCAAAGTCCATCGGGGCGGATACAGCGCCTGCGGCAGGTGAGGGCATCACCCCAGCAACGCGGTGATGGCTTCCTCGAGGCGGCGCACCGGGTGGATCGTCATCCCCGCCACGCCTTGGCGCGGCACATTCTTGGCAGGCACGACCGCCTGGGAGAAGCCATGCTTGGCTGCCTCGGCCAAGCGCTCTTCCCCCCCCGGCACCGGTCGCACCTCACCGGCGAGACCAAGCTCACCGAAGATGACGGTATCCCGCGGCAGCGGACGGTTGCGCAGGCTCGAGAGCACCGCCGCCAGCGCCGGCAGATCGCCGGCGGTCTCCTGGACCCGCACCCCACCGACCACGTTGATAAAGACATCCTCGCCAGCCGTGCTCACCCCACCATGGCGCTGGAGCACCGCCAGCAGCAGGGCCAAGCGGCTGCCGTCGAGCCCCACCGCCACCCGACGGGGCTGCCCCCCTGCCGAATCCGCCACCAGCGCCTGCACCTCCAGTAGCAGCGGCCGGCTCCCCTCGCGGGTCACCAGTACGGCACTCCCCGGGATCTCCTGATCGTGACGCGAGAGGAAGATCGAGGAGGGGTTGCGCACCTGTCGCAACCCCTCCTCGACCATAGCGAAGACCCCGAGCTCATTGGCCGCCCCGAAGCGGTTCTTCACCGCCCGTACCACGCGGTAGCGGCTGCCCTGATCGCTCTCGAAGTAGAGCACCGTATCCACCATGTGCTCCAGCACCCGTGGCCCCGCCAGGGCGCCCTCCTTGGTCACGTGACCGACCAGGATCACCGCCGTGCCGGTCGTCTTGGCCAGGCGCACGAGCTGGGCCGCGCTCTCGCGCACCTGAGACACGGACCCGGGCGCCGAGCCCAGGGCCGCGGTGTGGAAGGTCTGCACCGAGTCCAGCACCAGCGCCTGCGGCCGCAGGCGCTCGGCCGCCGCGACCACCTCCTCCACCGAGGTCTCGGCCATGAGCTTCATGGACTCCTCCGCCACGCCGAGGCGGTGGCCGCGCAGGGCTACCTGTTGCAGGGACTCCTCGCCCGTGGCGTAGAGCGCTGGATGCTCGCGCGACAAGGCCGCCAATGTCTGCAGCAGCAGGGTCGACTTGCCGATCCCTGGATCGCCGCCAATCAGCACCACCGACCCGGGCACCAAGCCACCCCCAAGGACCCGATCGAGCTCCGCCACACCGCTGGCGATACGCGGCTCGGGAGCGGTTGAGACCTCGGCGAGCGTGGTCACCGCCCCTCCCCGCGCAGCGCCCTTCGCCCCCATGGAGCCTGCGACCGTGGACGGGACGCGCTCCTCCAGGGTGTTCCAGGCACCGCACTCCGGGCACTGCCCCATCCAGCGGGGCTGCTCCCCGCCACAGGCCGAGCAGACGTAGCCGCGACTGGCCCGCGCCATCACCGCTCCTCGCCGTCGATGTAGCACCGCCGTGGCCGCGGGGGTGTCCGGCAGAAGAGCTCGTAGGCGATGGTCCCGCAGGAACTCGCCACCTCTTCAGCCCGGACCGCCCCACCCCAGAGCACGGCGGGATCGCCCTCCCGAACCCCTTCCAGTCCGCGCAGGTCCACGGCGAGCAAGTCCATGGATATCCGCCCCACCAGCCCGGTTCGCTGCCCGGCGACCTCTACCGGGGTACCGCTGGGGGCATGCCGCGGATAGCCGTCCCCGTAGCCGAGGGAGATCACCCCCACGGGCATATCCTCCGGACAGACCCAGGTCGCCCCGTAGCCGACGGGGTCACCGGCATGCAGATGACGGACAGCCACCACCTGCCCTTGCAGGGCCATGACCGGGTGCAGCGCCGGCCGCTCGCCACCATCATCCACGAACGGCGAGGCCCCGTAGAGCATGATCCCGGGGCGCACCCAGTCGTAGTGGCTCTCCGGCCACCCCAGCACGCCGGCTGAGTTGGCCGCCGAGCGCGGCCCAGGCAAGTCGGCACAAGCCGCCTCGAAGGTCGCTAGCTGGCGACGGGTCATGGCATCACGCCGATCATCGGCACACGCCAGATGGGTCAGGAAGCCGACATCCGCTCGCACCGAGGGCGCTTCGGTCAGCCGGCGCCAAGCAGTGGGCACCTGCTCTGGCGGGAAGCCGAGCCGATGCATGCCGCTATCCACCTTCACCCAGGCCGTCACCGGCGTCACCAGCCGTGCCGCGGCCAGGGCCTCCACCTGCCAAGGGGCATGGACCACCAGCTCAAGGTCCCCGGCCGCGGCTCGCTCCAGATCGGCGCCGGCAAAGGGGCCCTGCAGCAGCACGATACGCTCACGCTGGCCGGCAGCACGCAGGGCCTCGGCCTCCTCCAAGTCGGTGACGGCGAAGGCCTCGACCTGCCCGGCCAGGGCTGCGGCCACCGCAGTCAGCCCGTGGCCATAGCCGTCCGACTTGATAACCGCCATCACCCGCGAGCGCGGCGCCGCCTTCCGGGCCGAGCGAAGGTTGGCCCGCAGCGCGCCCAGATCCACCGTTGTTTGCGCCCCGCGGCTCACCCCGGGATTCCTCCGCTGTAGACGTCCTCGGTATAGTTCTCGAAACGGGTGTACTCCCCGAGGAATGTAAGCCGCACCGTGCCGATAGGACCCTGCCGCTGCTTGGCGATGATCAGCTCAGCGATGCCTTTATCCGGGGTCTCCTCGTTGTAGACCTCATCGCGGTAGATGAAGGCGATCAGGTCAGCGTCCTGCTCGATCGCGCCGGAGTTATGGCTGACGATGCCATCTGCCAGCCAGCAGGCACGCCCCGGCACAGTGAGATCGTAGACCTCGGCCTCGCCGGCCGGCTCGATGCGTACCACCTCGTCCCAGCGCACCCCGCCCCCCGCGAGAGGGCACTCCCGATCCGCGACGGCCAGTGCCTCGCAGCGCTCAAGGGCCTCGACACGCTGCCACCCCCGAGCCGTGAGCAGCCGATGCTCCGCCGTCGCACGGACAGAAAGACCACCGGAGACCGCAATCTCGTACACGGCTCGCCGCCCGACCCGCCAGACCCGCTCGGCCCGGGCCGGCACCGGGCGATGGTGTTCGTCCAGCGCCACCACTTCCGGTGCCGTCCCCACCAGGCACTCGATGGGCACACGCTGCCCATCCGCAAGCAGCACCGGTGTCTCCCCGGTCACGCACTCGCGCAGATCCGACATGATCGGCCGCTTGTTGGGCCGCTGCTCCAGCGAGCGATTGAGCTGCGAGAGCGCGATGACCGGCGTATTCAGCTCCTTGGCCAGGGCCTTGAGACCACGGGAGATCTCGGAGAGCTCCCCGGCCCGGTTCTCTCGAAAGCCAGGGATCTGCATCAGCTGCAGGTAGTCGATAACAATCAGCCCCAGCTCATCGTGCTCGCGCTGCAGCCGCCGTGACCGGGCCCGGATCTCCGTGGGCGTCAGCCCCGGCGAGTCATCGATGAACAGGGGCGCCTCGGCCAGCAGGCTCATCGTCGAGGTCAGCCGCGGCCAGTGGTCATCCTCGAGCTTGCCGGAGCGCACCCGCTGCAGCGGCACTCGGCCCAGGGAGGCAAGCATGCGCATGGCGAGGGCGTCCGCTGGCATCTCCATGGAGAACACCGCCACTGGCTTCTTCAACCGCATGGCCACATGCTCAACCACGTTCATGGCCACGGTGGTGTTATGGACGCAGACGTCGTTGGCCAAGAAGTTGTGGGTCTGCGGGATCGTCAGATCGTAGACCTGCTTGCACCCCAGCGAACGGATCGACTCGATCCGGTCCCAGCAGATGTCGCGCCCCGCCGGCACGCCCTGCTCCTGCCCCCTTTCGTGCGCCTCCTCAGCGGGGTGCTGCTGCACGGCTCGGACCAGGCCCTGCAGACGCTCTTGCTCGCCGAGGATGCCGATCTGCGCAGCGAAGATGAGGAGCGAGTCAGCGCACTCAAGCTTGAGCTGCCATACGGTGCGACCCCCTTCAAAGCCGCTGCCAGGTACGCGCCGCACCCGGGCGAGGACCCCGAAGCGCAGCAGTAGGTGCTGGACCTGACGCACAAGCCACTCGCTACGTGAGCAAAGACCCACCGCTCCCGGGCCCTTCACCGCATTGGCGATCCAGCCGTTGGTGGCAAAGAGCCGGCTGAGCAGCATCGCCACCTGCTCGCGCGGGAGCCGGAAAGCCGCCTGCGGCAGGCACCTGGCGTCCCCTCGGGCGCCCTGCATCCCCAACCGCTCCAGCCACGCCGGTAGCACCCCCGGGGCAGGTCCCCAAACGGCCAGCCCTGGGCCGTTGGCTCCCCCCGGCATCCCCTCGGGGATGCCGGTGCTGTCCTCGCCACCGGCGCGCACCAGCACGGGAGGATCCTCTCGCCAGCGCGCCAGCGCGTCCAGGAAGTCCCGAGCAATGGCCGGATAGGCCTTCGTGAACCAGGGCGGATCCGGCCTCAAGCCACCATCCCCCGCCAAATGGCCGAGCAACCGGATCTCGCAGTCCCGCACCGGCACCTCGCCGAAGACAGGCAGCCGGCGCGGCACGGCGATGGCATCCCCCGCACGGAGCGTCTCCAGCGGCCGCCACCCTGCGGCCGTCAGGAACGGATGCGTCAGGGTCGTCTCAACCCGCCGCCCCAGACGGGTGACGACCTCGAACACAGGCTTGTGGCCGTCATCGACATAGTCGCTGGGCTCCACCCAGCGCCAGCACAGGTCCTCACCGAGGGTCGCGACCTGGCCGCGCCGCTCACGGACCACCTGCTCGATGGTCACCACGCTCCCGTCGGCCTGGACGATCTCCGCATCCCGGGAGAGGCACTTCCCCATCGAGGGCCGCCCGGCGAAGATGATCAGATCGCCGTCCTGGAGCCCGGAGGTAAGATGATCGAGATCGTCGAACCCGGTGGAGAGGCCGGTGACCGGCTCCTGGGTGCGATAGAGGCTGTCGATGCGGTCGATCACCTGCGGCATGAGCTGCCGCATACCGACGAAGCCTTGGCGATTACGGCCGGTCTGCTCGGCGATCTGGAAGATGGTCTGCTCGGCGTAGTCGAGCAGGTCCTCGCTGTTGCGCCCCTCGGGCCGAAAGGCCGCCTCGGCCACATCGGAGCCGGCCCGGATGAGCTGGCGCAGCACCGAGCGCTCGCGCACGATATCCGCATAGGCACGGATATTCGCCGCCGAGGGGGTCTCGCGGGCGATGCTGCCAAGGTAGCTCAGCCCCCCGGCCTCCTCGAGCTTCCCCTGCTGGCGCAGCCACCCGGAGAGGGTGACCACGTCCATGGGATGATTCCCCTCCGCGAGCTCCCCCATGGCCCGGAAGACCAGGCGGTGCTCGCGGCGGTAGAAATCCTCCTCGTGGAGACGGTCGGCGACCTGATCCCAGGCGGCGTTGTCAAGCATGAGCCCGCCGAGTACCGCCTGCTCGGCCTCCAGGTCGTGCGGCGGGACCTTCAGCGCCTCCGTATCCGAGGCGGATCCGTCACCCTGCACCGTCTCCTCCCCGGGGGCCTTACCCCGGCTTGATCAGGACGTCTCGTCCTGCCAGGACACCCCTGCCTGTCAGGCGGACGCCTCGTCCTCGACCACGACCTTCACCGTGCCGTCGACGTCGGTATACAGCTGCACCGCCACGTCGTACTCACCGGTGACACGGATCGGGCCCTCGGGCATGCGCACCTCGCGCCGGGCGAGCTCTACCCCCGCCTGCTGCGCCGCCTCAGCGATATCCGCTGGGCCGACGGAGCCGAACAGCTTGCCCTGCTCCCCGACCTTCGCCGGGATGCGCAGGGTGAGCGCCTGGAGCTGCTCCAGGCGCGCCTGAGCGGCCTGCTCCGCCTCGCGGGCGGCACGCTCGAGCTCGGCGCGGCGCTCCTCGAAGTAGCGGATGTTCTCCTCGGTGGCCATCTTTGCCTTGCCGTAGGGCAGCAGGTAGTTACGGCCGTAGCCGCGGCGGACCCGCACGCGGTCCCCCAGGTTCCCCAGGTTCGCGACTTTCTCCAAAAGAATCAGTTCCATGCCTAGTACCTCGATCGTTCGTATTCGGTTGCGTCGGCGTCTACGACGATGCGCCCTCGCCGGTCAGCCGCCGCCGCCACTGGAACAGCGCATCGCCGATCCCCACCAGCGCCAGCGGACGGAACAGGAATGGTGTCAGCAGATACACCGGCACCAACCAACCAGCGCTCCACCCCCGGGCTGCCACGAAGGCATGGGCAAGCGTCAGGGCCTGGATCACGAAGGCAGCCGCCGTCACGAGGGACAGCTCATCGATCAACCCCGGCCCATCGAGCAGCGCCCCTGCCCACAGGGCCAACGCCGCCAGGGCAGTCCAGCGCCCCAGGTCCAGGCTGAGCAGCTCTGCCCGCAAGCCGCCGGGATTGTACAACAGCGCCTGCAGGCCGCGGCCGATCAGCAAGCCGGCGAGGTCCACGAGCATCAGGTTCACCGCCCAGAGCCCCGTCATCACTGGCAGCAGCTCCTCCTGCAGGATCGCACCAGACTCACCCTCCAGCTGCTGCGGATCACCACCTGCCGCAGCCAGGAAGGACTCGATCGCCGCTTGCCAGTAGGCAGCGGGATCCGGCACCACCAGGTGGAACCCGACCACCGCCAGCATCCCCAGCGCCAGCCACAGGAGCAGCGCTGCCGGCAAGGAGACGGTGTAGCGCAGCCACCCGGCGAGCAGCAGCACGGGTAGCCATTGCTCAAGGATCAGCCGCAGGGCCGGCTCGCCGGAGCCTGCCGCAGCGAACAGCAGGGCGTAAAGGAGAGCCCCGGCCATGGCACCCACCATGGCCCCCTGGCGAACCCCCTGGCGCAAGGTCACCAGCGCCAAGGCGCCGCTGGCCACAACGGATAGCAGCGGCAGCAGGCTCGCCGCCACCATCACCGTGGCGGCCTGGAACGGCCCGCGCAAGATGAAGGCGGCGAACGCCCGCATCGCCCCGGACCTCAGTGGCGGTCGGTGTACGGCAGAAGGGCCAGGTAACGTGCCCGCTTGATCGCCCGGGCCAGCTGGCGCTGGTAGCGCGCACTGGTCCCCGTGATGCGGCTCGGCACGATCTTGCCCGTATCGGTGATGTAGTTCTTGAGGGTGTTGAGATCCTTGTAGTCGATCTCTTTCACGCCCTCGGCGGTGAACTTGCAGTACTTACGGCGCCGGAAGAAACGTCCCATAGGTCAAGCTCCTCATTGATCGTCGAAGGCGGCAGCCACCGCCGGCGTGCTACTCCGCGCTCTCGGACTCCTTGCGGTCCTCGCGCTTCTCGTTGCCTTTGGCCAGGGGCGACGGCTCGGTGACGGCCTCATCCCGCTTGAGGACCATATTGCGGATAACGGCGTCGTTGAAGCGGAACGCGGAGGTCAGCTCCTCGAGTTCCTCCTTGCCGCACTCGATGTTCATCAGCACATAGTGCGCCTTGATCAGCTTATTGATCGGATAGGCCAGCTGGCGACGCCCCCAGTCCTCCAGGCGGTGCACCTGACCACCGTTGGACTCGACGATGCTGCGGTAACGCTCGACCATGGCCGGAACCTGGTCGCTCTGGTCCGGGTGGACCATGAAGACAATCTCATAATGTCGCATCAATCACTCCTTACGGTTATTCGAGCCGCTAGCTCAAACAGCCTCCACCCCCACAAGAGGATGTGAGGCAAGGCTCCATCACGGGATGAAGCGGGCAAGTTTACCCGAGACCGCCGCTCTCTGGGAACCGCTGACGCACTGCCTCGAAGAGCAGGACCCCGGCGGTCACCGAGACGTTGAGGCTCTCCATCGCCCCGGGCATGGGGATCGCTACCAGCTGATCGCAGCGCTCGCGGGTCAGCCGCCGCAGCCCCTCGCCCTCGCCTCCGAGGACCAGGGCCAGCGCCCCGCGCAGATCCGCCTGATAGCAGCTCACCGCCGCCTCGCCGGCGGCACCGAGGACCACCACACCGGCCTGCTGCAGCTGCGCCAGGGTGCGCGCCAGGTTAGTGACCTGGAAGAACGGGATCCGATGCACGGCGCCAGCGGCGGTCTTATGGACCGCCGGGCTCAGGGCGGCGGCCCGATCCCGCGGGGCGACCACGCCGTGGGCCCCTGCCGCTGCGGCGCTGCGCATGCAAGCGCCGAGGTTGTGGGGATCCTGGACCTGGTCGAGGATCAGCAGCAGCGGCTGCGGCTCCTCCTGGAGCAGATCGGCCAGCTCCGCCTCGCCGCGGGCAGGGGTACCGCTGTAACGCAGCAGCACGCCCTGATGGCGGCCGCCCTGGGCGAGGCGATCGAGCTCACGGCGCGGGAGCCGCTCGACCGGCACCCCGCGGCGGGCCAGCTTGTCGAGCAGGCGCTCCAAGCGCGCATCCCGGCGCCCCTGCTCTACCCAGATCGCCTCGACACCGGCGGGATCGTAGGCAGCCGCCTCGCGCACGGCGTGCTGACCGTAGATCCACTGCACCGCCTCCCCCTGTGGGCCGGGTTCGGCGCCCGGCTCGGCACCGCCACCACGGGTGCGACCTCGTTTCCCGCGAGCCATCGGTGTTCAGCGGCCACTCGCGTCGCTGCCGCCACTGCTGCGGCGCCGCCCGGAAGAGGAGCGCCGCTTGCTGCTGCGCGATCTCGACGGCTTCTCCTCGCCCTGCTGCTGCCCCTCAGTCTTGCCCGCCGAGGCCGAAGCACCCGAGCTGCCCTTCTTATTGCTCTTGGCCGCCTGCCCACCCCGCTCCTTGGAGGCCGCCGTCGCCTGATCGTTGGCACGCTTCTTCTGAGAGGCGCTAGAGGAGGACTTGGCCTTCCCGGCGCTCTTGCCACGCTTTTCGGTACCAGCCTTATCCTCCCCGGAACCACCCTGCGGCGCAGCCCCCTTCTGCGACGCCGACTTGGACCGGCTCTTGGTCTTGGAGCGGCTGCTACCCTCGGCACTGCTGGCGCGCTTGCGGCGACCGCCCTCAAGCGGCTCGCCACCGGCGTCGACCGGATGCGCGAGCATCTCCAGGTCGATCTTGCGATCGTCCTTGTCCACCCGCGCCACCCGGACCAGGACCCGATCACTGAGCCGGTACTCCTTGCCGGTACGGTCGCCAACGAGGCGATGCCCCACCGAGTCGTAATGGAAGAAATCACTCTCCAGATTGGTGATATGCACCAGGCCGTCGACATAGACCCCTTCCAGGGAGACGAAGAGGCCGAAGGAGGTGACCGCTGCAATCACCCCGATGAACTCCCCGCCCAGATGATCCGAGAGGTACTCGCACTTGAGCGTCATCTCGGCGTCGCGTGTCGCCTCATCGGCGCGGCGCTCGGCCATCGAGCAGTGCTCGCCGAGGGTGACCAGGTCATTGTGGCTCATCGGGAAGCTGCGCCCGCGATGGCCATCAATCACGTGCCCGATGCCACGGTGGACCACCAGGTCCGGGTAGCGCCGGATCGGCGAGGTGAAGTGGGCGTAGGCCTCCAGGGCGAGACCGAAGTGGCCGGCATTATCCGGCCGGTACTCCGCCGCCTGCATGGAGCGCAGCAGCACCGTCTCGATCAGGTGGCGATCCGGGCGCTCCTTCGCCTGCTCCATCACCTGGGCGTAGTCCTTGCCGGTGGGCTCATCGCCGCCGCCAAGCTCCAGGCCCGCCTGGGCGAGGAACTCCTTGAGCTGCTCGAGCTTCTGCTCCCCGGGGCGCTCGTGGACGCGGTAGAGCGAGGGCACCTTGTTCTTGAGCAGGAACTTGGCCGCGCAGACATTGGCCGAGATCATGCACTCTTCCACAACCTTGTGGAAGTCGTTGCGCTCCGTCGGCTCGACGGCGACCACGCGCCCCTCGTCATCGAAGCGCATAGCCGTCTCGGTGGTGTCGAAGTCGATGGCCCCCCGGCGCTCGCGGGCCTCGCGCAGCGTCTTGTACATGCGGTGGAGATGCTCGAGGTGGCCGATCAACTCCTCGCCGACCTCGGCGCGAGCCTGCGGGTCGCCCTCGACCACCGCAGCCGCCGCCTGCTCGTAGGTCAGCCGCGCCGAGGAGCGCATGACCGCGCGATAGAAGCGCGAGCGCAGCACCTTGCCGTTACCCTGCAGGAGCATGTCGCAGACCATGCACAGGCGATCCACATTGGGATTCAACGAGCACAGCCCGTTGGACAGGGCCTCCGGCAGCATCGGTACCACCGAACGGGGGAAGTACACCGAGTTGCCGCGCAGCCGCGCCTCCTGATCGAGCGCCGTACCCGGACGTACGTAGTGCGAGACATCAGCGATGGCCACCACCAAGCGCCACCCCTTGGCGGTCGGCTCACAATAGAGGGCATCGTCGAAATCCTTCGCATCTGCACCGTCGATGGTTACCAGCGGCAGCCGGCGCAGATCGGTGCGCCCCTGCTTATCCGCCTCCGGGACCTCCTCGCCGAAGGCCGCCACCTCCTGCTCGACCTCCTCCGGCCAGTCCATCGGGATCCCGTGGATACGGGCCGCAACGGTATCCTCCTCACCCACATGGATCGTCCGACCGAGGACCTGGGTGATACGGCCGATGGGCTGGCGACGCTCGTTGGGCTGAGCAAGGATCTCGGCAACGGCGAGCTCGCCATCCTCCGCCCCGCCGCGTCCTTCCGACGAGAGCAGGACATCCTGCTGCAGCCGCTTGTTCTCAGGGACCAGGAAACCGACCCCATACTCCTCGAAGAAACGGCCGGTAATCTGGCGATTGCCCCGCTGAAGGATCTCCACCAGCTCACCCTGTGGGACGCCGTGCTCGTCGCGATCGTTGATGCGCACCACCGCCCGGTCCCCGTGGAGCAGGCAGCGCATCTGCCGCGGCGAGAGGGCCACTCGATCCCCGCTGCCGTCGGGCAGGAGATAGCCCGAGCCGTCGGGACGCCCCATCACCCGCCCGCGCACCAGCTCGCGATGGTCGACGAGGAGATAGCCCCGACGGCGGTTGCGGACCAGCTGGCCGTCGCGCTCCATAGCACGCAGCCGGCGGCGCAGCGCCTCATGCTGCTCGGGGCTCTCCAGGCCCAGGACCTCGGCGATATCGCGCCGGCCCAGCGGGCGGCGATGGGCAGCCAAGAGTTCCAGCAGGTACTCTCGGCTAGGGATAGGATTCTCGTACTTCGCTTGCTCGCGCTCCCGATAGGGATCGCGCTTGGGGGGATGTTTGCTCGTCTGCTTCGCCATCTTGTGATCCTTGGATTAGGACCTTGCAGGATACGCCAGCATCCAGGGTCTTCACAAAGGCAGGCCGGGCAGTGCGGCGCAAGCGGTTGACAGCCTCCCCGGGCCATCGTTAGAGTTTTGCGCACTTGCTGACGGGGCAAAGCAGCCCAGCTTCCGCCCAGCCAGTATGCCGAGGTGGCGAAATTGGTAGACGCGCTAGCTTCAGGTGCTAGTGGGGGAAACCCCGTGGAGGTTCGAGTCCTCTCCTCGGCACCACTCACCTAGCCGGTTTAAACCGGCCTCGTTCCACGTTGGCGCAGTGGGATCCCGAGTCGTTTACGTTACCTTGCCGAGACAGCGAATGGCGCAGGCGTAGAGTGTTGAGTCATATGGGCCTGTCTACATGGCTCGCTGACATCCCTCCTGCCCTGAGCAGCGGGGCATTGTGGCGCTTCTGGTTCAGCGCGCCTACCAGGCGAAGCCGACCCCGAAGTTCAGGTTGGTCTCGGAGAACGACACATCGCGTCCACCGCTGAAGAAGCCTTCATCGCTATAATTGTACCAGACGCCCTCGACCCGCATCAGGATCGGCAGCTGGGTCGAGCGGTACTCCAGCCCCGCCCCCAGGCCTAAGCCTGCGAAGCTTGAGGAGTCGCTTTCCGGGTCGCCACTGCCGTCGTCCACCTCGATCTCCAGATCGCGCACCTGGTAGCCGGCCCGGCCGTAGATCATGCTGGTGCCTTCCTCCAACACCCCGCCCAGGCGCGCGCTAATGCCGTAGCCGCCACTAACCTCGCCCTCGACCCCGTCAATGGCCTCAAGGGCATCCGCATCCATGGCGTGCCCCAGGGTGAAATTGGCCTCGGCACCGTAGTAGAGGCTTTCGGCCTGGAAGCCGACCCCGCCGAACAGATCCATCCGGCTGCCAATGGCGTCGGTTCCGAAGCTCAGGTCGACCTCCTGCGTGTCTTCAAAGTTCTGCTCGGCGATGGTGAGATCGTCGACCTCGGCGCTCATGGACACGGACGGCATGAGCATACCGCCCTGCAGACCGATATAGCGCCCCTCAAAGGGCAGGTTCGGATCGAAGAGACCTTGATCGGTGCCCAGCTGCGCCCCGGCCCAGGTGGGGATCATCGCCAGCAATCCCAGGCATCCTGCCTTCCTCAGTACTGCGCGTCTTGGCTTCATGGGCTCAGCTCCTTGTTCGTATCGGCTCCGCACCGAATGGCCTTTCCCTGCCTAGCGGCAACAACCGCAGCTACTTGAGCCTGTTCCGGGGGTGTCGCAGTCCGAGCGCTTAGGCGAGCTCGAAAGGGCTTTCCCGCACGATGGTCTGGTTGCGCTCCGGGCCGGT
>JBKGYE010000045.1:0-12974 GCA_046546255.1 Halorhodospira sp. | reverse complement strand
TAGCTCACCTCTCTCAAAGTACCATGGGGACACTTGAAACCCTCCCAGCCTAAAGGGCGGGGATCCCCGACCCGGAGGCCAAGATGGATGATCCATCTTGGCCGCTCAATAGCCAGAAGGCCTTCGTCGCGCGGTGCCGACATCGGCGAGCTCCTCCGCGATCTGCTCCCGCACCAGCCGACTAACCTCGGCCAGGCTGCGTTGTGCTGTCACGACGGGCGGCCCGATCCGGGCCGTAATCTGCCCCGGCCACTTACGCCAGTCCTGCGTCGACCAGCAGTACCCCGAATCGACGGCTACCGGTACCGCCGGTACGCCGTTTGCGCAGGCCAACCGTGCCCCGCCCTGGAGGAAGCGGCCCAGCTCGCCGTGACGCACCCGCTCCCCCTCTGGGAAGATCACCACCCAGCGCCCAGCTAGGATGTGCTTGCCCCCGTGCTCCTCGACCTCCCGCATCGCTTCCCGGGGAAACTGTCCGCCGACACTGATCTCCTCCAGGGCCTTCAACGCCATGCCGTAGAAGGGCAGCCACAGCAGCTCGGGCTTGACGACCCAGGACACCCGTGCCGGGAAGATCGTGCGATAGGCAATGGTCTCCAGGCCGACTGGTGATTGGACATCACAACCACCGGCCCAGGCGGCAGATTCTCCAGCCCGATAACGCGATGCCGCACACCGCAGCAGATCCGCAACCACAGCAGGCTCGCCCGGCACCACAGACGCGCCGTACCCTCGCGCACATCATAGGCCCGATGCCGGAAAGCGAAGATCAGCACAGCGAATGGCGGCGTGATCGCGAAGAATCCGGCGAAGAACAGCACCGATCGCAGGCCTGGCACCATCGAGTCCGTCACTCCAGATTGAAGCAGGTTGAAGATCCACCCTGCAGTGTAGCTGGACTCGGGACACAAGACCGCCCACCCCTTGCGGTGGGGGTCGGAGGCACTATCGTGGTTGGGAACGGGCCCAACCCGCAGCGACCGATAGCGGGAAGCATCATGCCAGCGAAAGAGCGGGTGACAGTGCTGCTGCGCGCCGCCGACATCGAGATCGACGGTTCGCGGCCCTGGGACTTGCAGGTCCATGATGAGCGGGTCTATCAGCGTGTGCTGGCCGAGGGCACGGTGGGCGCCGGCGAGGCCTACATGGATGGGTGGTGGGAGGTCGAGCAGCTGGATGAGTTCTTCGTCCGCGTACTCCAGGCGCGGCTCGATCGCGCGTTCCGGTCGCTGTCGATGCTCGGCCAGGTCATCCTAAGCCGGCTTGGCAATCTGCAGAATCGCCGCCGCTCGCGGCGGGTCGCTTAGCAGCATTACGACCTCTCGAACCGCCTCTACGAGGCCATGCTCGGGCCGACCATGCAGTACACCTGCGCCTACTACGGCGCCGACGGGAGCGAGCAGGCCACGCTGGACGAGGCACAGCGCGCCAAGCTGGCGCTGATCACCGCAAGCTGCACCTCGAGCCGGGCATGCGCGTGCTGGAGCTCGGCGGCAGCTTCGGCGAGCTTGCCCGCTACCTGGCGCAGGAGCACGGATGCGAGGTCGTCAGCTACAACATCAGCAGCGAGCAGGTCGCCTATGCGCGCACCCTGTGCGCCGGCCTGCCCGTCACCGTCCACCAGCGGGACTACCGGGAGGCGGCGGGTGAGCCGGGTCCGTTCGACCGGGTGGTGAGCGTGGGGCTCATGGAGCACGCCGGACCCAAGAACTACCGCGACTTCTTCGAGCTGGCCCGCTCGCGCCTAGAGGCGGGCGGGCTGGCACTGATCCATACCATCGGCGGCAATGTAAGCCGGAGGAAGGCCGATCCGTGGATCACGAAGTACACCTTCCCGTGCGGCGTGATCCACTCGGAGGCCCAGCTCACACGTGCCAAGGAAGGCCTGTTCGTGCTCGAGGACTGACACAACTTCGTCCCGGACTACCACCGCACCCTGAAGGCTTGGGAGGCGAACTTCCTCGCCGGGTAGCCGGAGCTGAAAGAGCACGAAGGCCTCGATGAGCGCTTCTACCGCATGTGGCGCTACTACCTGAACAGTACGGCCGGCGCCTTCCGGGCGCGGGGTCTCAACCTCTGGCAGATATTGCTCAGCCAGGGTGATGTGGCGCGTTATGTCCCGGTGCGTTGAGCGATGAACGACGCCGCCGAACCATGGGCCGCACACCGTGCGCGGGTCGAGACGCTGCCCCAGGCGCTCGCGGATTCCCGCGGGCCCGTACGCCTGCGCAAGCGCACCAGCAACCTGTTCCGCCCGCGCGAGGCGATCGAGCGCACCGAGCTCGACGTCACCTCGCTCAACCACATCATCGAGGTCGACGCCGTCGCCCAGGTCGCCGAGGTCGAGGGGATGACGAGCTACGCCGACCTGGTCGATGCGACCCTGCCGCACGGTCTCGCCCCGGCGATCGTTCCGGAGCTCAAGAGCATCACCTTCGGCGGCGCCATGACCGGCATCGGCATCGTGTCCAGCGCCTTCCGCTACGGGCTGGTGCACCACACGGCCCATGAGCTCGATGTGCTCGTAGCCGACGGCCGCGTGCTGACCTGCTCGCCCACGCAGCGCCTGAGCTGTTCTAGGGCTTCCCCAACTCCTACGGCAGCCTCGGCTACGCCACGCGGGTGCGCATCGGGCTGACCCCGGTCACGCCGTACGTGCAGCTCGAGCACACTTGATACAGCGATCCCGAGGCGCTACTGGCCGCGATTGGCGAGGAGTACGCCCGGCCGAGCTCTGCCTACCTCGACGGCGTGTACTTCGGCCCGAGGACTTCGTGCTGACCCGCGCGCATTTCGTCGAGTCGCTGCCCGCGGGGGCATCGGCGAGCGACTACACCTGGCTGCGCCAGCGACGCGAGGACCATCTGACCATCCACGACTACCTGTGGCGCTGGGACACCGATTGGTTCTGGTGCAGCAAGAACCTCGGCGCCCACCTAGCGCCGGTACGGTTCTTGCTCGGGCGCAAGCGCCTGTCGAGCGTCACCTACCAGAAGATCATGCGCGCCAGCCACCGCTGGCCGCTGAAGGCGCTTGCCAGTCTGCGCCCGCGCAGCGAGCCGGTGATCCAGGACGTGAACATCCCGATCGCCAACGCCGCGGCGTTCCTGGCCGAGTTCGAGGCCGAGATCGGCATCCGCCCGGTCAGGATCTGCCCCTTCGTGGTGCCCGACGGACGCTTCTCCCTGTTCCACCTGCGCACCAATACGCCCTACATCAACTTCGGCTTCTGGGACCGGGTTCCGGTCCAGCGAGCCGGACGGCTACTACAACGCTCGCGTCGAGGCGCTGGTGGCCCGGCACGGCGGCAAGAAAAGCCTGTACTCGCGCAGTACCTACGACGAGGCGACCTTCTGGTCGGCGTATGACCGCGATACCTACCAGTCCCTCAAGCGCGAGTGCGATCCGGAAGGCCGGTTCCCGGGGCTTTACGAGAAAGCTGTCCAGCAGGGCTGATCAGCCTCACAGCGAAGCGCACGCTGTACTCTGCTTATACCGCACCCGGCTGGGAGACTGGGACGACAGCGTACCGCCGTGGCCAGCGACGGTCATTGCCGCCTCGACCCGGCCATCGAGTACGCCCCCCGCCCATCGCTGCTCGACAAGCCACGCAGCAGGAGGTTGGGTAGCCGAGCATCGTCCCAGTCCGTGCTGACCTCGCCGATGCGCACGATGACCATCTCGGCGCTCGGGATGATGTAGACGCGCTGGCCGCCGGCACCGTCGAGGAAGATGACCTCAGGGGCGGTGTACGGCTCCGAGTGCCGAGCCTTGAAGTCGGTCTCCGGGTTGTAGGTACGCACACCGTCCGCCGGCGCGTTGAGCCAGACGAGCAGGCCGTAGTTGGGATTCACCTCCGAGGGGCGCGTCATGCGGTCAATCCACGCCGCGGGCAGCACCTGCTCGCCCTGCACCCGGCCCTTGTGGAGGATCAGCTCACCGACCCGGAGCCATGCCCGGGCGCTGGTCAGCAGGCAGCAGAAGGTGCGCGCCGTACCCCCTTCCCGATCCAGCCAGACGGCGGCGTCCGGCGCACCGATGGGCTGCCACAGCCGTTCGGAAAGATACTCGGCGTACGGCTGATCGATCGCCTCCATGAGGGCCAGGCCGAGGATCTGGGCGCTGGCGTTCTGGTAGGCGAACGATGCCCCGGGCGGCTCCTCGAGCCTGAGGCTGAGCGCCGTGGCGCGGACATCCGAGCCGAGCATCAGGCGCAGCCCCTTGCCGAACGGCGACAGGCTCAGCGGCGCCAGCTCCAGGCCGCTGCTCATGGTCGCCAGCTGCCGAAGGGTGATCTCACCGCGGGGCTCTCCCGACCAGGCGTCGAGGTAGTCACCGACCGGATCGTCCAGGCTATCGATGGAGCCGTCCTCGATCGCCGCCCCCAACAGGAGCCCCAGGACGGTCTTGTGCATGGAACTGCTGTCGAAGCGGCTCTCCGGGCCGTACCCCTCACCGTAGTGCTCCACCACCAGCTTACCCTGGCGATAGACCAGGAACGCGTGGCTGTCCTTGGCCTCGGCGTAATCGACGGCCTTCGCCACGGCCTCGTCGGCGATGCCCTCCGGCTCCCCTTCCGGGATCGGCACCCTGTCGCCGGGCACCGGGGCCGTGGGCGATCGCCAGTCCACCGCTGCCACATCCAGGGCCTGGGGCGCGGTGACGTAGCGCTTGAAGAACAGGGGATCCATGGCATAGAGGACGGCACTCGCCAGCGCCGCGATCAGGAGCAGGGCCAGCAGGCCCTTGGCCACCCGCCTTACCACTGCTCAACCTCCAGGCCGGGCACACGCGAGAACGCCCGGATATTGCGGGTGACCAGCACGGCGCCCCGGGCTCGGGCGACGGCGGCGATCAAGGTGTCGTTGGGTCCGATGGGCTGCCCCCAGGACTCGAGGCTCGCGCGGATGAGGCCGCAGTCCTCGGCGCTTGCCTCATCCAACGGGAACACTTGGAGGGGCTCAGCAAATGCCCTGACGCGAGCCAGATTCTCCGCCACCCGCCGGCTCTTGCGTGCACCCCAGAGCAGCTCGGCCAACACGATGCTCGGTATCCCGAGCTCAAGGGGCTGATAGCTGCGAAGTCGGTCGATGAGGTCTCGCTCCCGCTCGTTGAGCAGATGGATGCAGATATCCGTATCGAGTAGTTTCATTCTCCCAGGGAAGGACGTTGCTCAAAGGCGCCCTGATCGGGCCGCTCGATAGGCGCGATATCCGCCCCGCCGAACAAGCGCTCGAAATATCCCTCCGGCCATGTCCGACGAAGATCCTGCCTGGCGAACTCGGCAAGGTAGCGTGAGACACTCATCCCCGCCAGCTCAGCCCGGCGCTTGAGCGATTCCTCCTCTTGATCCGGTAGGTAGCAGTGCAGCTGAGCCATGCGCACCTCTCGGACTACATACATGCAAATGTACTCCTTCGCCAACGCAGGGCTCAACGGGGAACAACAGGCACCGACGATCGAGTCGCCACTAGCGCCACACCTCTGCGAGACGCTCAGCGGGCGGACTCGCGCCGCTCTCTCCCCAGACCACGGGCGCTGTGCGGGAGTGAGCAGCGCAATACCACAACGAGCTATCGACGTGACACGCCCCGGAACAACCCGGAACATGGCACAGTGAGGACAACCCCGAGCCACATAACGCGACGGACCATGCAGATCGAGCAGACGACACAGACCTTCACCACCCGCGGCCGCGGCACCCATGAGATCACCCGCAACGTGGCCGAGGCCATCAGCCAGCATGGCCTCAGGACCGGGCTGGCCCACGCCTTCTGCCACCACACCAGCGCCTCGCTGATGATCACCGAGAACGCGGACCCGACCGTGCGCAATGATCTGGAAGGCTTCATGGCACGCACGGTACCGGACGGCGACCCGGCCTACGACCACGTCATGGAGGGGCCGGACGACATGCCGGCCCACATCCGCAGCGTCCTCACCGGCAGCGGGCTCACCGTGCCGATCACCGACGGCCGGCTGGGGCTGGGGACCTGGCAGGGCCTCTACCTCTGGGAGCACCGCAGCGGCGGCCACAGCCGCAAGGTCACGATCACGCTCATCGGGCAGCCCTAGGGAGCCGCCGACCGCGTCTCCCGCGACGTCGACCGGGACGCTCTCCCGGACCCGATCGAGGACGAGCGCCATTACGGCGTACCACAGGGTCCTGGAGGCGAAACCGGGACGGACCGAGGGCGCCTCTGGGGCTAGCCTGGCCGCACCTCTGGACCGGCCGGCACGAGGAAACCGCCGCCCCAGTCCCGGGGATCACCGAGGGCGTCCGCCCAGCAGGGACGGAACGACGGCGGGTACCTGCGCCTGATAATCGGCGTAGTCCGGGCGGCGCTGCGCCAAATCCTGCTCCAGCAGCGGCACTCCGGTGACGCGCAGCAGAGAGCCGGTCACCAGCAGCGGGGCGAAGACGGTCCACCAGCCGGACGCCGGCACGGCCATCAGCCACAGCCCCCACCAGAGGACGATCTCGCCGAAGTAGTTGGGGTGTCTGCTGTAGCGCCACAGGCCCTGCCGGCAGACGCGGCCGCGGTTGGCGGGCTCCGCCCGGAAGCGGGCCAGCTGTGCATCGGCAATGGCCTCGTAGAGCCCCCCGAGGAGGAAGACGGCCATGCCGAGGAGCGTAACCGGGTGCCACGCCCAGCCCTGAGGCTCCGGCTGCGCGATCGCCACCAGCAGCGGCGCCGAGACCAGCCACAGGAGCACCCCTTGGAGACCGAAGACCGTCACCAGGCTACGGTAGCGAAACGATGGCCCCGCTGCTATCCGCAGGGCGCGGTAGCGGCGGTCCTCGCCCGCCCCCCAGCTCCGCCAGGTAAGATACAGCGACAGCCGCGCGCCCCAGAGCGCCACCAGCGCCACCACCAGCCAGCCGTGGGCAGGGGCGCCGGCCGCCGCCTGGTAGGCCAGCGCCGCCAGGATGAAGCCTGCACCCCAGAAGCGATCCACGAGGCTGGCGTCATCGGTAGCCAGGCTGGTCACCCAGACAGCCGTCATCAGCGCCAGGACGACGACGAGCCCGATGCCTGCTGCCTCGACCATGACCATGCCTCCATTGCCCTCGCTCCGGTGCAGGCAGCGGATCACGCCTCACTGACCCGAGGCCGGTCTCACCGCCATACGGCGCTCACCCGGATCAGCGCGCGATCTTGTCCGCGTCCAGGGACCGGCTCCACGGCAGCCCGCTATTCTGCCAACCGTTGACGAGCCGCATACCCTCGCGCTCGCCCTCCTCCACGGGATCGCCCTGAAACCCGTGGGTGACGTAGCGCACGGACTCGAACCCCTCCTCGAGCAGGTAGTCCGCACTCGGCTGCCCCCGGTCGCTGCCCGAGCGGCACATCGTGATCACCGTGGCAGAGCGATCGAGCCCCTTGGCCTCGAGGGCAGCCTCGACCTGCTCCGCGAAGTCCGGGTTGAGGTCCATAGCGAAGTGGCCACCCTCCTCGCTCCAGCGATCCCGATCCACGGTACGGAACGGGATGTTGGCATCGACCTCGTTGGTACCGCCCACGAACATGATCTCGACCGGATCACGGACGTCGATGAACAGGATCTCGTCACCCCGCTCCTGGACCTGCTCGTAGGCCTCGGTCGCCGAGATGCGGTTCTCGGCACTCGCCGTGGCCACCGTCAGCAGCGCTACAGCGCCCGCAGCCAGGGTTGCCCATCGTGCCATTGGCGCCTCCGTATCGGTTAAGGTTGCAGGCCCATCCTAGTTGTTATTTATACAAAATAAAACTCATCAGCTCAGGTGCCGGCAGCCACCGACCCGCGCGCTCCACCGGGGGGGGGGAGAGATCACTGGCGAAAACGGTGGATCGCAGCCCTTAGCCCTCCATACACCGCGGTCAAGACTCACTAGGCCACCGGGCGTCTTGCTCGGCGATCCGGACGATCCGCCGGCAGGCCGCGCGGCAGACGGGGATGTAGGCGAAGGCCCACCGCGGTAGCTCGAAGACCACGCGCGCACCGCCATCGGGCAGCGGGTCGACGCGGTGACCGGTGGCAGGCAAGCGTGCCACCGACCAGCACCAGCGGCGCCCCGGCTCGAGTTCCGTGATCCGAAAGCCCAGGCGCACGCCCAGGCCGGTAACCACGACCGACCCCACCGAGCCGGCGCCGATGTAGCGATCCGCCGCCGTGACCTCGCGCACGCTCGGCCCCCAGACGGGCCACTGATGGGTATCCGTCAGGACATCCCAGACCGCCGCGGGCGGCACGGCTGTATCGAGCCCCACCTCGAGGTGACGGCCTCGCTGCAGGTCCGCTCGCTGTGCCATGACTGCCTCCGCTGCCCGTTCAGCATGATCGACCCAGGCTACGGCGCTCTCATTGATCTCCCTGCATCTTTCCTGTAAGAAGACGCAGGGCAGGCCCACACCAACAGGTTCTGGGCAATGGAGCATGACTTCCTGGGCACTCCGCGTCGACACCCAGCTGAGCTCAAGGATCCCGCTGATGAGCCTACCCCGACTCTCCCGCCCGCTCCTGCTGACCATCCTCGTCCCTGTGGTGAGCGGCGTGCTGATGCTCGGGCTGGTGCTGCTCGCCTTCGAGGCATCACGAAGTGTGGCCGTCGAGGAGCACGAGCGCAGGGCCGAGGACCTTGTGGAGCTCGCAGCCAGCTCTGTCGAGACGCTCTGGGTCACCCCCCGCAACGAAGCGATCCAGACCCTGGCCCAGAGCGAGACGCTCGCTCGCCGGCTCGACGGCGAAGTCCCTTTTGATGCCCTCGCCCAGGAATGGCGGATCGCCGAGTCGTTGCTGCAAGGGTACTTCTTTATCTACTACGGCCTCCGGGACGGGACGATCGAGTACTACCCGGACGGCGAGCTCCCGGAAGACTACGACCCGCGGGAGCGGCCCTGGTACAAGACGGGCATGAGTCTCGAGGACGAGACGGCGTGGACCACCCCCTATGAGGAGGCCATTACCGGCGAGATGGTGGTCAGCACAGTGGCTCCCCTCGAACGAGCAGGGGAGCGCGTCGGTGTCATCTCGACCGACATCCAGTTCCAGGGGCTGAGAGCCATCCTCGAGAGTATTGAGCTGCCTCCCGGCGGCTCCGTGTACCTTGTGGATGAGTCCGGGAGGCCCTTTATCGGCACGGACACCTCCTACGTTGGCCGTGAGCAGCTGCCGCCGGGCAACGATGAGCTCTTCGTGGCCTCCAGCGCCCCTATCTCCAACGGTTGGCGCGCAAGCATCATGGTCCCGCAGGCCGCCCTGGCGGAGTCGTTCGCCGAGCTCCTGCGACCGATCATGGCCGCATCAGCCGTGATCCTCCTGCTCGGCGCCGGGATCACTTCCCTGCTAGTCGGCCGCATCGCATCCCGCACCTATCGGCTGGCGAGCTACTTCCAGGAGGCCCTGGATGACTCGTCCCCACCACGGGAGATCTTCCGGACCCAGGACGAGCTCTCGTTCCTCAACGAGCGGTTCAACCAGGCCATGGACGAGGCCCGCGCGAGCGCGGAGCGCGAACTCGCGCAGGAGCGGAGCTTCCGCTTCCTCATCGAGCAGGCCCCGGCCGGGTTCTTCAAGAGCACCAAGGCCGGCGAGCTACTCTACATCAACCCCCACTGCGCCTCCATGCTCGGCTATAGCCAGGATGAGGCGATGCGGGAGCTCACCTCGGTGCGCGAACTCTATCATGACCGAGCCGACCGGGAACTGTTCCTCCAGGACCTGCTCGCGCACGGCGTGGTCCGCAACCGCAAGATGCGCTTTGTCAAGCGAACGGGCGAGGCCTTCTGGATCTCCATGACGGCTAGCCTCCGGGAGGCTACAGCCTCCAGCGCGACCGGGGATCCCGAGATCGAGGGGTTCCTGATCGATGTCACCGGCGACATAGAGGAGCGCAACTCGCTGACGCAGATGGCGGAGACCGATCCCCTCACCGGGGCCGCCAACCGCCGGGGCTTCGATACCGTAGCCGCCTCGGTCGCCGAGCACGCTCACACATCGGGGCAGCGAGTTGCCCTCATCCTCTTCGATATCGATCGCTTCAAGCCGATCAATGACACCTACGGGCACGATGTCGGCGATAGACTGCTCCAGGAGCTCACCAGCCTAGGCAGGCACAACCTCCGGGAGAACGACCTCTTCGCCCGCTTCGGTGGCGATGAGTTCGCCGTCCTGCTGCCTGGAGCCAGCGAGGAAGCCGCGACCCAACTCGCCCGGCGTCTGCAGGAGAGTGTGCGGCACATGCCCGTGCCGGAGCCCCTGAATAAGCCTCCTACTCTGAGCCTCGGCATTGCCGTCCGGGCGGGAGCGGAGGTCCAGATCCCGGAGCTCGTCAAGGCGGCCGACAATGCCATGTACACCGCCAAGCAATCCGGCAGGGACCGGATTGCACACGAGCCGAGCGACCAGGACGCATGCCGATGACCTCTATGCCCCGCCCCCAGCCGCTCGAGGCGCACAAGTACCGCCTTGCTTTCGAGCAGGCGAGAGATGCGATGATGTTCCTTGACGCCAGCGGTTACCACGACTGCAACACGGCTACACTAGCGCTGTTCCGGGTGCCGGATACCGCCACCTTCCGCACGACCCACCCCGGCATCCAGCTCTCCCCGCCCTATCAACCCTGCGGGCGCCCCAGCCCCGAGGCGGCGCAGGCGCGTATCGAAGAGGCCCTGTACCACGGCTACGCCTTCTTCGAGTGGCGCCACTGCACCTGGGACGGGGTCGAGTTCCCCAGCGAGGTCTCGCTCAACCGGATCGACTGGGAGGAGCAGCCGGTCCTGATGGTCATCGTGCGGGACATCAGCGACCGCAAGCGCCTCGAGGAGGAGCTGACCGAGACGCTTCGACGCTGCCAGCTATACGAGGCGGCCTACAGCCAATCCCGGGACGCCATCATGATGCTCGACGAGCAGGGCTTCCGGGACTGCAACCCGACGACCCTGACCCTCTTCAGAGTCCCCAATCCCGCCTCCTTTAGGCATATACACCCTAGGGACCTCTCCCCGCCCTATCAGCCGGACGGCCGGCCGAGCTGCGAGGCTTCTGCCGCCTACGTCGCAGAGGCGTACCGGAATGGCCAGGCCTTCTTCCACTGGCGCCACCGCACCTGGGATGGCCAGGTCGACTTCCCCGCCGAGGTCCTGCTCAGCCGGGTCGATCTCCCGGAAGGATCCGTCCTGCAGGCAGTGGTACGCGATATCAGCGAGCGGGTGGCGATCGAGACGGACCTCGCCCGCAAGGAGGCACACTACCGGCTCGCGCAGTCCTCGGCCCGCTTCGGCATCTGGGAGTGGGACCTGGCGCAGGGGCGGATCCACTGGGACTCGGACTGCTGGGCAATGCTCGGCTACTCGACCGACACCGCGGAGACCCTGACGGTGGACGAGTGGCGGTCGATAATCCCGGATGAGGACCTCGCCCGCGTCGAGCCCGAGATCGCCCAGAAGCAGGCGCAGGGCGAGCGTTTCTCCATCGAGCACCGCTGCCGGCACGCCCGAGGGGGTTGGCTATGGCTGCAGTGCCGCGGCCAGACCGCCGAGTTCAACGAGGACGGCTCGCCGAGGCGCCTCATCGGGACATACGCCGACATCGACCGCCTCATGCGCACGGAGCTGGCGCTCCGCGAGCGGGTCAAGGAGATGGAGACCCTCACCGAGGTCATCCGGCTTTCCATTGACGATTCGCGCTCAGCTGAGGAGATGCTTCAGGCCCTGGCGCAACTCATCCCGCAGGGTTGGCAGCACCCCGAGCGCACCGCCGCGCGCATCCGTGCACAGGAATGGGAGGCCGCCTCGGAGGGCTTTCTCGAGTCCAACGCACGGCAGACCGCGACCGTCGAGCACAGCGACATACCGGTCCAGGTCGAGATCTTCCGGCACGGGACGATTGCCACGACGGCTGAGCCCTTCCTGCCCCAGGAGCAGACGCTCCTCGAGGCCATCGCCGAAGAGATCCACCAGGCCTTGCGCCACCGCCGCGCACTTGAAGCCCTGCAGGAGCAGGCGACCACGGACCGCCTCACCGGCGTCTTCAACCGCCAGCACTTCGAGACCGAGCTGGATCGCGCCCTGGCCCGGCTCCAGCGCTATAGCGATGCTGCGGCCTTGGTGATGATCGACATCGACCACTTCAAGGCCATCAACGACACCTTCGGCCATAACACCGGCGATAAGATCCTGCAGCAGCTCACAAGCCGCGTGATGGCCACGCTGCGCCGTGAGGACCTCCTCGGCCGCTGGGGCGGCGAGGAGTTCCTGGTCCTGCTGCCCGGGAATGATGGCGACCGGGCCCTGCGCACCGCAGAGCGGCTGCGCGCCTGCGTCGAGGCCGACTCCTTCCCGGAGGTGGGCCGGGTGACCATCAGCCTCGGCGCCACGCCCCTGCGGCCTGACGACGATACCACCACCCTCCTCGCCCGGGTGGACCAGGCGCTCTACGAGGCCAAGACCAGCGGCGGCCGCAATGCCGTCGCCACGCGCTAGCGCTCGGCCCCCGCCGGAGTTGAACGGCAGCGCGAACTCGGCGTGGTGCAAACCACGCCGACGGGCGCGACTGCCGGCCACCTCCTGGACCTTTCCAGTGGCCGCCACTGAAACCCGACTTCAACCGGGCTTTGCTCTCTAACACGCCCTTGCAGGCGTACACTGGGGCTAATCGCGGCTGTCTTCGTCCCCATCCTCAACATCCTCATCCTCGATGCTGTCCCCAGCCTCTTCGAGGGAGTCACCCGTCTCCTCGACAGCATCATCCACGTTTTCGCCTGCCTCCTCGGCCGGGCCCCCATCGCAACCAAGTAGCAGACGAACAGCAGCCCCATGACGAATGCGATCCCTATCGCTGTTTGAGGGCATTATTGCGTTGCGCTTCCAGCCACAAGAAGTTGTGGCTGCGCGCTCGGCAACGTGATCCCCGGGCCATCCCGCGCTCCGGGATCGCACGGGTCACCCCTGGAGCCCCGCCCAGGGGATCGCCGCGTTGGCCCGGGGGGCCGA
>JBKGYE010000044.1:0-12985 GCA_046546255.1 Halorhodospira sp. | reverse complement strand
TTCGCTCACCGGTTGACAGCGCCGGGTACGGCGCTGCGCGCCGTGCCCGGCGCACTAAAAAAAGCCGACGCTCCCAGCGTCGGCTTGAACCCGCTTCCCTCGGGCCTTGTGACGGCAACCTTTCTGTTCCCTGGGCCCTCCGTGCCGGTCTTGCCTTCCCTGGTCACCGTCTTGGCTATCGGGCAATCTTCCGGTCTCTTCCGGTAAGTCCGGGGTGTTGATTACCGATAGCCTGGGCTTACGATGCCCGCAGCAGCTTGCCGGAGGAATCAGGAAAGCCGGTACTGCGCGTAAGATTCTTCTGACTTCAACCGGTAGGGCCTCACGGATGCAGCGAGGATGATCGCACTGATTCAGCGAGCCAGCGGTGGTCAGGTCTGGGTCGCGGGCCGTGTCGAGAGCCGTATCGAGCGGGGCCTGGTGGTCCTGGTGGCCGCTGTGGCAGGAGATGTGCCAGCGCAGGCCGAGCGCCTCGCCGAGCGTGTGCTCGGCTATCGGGTCTTCCCCGATGCCCAGGGGCGCATGAACCGATCGGTCAATGAGCTAGGGCTGGGGGTGCTGGCTGTACCGCAGTTCACCCTGGCGGCCGAGACGCAGAAAGGCATGCGCCCGAGTTTCGCGCCAGCGGCTGCGCCGGAGCAGGGGCGCGCCTTGTTCGAGGCCTTCTTCGCCGCCTTGCGCCAGCAGGCCGCCGGCCCGGTGGCGAGCGGCGTCTTTGGGGCGGATATGCAGGTGGAGCTGGTGAACGACGGTCCTGTGACCTTCTGGCTCGAGGCCCCGCCGAAGCCGGGTGGCGGCATGTGATATCCTCGTGCGCCGCACCGGGCCGCGTGCCCGAAGTCTCCACCACTGTGAGGTCACGGCCATGGCCAAGCGAACAGGAGCGGTCGAGCGCGTCACCGGCGAGACGGCGGTGCGGGTGCGCGTCGACCTTGATGGCAGCGGCACTGCGGAGCTCACCTGCGGGGTTCCCTTCTTCGAGCACATGCTGGCCCAGGTAGCGCGCCACGGTGGTCTGGATCTGCATGTCCACGCCGAGGGCGACCACTGGATCGACGATCACCACACCGTCGAGGATGTGGGGATCGCCCTCGGGCAGGCGCTCGCCGAGGCCTGGGGGAACAAGGCGGGGGTGAGCCGCTACGGCCACGCCTACGTCCCTCTGGACGAGGCCCTGGCCCGGGCGGTGCTCGACCTTTCCGGCCGCCCGGGGCTGGTCTATCAGGCGGCGCTGCCGCGCGAGCGCATCGGGTCGTTCGATACGGAGCTGGTGGAGGAGTTCTTCCGCGCCCTGACCAATCACGCCGCCATGACCGCTCACCTGGATGTGCTGCGCGGGCGCAATGCCCACCACATGGTCGAGTGCCTGTTCAAGGCCTTCGGTCGCGCCCTGCGTCAGGCCGTGGCGGCCGATGCCCGCGCTAGCGGGCAGGTGCCCTCGACCAAGGGGGCGTTGTGACCATGGCTCGGGTAGCGATCGTCGACTACGGCATGGGCAACCTGCGCTCGGTCTACCGCGCCCTGGCGCACGCCGCCGGCGGCGAGGAGGGGCTGCAGGTGACCGCTGATCCGGCGGTCGTCCGTGCGGCTGAGCGGGTGGTGCTGCCCGGCGTGGGGGCTATCGGCGATTGTATGGCGGAGCTGCGCCGCCTCGGGCTCGTCGACGTCCTGCGTGAGGCCGCACGTTGCAAGCCCTTCCTCGGGGTTTGCTTGGGGATGCAAGCGCTGCTTGATGACAGTGAGGAGAGCGGCGGTGTCGAGGCCCTGGGGGTGATTCCGGGGCGGGCGGTGCGCTTCCCTGACGGGGAGCACGATGGCCGTGGCCGCCCGCTGAAGGTGCCGCACATGGGCTGGAGCCGGGTCCGCCGCCCCTGCAGCCATCCGCTGTGGGCCGGGATCGAGGACGGGACCTGGTTCTACTTCGTGCATAGCTACTACGTGATCGCCGACGACCCGAGCATGGTCGTAGGTGAGGCCGAGCACGGGCGGCGCTTCGCGGCGGCCGTAGCCGATGGTCCTTGCTTCGCTGCGCAGTTTCACCCGGAGAAGAGCCAAGAGGCGGGCTTGCGCCTCTATCGCAATTTCCTCGACTGGGACGGGAGCTGGACGTGATCGTAATCCCTGCCATCGATCTCAAGAACGGCCGCTGCGTACGCCTGCGCCAGGGGCGCATGACCGATGAGACCGTCTTCGATGCCGATCCGGTGGCCGTCGCCGGTCGCTGGGTGGAGGCCGGCGCCGAGCGCCTTCACCTGGTCGACCTCGACGGTGCCGTGCAAGGCGAGCCGGCCCATGAGGCCACCATCCACGCCATCGCTCGCGCCTACCCGGAGACCCCGCTACAGATCGGTGGCGGTATCCGCAGCCGCGAGACCGCGCTACGCTACCTGGAGGCCGGGGTCGGTTACGTCATCATCGGCACCCGCGCCGTGCGCGAGCCTTCCTTTGTCGAGGCGCTCTGTCAGGAGCTCCCCGGCCAGGTCTGTGTCGGCCTGGATGCCCGCGGCGGCTACGTGACCACCGATGGCTGGGAGCAGACCTCCGAGGCGACTGCTGTGGGGTTGGCGCAGCGCTTTGAAGATGCTGGGGTTGCGGCGCTGATCTTCACCGACATCGGCCGGGACGGCATGCTGCAGGGCTGCAACGTGGCGGCCACCCGCGAGCTCGCCGGCGCTGTCTCTATCCCGGTGATCGCCTCCGGTGGTGTCAGCACCCTGGAGGAGGTACGCACCCTCGCCGCAACCCCCGAGGGGATCGCCGGCGCCATCGTCGGACGGGCGATCTACGACGGGGGGCTGGATCTGGCTGCGGCCATACGGACTGCCCGGGAGGTCCGCTGATGACGGCCAAGCGCATCATCCCCTGCCTGGATGTGGATGCCGGCCGCGTGGTCAAGGGGGTGCGCTTCCGGGAGATCCGTGATGCCGGCGATCCGGTGGAGGTGGCTCGGCGCTACGACGCCATGGGGGCTGATGAGCTGACGTTCCTCGACATCACCGCCAGTCACCAGGGCCGAGAGACCCTCTACGAGGTGGTCGAGGCGGTGGCCGGGCAGGTCTTCATCCCGCTGACTGTCGGCGGCGGTGTGCGCAGTGTCGCCGACATCCGCCGCCTGCTCAACGCCGGGGCCGACAAGGTGACCATCAATACGGCCGCCGTGCACGAGCCCGAGCTGGTGCGCGAAGCGGCCGCGCGCTTCGGCTCGCAGTGTATTGTGGTCGCCGTGGACGCCAAGCAGGTGGAGACGGATCCGCCCCGCTGGGAGGTCTTCACCCATGGCGGGCGCAACCCCGCGGGTCTCGACGCCGTCGCCTGGAGCCAGCGCATGGTGGCGCTCGGTGCCGGTGAGATCCTGCTCACGAGCATGGACCGCGATGGCACCCGCACCGGCTTCGACCTGGGGCTGACGCGTGCCGTCTCGGAGGCTGTGGCGGTGCCGGTGATCGCCTCCGGTGGCGTGGGCAGCCTCGAGGACCTCGCGGACGGGGTCGACGAGGGAGGCGCCGATGCTGTGCTAGCAGCGAGTATCTTCCACTTCGGGGAGCACACCGTGGCCGAGGCCAAGGCGGTCTTGGCCGAGCGCGGTATTGAGGTACGACGATGAGCGAAGCGCAGACCCACATGACCGACCCGGACCCCCTGCACGCCTTGGCTGCGACCATCGAACAGCGCAAGGCCGGTGACCCGCAGGCGTCCTACGTGGCCCGGCTCCACCACAAGGGGCTGGATGCCATCCTCAAGAAGGTTGGCGAGGAGGCCACCGAGGCGGTGGTCGCTGCCAAAGGCGGCGATCGGGAGCAGATCGTTTATGAAACCGCCGATCTGTGGTTCCATACCCTGATCATGCTCTCGGCGAGCGGGGTCTCGTTGGATGAGGTGCTCGCCGAGCTGGAGCGACGCTCGGGACGCTCGGGCCTGGACGAGAAGGCGGCCCGCGGCGAGTAGGGGACGTACAAGCAAGGCGCCGCAGGGCGCTGGAGGGTGAGGAGATGGGATTCAACATCTGGTCTTTGCTGATCATCCTGCTGATCGTGGCGCTGCTTTTCGGCACGAAGAAGCTGCGCAACATCGGTACAGACCTGGGCGGAGCCATTCGTGGCTTCAAGGATTCGATGCGCGAGGGCGAGGAAGAGGAAGAAGCCCAAAAGCGCACCGGTGCCGATCAGTCCGGGGAGGAGGAGCCGGAGCCGCTCGAGCACCAGGGTGAGCAGCCGCCTGAGCCGGAGCGCTCGCGGACTGGCACCGCGGCTCGCGAAGCCGCGGAGCAAGGGGATCGTAACGCCTGAGCGACCTGGAAGGGGTCTTTCGGGCCATGCGCTGATACGAGGGAGCGATGTTCGACCTCGGTTTCTGGGAAGTCCTGATCATCTGTCTGATCGGGCTGCTGGTGCTCGGTCCTGAGCGTATGGCTCACACGGTACGTGTGCTCGGCCGCTGGACCGGTAAGGCGCGCTCCTCCTTTAACGCTGCGCGGCGCGAGGTCGAGCGGGAGCTGCGTGTCGAGGAGATCCGCAAGGCCGGGGAGTCAGTGCGGCGTGACGTTGAGCAGACACGCCGCTCCCTCAAGGGGGCCGGCGAGGACCTAGACCGCGAGGCCCGGGAGGCGCGCCGGTCCGCCCGGCTGCAGCGCGCAGAGGAGTCGGAAGGCGGCAAGCGTCGTCCCGACGGGGAGGAAGAGGACTCGTGAGTGCCGAGGATCCGGAAGGCAGTGACCACAGCGGCGAGCGGCTGCAGGAAGCCCCGCTGCTCAACCACCTGAAGGAGTTCCGTGACCGCATTCTGCGGATCGTGGTCGCGGTGCTTGCCGGGTTCCTCGCCCTCTATCCCTTCCGGGACACCCTCTACCGCTGGATCTCTGGACCGCTCCAGGAGGTGCTCCCGGAGAACGCCTCGATGATCGCCATCAAGGTGGCCTCGCCGTTCCTGATCCCTATGAAGCTGGCCTTGGTGGCGTCGATCTTCCTGGTGATCCCCTATATCCTCTACCAGATCTGGGCCTTTGTCGCCCCTGGGCTCTATCGCCACGAGCGGCGCATGGTGTGGCCGTTGCTGATCTCGAGCACGGCTCTGTTCTACCTCGGTGCCGCCTTTGCCTACTTCGTGGTCTTCCCCATCGCCTTCCGCTTCTTCGCCTTCGTTTCCCCGGAAGGCGTGCAGATGATGACGGATATCGGCGAGTATCTCTCCTTCGTGCTGACCCTGTTCTTCGCCTTCGGCGCCGCCTTCCAGGTGCCCATCGCCACCATCCTGCTGGTGCGTACTGGCGTCTCGACCAAGGAGAGCCTCGCAGCCAAACGGCCTTACGTCATCGTCGCGGCCTTCGTGCTCGGGATGATGCTTACGCCGCCGGATGTGCTCTCGCAGGTGCTTCTGGCCGTGCCTGTCTGGCTACTCTACGAGCTCGGGATCCTGCTCGCCGGGCGGACCCAGGCGCGTACGTCCGCCCCCGCGGACGACGCCGGTAGCGAGTGACCAGCCGAGTTGTTGCGCCGTGCCGCTGGAGGCTATGGTGTCCTAGCCCGGTGACCACCGTCTCTGTTCGCGCCGACCCCTAGGGTGTAGGCATGACTGATCACGCTGCTTTCGAACATTTGCGCAGTACCTCCCACCTCCACGGGGCCAATGCGGCCTTCATCGAGGACCTCTACGAGCGCTATCTGCAGGATCCGAATCGCGTGGACCCGCAGTGGCGAGCCTACTTCCAGGCGCTCACGCGCGAGCTCGGCGAGGTGCAGGATGTCCCCCATGCTCCCATCCGGGCGCGCTTCGAGCGCTATGGGCGTGCCAACGGCGGCAGCCCGGCGCGAGCCACGCCCGCTGCCGGGCAGGCCGAGCTCAGTGCCGATGCCGCCGAGAAGCAGGCTGCCGTCCTGCGGCTGATCAACTCCTACCGCTTCCGTGGCCACCAGGCCGCGGATATCGACCCCCTAGAGCTGCGGGCGAAGCCGCCGGTGCCGGACCTGGATCCGGCCTACCACGGGCTCTCCGAGGCTGACCTGGATCGCTCCTTTAACACCGGGTCGCTCTTCGCCCCGGCGCAGCTGCCCTTGCGCGAGATCATCCAGCGGCTCGAGGAGGTCTACTGCGGCCCGGTGGGGTCGGAGTACATGCACATCACGGATACGGTCCAGAAGCGCTGGATTCAGGAGCGGCTCGAGGGTACAGACTGCCGGCCGCAACTATCGGCAGCACGCAAGAAGGAGATCATTGAGCGGCTCATTGCCGCCGAGGGGATCGAGAAGTACCTCCACGCCAAATACGTCGGACAGAAGCGCTTCTCCCTCGAGGGGGGGGATACCCTCATCCCGCTGCTCCATGACCTGATCCAGGGGGCTGGCCGGGATGGGATCAGGGAGATGGTCCTGGGCATGGCCCATCGCGGTCGGCTCAACGTGCTGATCAACACCCTCGGCAAGCAGCCGGCGGACCTGTTCGCCGAGTTTGAGGGCCACCAGCCCGACGGGCTCCAGGGCTCGGGCGATGTCAAATACCACATGGGGTTCTCCTCGGATATCCAGACCCCCGGTGGGCCGCTGCATGTGGCCATGGCCTTCAACCCCTCCCATCTAGAGATCGTCAACCCCGTGGTGGAGGGCTCCTGCCGCGGGCGCATGCGCCGGCGCCGCGACCCGGAGGCCAAGCAGGTGCTGCCCGTGCTCATCCACGGCGATGCCGCCTTCGCCGGCCAGGGGGTGGTCATGGAGACGTTCCAGCTCTCTCAGGCCCGCGGCTTCTACACCGGCGGTACTGTGCACGTGGTGCTCAACAACCAGATCGGCTTCACGACCTCGCACCCGCAGGACACGCGCTCTAGCCACTACTGCACCGAGGTGGCGAAGATCATCCAGGCGCCGATCTTCCACGTGAACGGCGATGACCCGGAGGCCGTGGCCTTCGTCACCGCCTTGGCGCTCGAGTACCGCAACACCTTCCATCGTGACGTGGTCATCGATCTGGTCTGCTATCGCCGCCTCGGCCACAACGAGGCCGATGAGCCTGCGGCGACACAGCCGATGATGTACCAGAAGATCCGCCAGCAGCCGCCGGTTCGCCAGCGCTATGTCGAGCGCCTGGTCCGGGAGGGGATCCTCGGCGCCAACGAGGCCGAGGAGATGGCCAAGGCTTACCGTGAGGCGCTGGAGAACCGCGAGATCGTGGCCGCGGGGATCCTCACCGGCGTGCGCAACGACTATGCGGCCAATTGGAGCCGTTTCCTCGGTGGGGTGTGGAACGAGGCGGTCGAGACCGCCGTTGATAAGGAGCGCCTGCGCGGGCTGCAGCGGATCCTCGATAGCTTGCCCGAAGGCTTCGAGCTCAACCCCCGCGTGGCCTCGATCCTTGAGAGCCGGCGCAAGATGGTGGCTGGTGCTTTGCCGCTGGATTGGGGCTTCGCCGAGACTATGGCCTACGCCACCCTGCTGCAGGATGGCTACCGGGTGCGTCTGAGCGGACAGGACTCCGGGCGGGGCACCTTCTTCCATCGCCACGCCGTCCTGCACAACGCCAAGGACGGGTCCACCTTCGTGCCCCTGCAGGACGTCACCACTGAGCCGCACGACTTTGCCGTGATCGACTCCTTGCTCTCGGAGGAGGCGGTGCTCGGCTTCGAGTACGGCTACGCCACCACCGAGCCGGACACCTTGACCATCTGGGAGGCGCAGTTCGGTGACTTCGCCAACGGTGCGCAGGTGGTCATTGATCAGTTCATCGCCGCTGGCGAAGCGAAATGGGGACGGCTGTCCGCCCTGACCATGTTCCTGCCTCACGGCTACGAGGGCCAGGGCCCGGAGCACTCCTCGGCGCGCCTGGAGCGCTACCTGCAGCTGTGCGCCGAGAACAACATGCAGGTTTGTGTCCCCTCGACCCCGGCACAGTTCTTCCACATGCTGCGCCGGCAGATGCTGCGCCGCTATCGCAAGCCACTGGTGGTGCTTACCCCGAAGAGCCTGTTGCGGCACAAGCTCTCGACCTCGGCGCTGGACGATCTCACCGGCGGGCACTTCCACAACATCATCGACGAGATCGACGATCTGGATCCGTCTGCCTGCCGCCGCGTAGTGCTCTGCGCCGGCAAGGTCTACTACGATCTGCTCGAGGAGCGCCGGCGTCAGCAGCGCAAGGACGTGGCCATCATCCGTGTCGAGCAGCTCTATCCGTTCCCGGAGAAGGCGCTGCGCCGTCTGCTGACCGAGCGCTATACCGCGGCGACCGAGGTGGTCTGGTGCCAGGAGGAGCCTAAGAACCAGGGGGCGTGGTTCTCGACCAACCACCACCTCTACAACACCATGGGCCCGGATCAGACCCTGGCCTACGCCGGCCGGCCCGCGGCTGCCTCCCCAGCCGTCGGCTATCCGAAACTGCACCATGAGCAGCAGCGCGCGCTGGTGGCGCAGGCGCTCGGCTAAACCGGCGGCCGGCCCCGCGCTGCAGGAGAGGAAGGACAGAAGGGGACTTGCATGAGCGTTGAGATCACGGTGCCGGCTTTGCCCGAATCCGTTAGCGAGGCGACCGTGGTCGCTTGGCACAAGCAGCCCGGCGATCCGGTCACCCAGGACGAGAACCTGGTGGACTTGGAGACCGACAAGGTCGTCCTTGAGGTGCCGGCCCCTGCCAGCGGCGTGCTGCACTCGGTGCAGCGTGCGGTCGGGGAGACCGTCACGGTCGACGAGGTCCTCGGCAACGTTGACGAGAACGCTTCCGCGGTGGAGACCGCCTCCACCCCGGACGGAGGGGAGGAGCCCGCAGCGGCTGGGGCGCAGCCGAGGGTGTCCGAGGCAGAGGCGGCCGAATCAGGCGCCCGCGGGGCCGCGAGCGCAGAGCCGGCTGGTGCCGGGGCGGAAGGGCTCAGCCCCGCTGTCCGTCGCCTCGTCCGTGAGCATGGCCTGGATCCAGCGCGGATCGAGGCGAGCAGCACCGGCGGTCGCCTAACCAAGGAGGATGTCCTGCGCCACCTGGCGCGGCAAAGCGGTGGGAGCGAGGCCGCCGACGAGGCCGCCCCGGCGCAGGCCCCAGCCCCGAAGGCAGCCCCCCGCAGCGGCGGCGCCGAGCCCGGTGCGAGCTTACCTCCACCGGCTGGGGATCGCCCCGAGCAGCGCGTGCCCATGACCCGGCTGCGCCAGCGCATCGCCGAGCGACTCGTCGAGGCGCAGCAGACCGCGGCCATGCTCACCACCTTCAACGAGGTGAACATGCAGCCGATCATGGACCTGCGCGCCCGCTACCGGGAACGTTTCGAGCAGACCCACGACGTGCGCCTTGGTTTCATGTCCTTCTTCGTCAAGGCGGCCGTCGAGGGGCTCAAGCGTTACCCGGCAGTCAACGCCTCCGTCGATGGCAACGACATCATCTACCACGGTTACTACGACATCGGCATCGCTGTCTCCTCACCGCGCGGGCTGGTCGTGCCGGTGCTACGCGATGCCGACCGGCTCTCCTTCGCCGAGATCGAAGCGCAGATCAACGAACTCGGCAAGCGGGCGCAGGAGGGAAAGCTGAGCATGGAGGAGCTAAGTGGCGGGACGTTCACCATCACCAACGGCGGGATCTTCGGCTCCCTGCTGTCGACCCCGATCATCAACCCGCCGCAGAGCGGTATCCTCGGCATGCATCGGATCCAGGAGCGCCCGGTGGCTGAGAACGGTGAGGTGGTGATCCGGCCGATGATGTACCTAGCCCATACCTACGATCATCGCATCATCGATGGCCGTGAGGCGGTGCAGTTCCTCGTCACCGTCAAGGAGTGCATCGAGGATCCCGCCCGCCTGCTGCTCGAGGTCTAGTAAGGGGCTGCAAGGCGCTCTACCGGCCCGGGCTGCTCCGCCCATGCTCGGGCCGCCGCGCGGGGCCGTTCCATACATCCGGAGAACAGGGTCACGACATGTCCGACAACTACGACGTCATCGTCATCGGTGCGGGTCCGGCGGGCTATTGCGCCGCTATCCGCTGCGCGCAGCTGGGCATGAGCACCGCCGTGGTCGACGAGTTCGTCTTCAAGGACGGCGAGCCCGCCCTCGGCGGGACCTGCCTGAACGTTGGCTGCATCCCCTCCAAGGCGCTGCTCGACACCTCGGAGCAGTACCACAGGGTCACCCATCAGCTCGGCGCCCACGGTATCAACGCCGAGGGCGTGACGCTGGATGTCGAGCAGATGATCGCGCGCAAGGATAAGGTGGTGAAGGATCTCACCGGCGGCATCCGGCAGCTGTTCAAGGCCAACCGCATCGACTGGCTGCACGGTCACGGCAAGCTGGTGGAGCCGAAGACCGTTGAGGTGACGCGCAACGGCGGCGAGGAGCGCGAACGCTATACCGCCGGCGCCGTGGTGCTGGCCACCGGGTCGCGGGGCGTGGAGATCGGCGCAGCCCCCCTCGATCATGAGCGGGTGGTCAATTCCGACGGCGCCCTAGAGTTCCGTGAGGTCCCGAAGCGCCTAGGCATCATCGGTGCCGGCGTCATCGGCCTGGAGATGGGCTCGGTCTGGAGCCGTCTGGGCGCCGAGGTGGTCCTGCTCGAGGCGCAGGATGAGTTCCTTGGGCCGGTAGACCGGCAGGTGGCGCGCACCGGGCAGCAGGCCTTCAAGAAGCAGGGGCTGGACATTCGCCTCGGCTGCCGGGTTATGGGCTCGCAGGTCGGCGAGACGGTCACTGTGGCCTACGAGGACAAGAACAGTGAGCAGACCCTGGAGGTGGATCGGCTGATTGTCTGTGTCGGCCGCCGGCCGAACACCGACGACCTTTGCTCCAAGGAGGTGGATCTGCTCCTCGACGAGCGTGGCTTTATCAATGTCGACGAGGACTGCCGAACCAACCTGCCCGATGTCTACGCCGTCGGCGATGTGGTCCGCGGACCGATGCTGGCCCATAAGGGCCAGGAGGAAGGTATGATGGTCGCTGAGCGGATCGCCGGCAAGGGCGGCCACGTCAACTACGAGACCATCCCTTGGGTGATCTATACCGATCCCGAGATCGCCTGGGTGGGACGCACCGAGGAGCAGCTGAAGAAGGCGGGCGTTCCCTACAGCACCGGTGTCTTCGGCTTTGCGGCCAACGGCCGGGCACGGGCGATGGATCAGACCGCGGGGCTGGTCAAGCTCATCGCCCATGCCGAGTCGGACCGTCTGCTCGGTGCCCATATCATCGGTCCCCAGGCCTCGGAGCTCATCGCCGAGGCGGTGGTGACCATGGAGTTCGCCGGCTCGGCAGAGGATCTGGCACGGACCATCCATGCCCACCCGACCCTCTCCGAGAGCGTCCACGAGGCCGCTCTGGCCGTGGGCAAGCGGGCCATCCACAAGGCCAACTAGACGGACCTGGGCGGCGGCGCTGTGCGCCCCCTGGGTGGGCTGCCGGTCGCAGCCAGGCCTTGGGCCGGTCCCGGTGGGCCCCGCCCGCGGCGGTTGAGTGAGAGCGTGCCATGCAACGGATGTCGGGGCCGCATCGCGCGTGTCCTCTGTGCGCCGGTGAAGCGGTGCTCTTCCACCGCGGGCAGCGCACCTACTACCGTTGCCCGAGCTGCGCCCTGATCCACGTGCCCTCGAGCGAGCACCTGGATGCAGCCGCCGAGCGGGCGGTCTACGACCAGCACGAGAACGAGGTCGGTGATCCCGGCTATCACCGCTTCCTGGCCCGGCTGGTGGAGCCGCTTCTGGACGAGGTGGCTCCACCGGCGCGGGCGCTGGACTTCGGCTGTGGTCCCGGGCCGGCACTGGCCGCTATGCTCGCCAAAGCGGGTCTTGAGACACGGCTCTACGATCCCTTCTACTTCCCAGATCCGGCGCCGCTGAGCGAGTGCTACCAGGTGATCACCGCCACCGAGGTGGTGGAGCACCTAGCGCAGCCGGGCTATGAGCTGGAACGGCTCTGGTCGCTGCTCGAGCCCGGTGGCTGGCTGGGGCTGATGACCAAGCGTCAGCCGCTTCCGGCCTCGTTCCCCGACTGGCACTACCTGCGTGACCCCACGCACATTGCCTTTTTCCACGATGAGACCTTTCGCTATCTGGCTGACTGCTGGGAGGCCGAGCTGCGTCTGCCGCGTGGCGATGTCGCCCTGCTGCGCAAGTCGGGCGCCTGAGCGCGGTTGATGCGCTGCTGGCGGCTGCTGGCGTCGCCCGCTGCGGCTTGCTATGTTGCCTGGATAGTGATGCTGCCCACTGCCCGTGGCCATTTCGGGTCGCCCGGCTGGTCCTGGATGAGGAAGGGAACGTGCGTGACGATGCCTACGACCCGCAACGCCGCAGGGTCTTCAAGATGGGCCTGACCGCGAGCCTGCTCCCCTTGTTGGGCCTGTCCGCCGCTACAGCGCACGCAGCCGAGCGTGCTGGCGAGTCCCCGCGGATCGGGCTGGCCCTGGGCAGCAGTGGTGCGCGCGGGCTTTCCCACCTGTTGATCTTCGAGGTGCTTGAGGCGCTCGAACTCCATCCCTACCGGATCAGTGGCTGCAGCATTGGCGCCATCATGGGGGCCCTCTACGCCTCGGGGATGCGTACCGATGAGATCCGCGCCGGGATCGAGGCGCTCATTGCAGATCAGGAAGAGAACTGGCTGCAGACCATGGTCGGCGGCAAATGGCGACAGTGGCTCGACTTCCTCCAGCCCACCGAGCGAGACGGTGGCCTGGTGGAGTCGGACGCCTTCATCGCCCATTTGCGCGGTGAGACTGGGGTCTCGCGCTTCGGCGAGCTGCAGACCCCGCTGCAGGTGGTGGCCACGGACTACTGGGATCGGGAGGCGGTCGTCCTCGAGCGTGGTGCGCTGTGGCCTGCAGTCCAAGCGAGCATGGCCATGCCCGGGTTGTTCAGCCCGGTGGCCCACAACGAGCGGGTGCTCGTCGATGGTGGGCTGAGCAACCCGGTGCCCTTCGACCTGCTGCTCGAGGACTGCGATCTAGTGATCGCTGTCAACGTCCTCGGTACGCGCGGCCGCCCCGATGACGAGGGCCTGCAGAACCCCTCCTATCTGGATAACGTCTTCAACACCTTCCAGATCAT
>JBKGYE010000043.1:0-13800 GCA_046546255.1 Halorhodospira sp. | reverse complement strand
CTACCTAAAGTTTCAAAAAGATATGAGAGGTTTTGAAGTAGCTGCTCTTACCCCCGCCAGGGCTAGGGCCTTCAGCGGATCACCAAACCCAGCTTGCGCATCAGCTCGACGAAGCCAGGGAACGAGGTTCGCGCGTTCTCGCAGTCCTCGATCACTACCGTCGTCTCAGCGCGCAGGGCAGCAATCGCAAAGGCCATCGCTATACGGTGATCCCCGCGGCTTTCCACCTGGCCGCCCTCCAGCTTGGGCTGACCAACAATGCGGGCGCCGTCTTCCCGAGGCTCGACAGCCACGCCGAGGGCCTGCAAGCCCTCGGCCATGACGACGATCCGATCCGACTCCTTCACCCGGAGCTCGGAGGCGCCAGTGAGCAGCGTTTCGCCCTCGGCACAAGCGGCCGCAATGAACAGCGCTGGGAACTCGTCTATGGCCAGGGGCACCAGTGTCTCGGGGATCTCGATCCCCTGCAGTTTGGCGGAGCGTACCCGCAGGTCGGCCACCGGCTCACCGCCGATCTCATCAGTAGCGAGCACCTCGATAGCCGCCCCCATGCGCTGGAGGATCTCCACGACCCCGGTACGCGTCGGATTCCAGCCCACATGGCGCAAGACCAGGTCAGAGCCTGGCGCGATGCTAGCGCCCACCAGAAGGAAAGCAGCCGAGGAGATATCTGCCGGCACATCGACCCGGGTACCGTACAGCCGCCCCCCACCCTCTAGGCAGACGGTGGCCAGATCGCGAGTCACGGGGTAGCCGAATCCCTGGAGCATGCGCTCGGTGTGATCCCGGGTAGGGGCCGGCTCAGTCACGCAGGTATGCCCCTCCGCCCGCAGCCCGGCGATCAGGAGGGCTGACTTGACCTGGGCGCTGGCCATCGGCAGCCGGTAGTCAATCCCGGTCAACCGGCCACCGCCATGGATACGCAGCGGGGCGGTACCTGACTGGCTCGTGGTGATACGCGCCCCCATCTCGGCGAGCGGCCCGGTCACCCGGCGCATGGGGCGACGATTGAGTGACGCATCCCCGGTGAGCACGGTGTCAAAGGAGAGACCGGCGAGCAGACCGGCAAGCAGCCGCATGGAGGTCCCGGAATTCCCCACGTCAAGGACCCCTGCTGGCGGCCGCAGACCTTCCCAGCCAGCACCGCGGACCCTCGCCGCACCGTCCTGTGGCCCTTCGATCGTTACGCCCAACGCCCGGAAGACGGCGATCGTCGCGAGGACATCCGCCCCTTCCAGCAAACCGGTGATCCGGGTTTCACCATCCGCTAGGGCGCCCAGCATCACGGCCCGGTGGGAGATGGACTTGTCGCCGGGCACCCGGGCCTCACCATACAGGGCACCTCCGGGCTCCACACTCCAGCGCTCACCCGCTACCGCGCTCATCCGCCACGCTCCCCAAGCAGCTGCAAGAAGCCGGCTCGAGCTTCCCGCGCGTTCTCAAATACCTCTTGCACCCGGGTGTCCTCCCCCGCAGCCAAGGCTTCGGCAAGCCGTTCAAGATCCGCTTGATAACGCCGTAGCGCGCGCACGAGGTAGCTACGGTTGGCGGCACAGATATCCCGCCACATAGCCGGATCCGAGGACGCGATCCGTGTAAAGTCACGAAAACCGCCAGCGGCGTACTCAAAGATCTCCTGGCGGTCATCCCATCCGGCCAGCGTATCCACAAGGGCGTATGCCAGCACGTGGGGCAAATGGGAGGTGGCGGCGAGGACCTCATCATGGTGGCTTGCCTCCATACGCACAACTTGCGCACCGGCCTCTTGCCACATGGCCTCGACCCGTACGAAGGCCGCCTCATCGGCGCCTCCAGCGGGTGTCAGGATCACTCGCCGCTGGTCATAGAGTTCAGCAAAGGCTGCCTCCACGCCACTGCGCTCGGTTCCAGCAATGGGATGCCCTGGGATCAGCCAAGGCGGCACCTCGCCAAAGACAGCCTCGGCATCTGCGATCACCGAACCCTTCACGCTGCCGGCATCCGTCACGACCGTCCCCGGAGGCACGGCGCCCCGCAATGCCTCAAAGACACCGCGCATCGCGCGCAGCGGCACGCAGATGATCGCCATCTCAGCGTCAGCAACAGCCTCGGCGGGGCTGCCAACCCAGCGGTCGATGACACCGAGCGCCACCGCCTGCTCCAGCTGCTCCGGACGGCGGCCGCAGCCCACCACTTCTCCCACTGCCCCATGCCGACGCAGAGACAGCGCCAAAGAACCACCGATGAGTCCGACACCGATGATGGCCAACCGCTGGATCACGCCGCTCCCTCCGCCAGCTGTGCCTCCAGACCCGCCAGGAAGGCACGGTTCTCTTCAGGCGTTCCCACGGTGACACGCAGATGGTTCGGTAACTGATAAGCATCTACCGGACGCACGATGATGCCGCTGCGTAGCAACCCCTCGTAGATGGCTGGCGCCCGGGAGCCGGCATCGAAAGTGAGGAAATTGCAAACCGAAGGCAAGGGGATGAACCCGAGCGCCTCCAGGCCATGGCGCAGGCGCTCGCGCTGCTCGCGATTCAGGGCGACCGAGCGCTCCACGTGATCCGGATCCAGCAGGGCAGCGAGCGCCGCTGCCTGGGCCGGCTGTGAGCAATTGAAAGGCTGGCGTACCCGGTTCATCAGCTCCGCCACCGCCGGATGCGAGAGCGCGTAGCCGACGCGCAGGCCGGCGAGACCGTGGACCTTGGAGAAGCTGCGGGTGACTACCAGGTTCGGATAGGCCTCCAGCCAACGGCTCGCATCCAGATCATCCACCTCGGTGGCGGCGTACTCGAAATAGGCCTCGTCCACCACGACCAGCGTCTGCACCGGGATCTGATCGAGGAAGCTGCGCAGAGCGGTACCGTCGAGCCAAGTGCCGGTAGGGTTGTTGGGGTTAGCGATGAAGACCACGCTCACCGACTCGTCGACAGCCTCCGCCATCGCCACCAGATCATGGCCACGGGGCTGGGCGCTATCCAAGGGCAGAGCCGGCACCACATGCGCCTCAGCACCAGCGGCCTTGGTCACAATCGGATAAACCGCGAAGGCATGAGCCGAGAAGACCGCCCGCCGCCTAGGCCCGAGGAAGGCCTGCGCTAGCAGCACCAGGACATCATTGGAGCCATTGCCCAGGGTGACCCGTTCGGGGTCAACCCCGTGGCGCTCGGCGATGGCCGCACGAAGCTCAAAGCCATTACCGTCAGGATAGCGGTGGGACGAGTACATCGCTGCCGCAGCGGCCTCTACCGCCTGCGGCGATGCCCCCAGCGGGTTCTCGTTGGAGGCCAGCTTGATCACCTCCGTAACCCCGTACTCGCGGCGCAAGGCCTCGATGGGCTTGCCCGGCTCGTAGGGTGCAAGGCCACGGATGCCGGGGTGAGCCAATTGCGTAAAATCCGGCTCAGGTGCTGCCATGTCAGATCGCCCTCGGGTAAGAGCCCAGAATACGGAATAAACTAGCCCGCTCGTGCATCTGGGCTAGCGCGCTGCGCAGGGTCTCATCCTCGGCATGGCCGAGGACATCGATGAAGAAGACATACTCCCATACGCCCTGCTGTCGGGCCGGTCGCGACTCGATCCGGGTCATATCGATGCCATTGCGCGCTAGCGGCTCTAGCAGCTGATAGAGCAGGCCGGTGCGGTTGGCGCTAGAGATCACCAGGGAGGTCTTATCCTGGCCACTTGGCGGGGGCGACTGGTAACCAAGGACTAGGAAGCGAGTGGTGTTGCCATGAAAGTCCTCGATTCGCTCCCGTAGCAAGGGAAGACCATAGCGCTCGGCCGCCGCCTCGCTGGCAATGGCTGCAGCGGCGGGCTCTAGGGCCGCCAACCGGGCCGCCTCGGCGGTGCTCGCTACAGGCTGGCGCTCGGCGTCAGGAAGATGGACCTCGAGCCACGCCCGGCACTGCGACAGCCCTTGCTGATGGGAATAGACCCGCTCCACGGCCCGAAGCCCTTCAGCGTGGCTTGCCAGGGCGTGGTGGATGCGCAGCTCCACCTCACCGACGATAGCAAGCTCCGAGTCCAGGAAGCGGTCCAAGGTATGGCTGACAACCCCCTCTGAAGAGTTCTCCACAGGGACAACGCCATAGTGCGCAGCGCCCGATTCCACCTCGCGAAACACGCCGCCGATGGTCGCCTGCGGGGACATGCCAGCACCGTGGCCGAAGTGCTTGCTCGCCGCCTCCTCGGTAAAGGTGCCGTGGGGACCTAGAAAGGCGACGGTTAGCGGCTGCTGCAGGGCCCGGCATGCGGACATCACCTCGCGAAAGAGCACTGTCACCTGCTCCCGGGTCAAAGGGCCAGGATTGTGCTCAAGGAGCCGACGCAGCACCTCGGCCTCACGCTCTGGCCGGTAGACCTTCAAGGCCTCGCCCTGACGCGCTTTGGCACGGGCGACCTTTTCCGCCAGCCGCGCCCGCTCGCTGACCAGCTCCAGCACTTGCTCATCGATGGCATCGATCCGCTCGCGCAGGGCGGTCAGCTCGTCCTTGCCACCGGACATCGCTCCTCCCTCAGCGGATCACGCGAACCTTGAGCACGCCTTCGATAGCCCGCAGCTGCTCGATCACCTCCTCGGGGACGCTTCCCTCGACATCCACCAAGGTATAAGCGAGTCGCTCCTGTGCTTTGTTGAACATATCATCGATGTTCATCCCGTGCTGCGCGAGCAGGCTAGAGATCTGCCCGAGCATGTTCGGCACGTTGGCGTTGACCACGCACAGGCGATCTCCTTTGCCACTGCGCGGCATGGCCATATCCGGGAAATTAACCGCATTGCGCACGTTGCCATTCTCCAGGTAGTCACGCACCTGGTCTGCAACCATTACGGCGCAGTTCTCCTGTGCCTCTTGGGTCGAGGCACCGAGATGGGGCAGCGTCACTGCCCGCGGATGCCCTCTCAGCGCGTTACTCGGGAAGTCACAGACATAGGCATGAAGATGCTCCCCGTCGAGGGCCTCAAGGACATCCTGCTCTTCTACCACCTCGGCGCGGGAGAAGTTGAGCAACGTCGCCCCTTCTCGCGCCTGTGCCAGACGAGAGGCATTGATCAGTCCACGCGTGGCGTCGAGCAAAGGTACGTGGAGAGTGATCATCTCCGCTCGAGCCATGACATCGCCAACGCTATGCGCGGCCTCCACGCCAGCATCCAGGGACCAGGCGGCATCCACGGTGATCTGCGGATCAAAGCCGACCACCTTCATGCCCAGCGCCCGTGCGGTATTGGCCACCTGGACACCGATCGCCCCCAGCCCCACCACGCCCAAGGTACGCCCGGAGAGCTCAAAGCCGGCAAAGCGCTTCTTATGGGCCTCCATAGCCTCGTGGAGCTGCTCATCGTCACCCTCAAGGCTGCGCACAAACTCCCAGGCCGGGCAGATGTTACGCGCAGCCAGCAGCAGCCCGGCAATGACCAGCTCCTTGACCGCATTGGCATTAGCGCCGGGGGCATTGAAGACCGGTACGCCGCGCTCGGTCATCTCGGCGACCGGGATGTTATTCACCCCGGCCCCCGCTCGGCCAATGGCCAAGGTAGCATCCGGGATCGGCTGATCGTGGAGATCGGCCGAGCGCAACAAGATGGCATCCGGATGGGCGATGTCCGAGGAGGTCTCGAAACGGTCCCGCGGCAACCGATCCAGCCCTTTCACCGAGATGTTGTTCAGCGTGAGGATGCGGTACATGGCTTCACCCGTATCGTTGCTCGAAATCCGCCATGAACGCGACGAGCCGGTCAACACCCTCCTCGGGCATGGCGTTGTAGATAGAGGCCCGCATGCCGCCGACAGAGCGATGCCCTTTCAGGGTGGTCAGCCCGGCGGCCTCGGCCTCCTCCAGGAAGGTAGCGTCGAGGCTTGCGTCTGCTAGGACAAAGGGGACATTCATCCACGAGCGCGCCTGCGGGTCGACCGGATTGGTGTAGAGCGCTGAGGCATCGATAGCATCGTAGAGCTTGCGTGCCTTGCGCTGGTTGATCTCGGCCATGGCCTCCAGACCACCGAGGTCCTTCAGCCACTGGAACACCAATCCGGCGATGTAGAGCGGATAGGTCGCCGGTGTGTTGAGCATGGAGTCGGCATCGGCCTGCTGCTTGTAGTCCCAGACGACGGGTGTCTGCGGCAAGGCCGCACCGAGCAGATCCTCGCGAACGATGACCACGGTCACGCCGGCCGGGCCGATGTTCTTTTGCGCCCCGGCGTAGATCAGGCCATAGCGGCTGACATCGATGGGCCGCGAGAGCAGGGTCGAGGACATATCCGCCACCAGAGGCTTATCGCCGACGTCCGGGACCCAGTGGAACTCCACCCCGCTGATGGTCTCATTGGGGGTAAAGTGGACGTAGGCAGCCTGCTCAGAGAGCTTCCACTCAGACTGCGGCGGGACGTGCATCATCTCCGGCTCATTGGAGGCGGCGACATGCACCTCACAATACTTCTTCGCCTCGGCGATGGCCTTCTTTGACCACTGGCCGGTATAGATATAGTCGGCCCGATTGCTGCCACGCAGCAAGTTCATGGGCACGGCAGCGAACTGCCCGGTAGCGCCGCCCTGCAAGAAGAGGACCCGATAGTTACTGGGGATCCGAAGCAGCTCGCGCAGGTCCGCCTCGGCCTTCTCTGCGATGGAGACATAGGCCTTGCCCCGATGGCTCATCTCCATGACCGACATGCCGGTACCGTGCCAGTCGAGCATCTCCTCGGCAGCCCGGCGCATCACCGGTTCCGGCAGCATGGCGGGGCCGGCGCTGAAGTTGAAGACTCTACTCATGCGGTGATCCTCGTTCAGAGAAGTGTCGTACCTGACCGACGTGCCCGGCAGGCCATCTCACTCAACCGAGCACGATGCTGTCATACAGGGGGCGCTCCCCGCAGGCATCGGGGAGCGCCCCCTGGAGCGTGAGCTACCTGCTGCAGCTTCCCTACGCCTCCGTTTCCTCACCTTCAGCGAGCCCTTCGACCCGCTCCAAGCCAACCAGCTGCTCCTCCTCGTCGAGGCTGATGAGCTTGACGCCCTGGGTGTTCCGCCCCATGCGCGAGACATCGGCCACCGGCGTACGGACCAAGGTGCCGCTGCGGCTGACGAGCATAATCTCATCGTCCTCGGCAGCCTGCACCGCACCGACAACCCGGCCATTGCGCCCAGTGGTGCGAATACAGATCACCCCCATGCCTCCACGGCTGCGCCGTGGGTACTCCTCGACCGGGGTCCGCTTGCCATAGCCATGCTCGGTAGCGGTGAGCACATCCCCCTCACCGAGGATCAGCAGGCTGATCACGCGCTGCCCATGCTCCAGGCGGATGCCACGTACACCGCCAGCGGTGCGCCCCATGGCTCGCACGTCAGCCTCATGGAAGCGAAGCGCTTTGCCGGCATCGGAGAGCAGCATCACTTCCCGACTACCATCGGTAATCTCCGCGTCTACCAGGGTATCGCCCTCGCGCAGATCCAAGGCGATAATGCCGCTTGAGCGCGGACGAGAGAAGTGTGACAGGGGGGTTTTCTTCACCGTACCGTTGCGCGTAGCCATGAACACATAGTGATCTTCGGCGAACTCGCGCACAGGGACAACCGCATTGATGCGCTCATCCTCCTCAAGCGGCAGGAGATTGATGATGGGTCGCCCACGGGAGGCACGGCTACCCTGGGGCAGCTCGTAGACCTTGCGCCAATAGCACTTACCAGCGCTTGAAAAGCACAACAGGGTATCGTGGGTATTGGCGATGAACAGCTTGTCAATGAAGTCCTTATCCTTCATCGTCGTAGCGCTCTTGCCCCGGCCGCCGCGGCGCTGAGCGCGGTAGCCATCCAGCGGTTGCGCCTTGACATAGCCATGGTGGGAGAGCGTGACCACCATGTCCTCCTCGCTGATCAGATCCTCCAGCGACAGCTCGGCAGCGTCCTCGCGTATCTCAGTCCGGCGCTCGTCGCCGTACTGCTGACGGAGCTCCACCAGTTCTTCACGGATGACCTCCATGAGGCGCTCTCCGCTCTCAAGGATGTGGATCAACTCAGCGATGCGCTCGAGCAGGCTGCCGTACTCCTCAACAACCTTATCCTGCTCCATGGCCGTAAGCCGATGCAGGCGAAGATCGAGGATAGCCTGGGCCTGGGACGGGGAGAGCCGATAGACACCGCTGTCGGCATCCAGGCCGACCCCCTCGGCCATTCCCTCCGGCCGGGTGGCCTCGGCACCGGCGCGCTGGAGCATGTCGATGACCACACCCGGACGCCAGTCGCGGGCGACCAGCTCTGAGCGTGCCTCAGCCGGCCCAGCAGCCCCCTTGATCAGGGCGATGACCTCATCAATGTTAGCGAGCGCTACCGCCAGGCCCTCGAGCACATGAGCGCGTTCCCGGGCCTTGCGAAGATCGTAGATCGTCCGCCGGATCACCACCTCCCGACGGTGGCGGAGGAAGGCCTCTAGGATCTGCTTGATGTTCAGCGTGCGCGGCTGGCCATCGTGTAGCGCAACCATGTTGATGCCGAAAACGGTCTGCATCTGGGTATGGCGGTAGAGGTTGTTGAGCACCACCTCACCGGATTCGCCGCGCTTGAGCTCGAGGACGATGCGGATCCCTTCCTTATCCGACTCATCCCGCAGCTCGGCGATCCCCTCAAGACGCCGCTCCTTGACCAGCTCGGCGATCTTCTCGACCAATCGAGCCTTGTTGACCTGGTAGGGGAGCTCAGTGACCACGATGCGCTCGCGGTCACTGCTGATCGCTTCGACCGCCGCCCGGGCGCGCAGAACCATCCGGCCACGCCCGGTCCGGTAAGCCTGATGGATCCCTGCGGTGCCGAAGATGATCCCCCTCGTGGGCAGGTCGGGCGCAGGCAGCAGCTCGATCACCGATTCGACGGGCAGATCCTCATCATCGATCAGCGCCACGCACGCATTGATGACCTCACGCAGATTGTGCGGCGGGATATTCGTGGCCATACCCACCGCGATGCCGGCACCACCGTTGACCAGCAGGTTGGGCACCTTCGTCGGCAGCACCTGCGGCTCCTGCTCGGAGCCGTCGTAGTTTTCAACGAAGTCGACCGTCTCTTTGTCGATGTCGGCAAGCAGCTCATGGGCCAAACGAGCCATGCGCACCTCGGTGTAGCGCATGGCCGCAGGCGAATCGCCGTCGATAGAACCGAAGTTGCCCTGCCCATCCACCAGCCGATAGCGCATGCTGAAAGGCTGAGCTAGGCGCACGATCGTATCGTAGACGGCGGCATCGCCGTGAGGGTGGTACTTACCGATGACATCACCGACCACTCGTGCCGACTTCTTATACGGTTTGTTGTAGTCATTGCCAAGCTCGCGCATGGCGTAGAGGACACGCCGATGCACGGGCTTGAGACCATCTCGGACATCCGGCAGGGCACGCCCGACGATTACGCTCATCGCGTAATCGAGGTACGACTGCCGCATCTCGTCTTCGAGGTTGACAGGAAGGATCTCGCGGGCAACGCCGGTCATGCGCTCTTCTCAAGACTCTTCCGGGGAAAAGGGCAATGGTACCATACCGTCGCCCGACCGGGAGCGCAGGGAGCCATCCGTTGGAGCTGACCAATCAACTCATCCTCTTCGGCGCCACGCTGCTGCTGGTCAGCGTGCTGGCGAGCGTCATCTCCGACCGCGTCGGTGCGCCGATGCTCCTCGTCTTCCTTGGTCTTGGCATGCTCCTCGGCGAGGAGGGCATCCTCGGGCTACGCTTTGACGATATCCAAGCCGCCCACCTCATCGGCAGCTTGGCCTTGGCGGTCATCCTCTTTGACGGTGGCCTGCGCACCCACGCCTCCACCTTTCGGGTAGCACTCAAACCGGCGCTCGCCCTGGCCACCTTCGGGGTCATCATTACCGCCAGCATTACCGGCCTCGTGCTAGCTTGGGCCTTCGAGCTCAGCTGGCAGCAAGGGGCCCTGCTCGGCGCGATCGTCGGCTCCACCGACGCCGCGGCTGTCTTCGGCCTGCTCCATGCCCGCGGCCTAGAGCTCAAGCAACGCGTCGCCGCCACCCTGGAGATCGAGTCCGGCTCCAATGATCCGATGGCGATCTTCCTGACCATCATGCTCGTCGAGCTCCTCATCCACGAGCCGGAACGAGTCGCCATAGCCGCCACCGTCGAGCTCATCCAGCAGCTGGGACTCGGCGCCGTTCTGGGAGCGCTTGGCGGCATGCTCCTAGCCTGGCTGATCAATCGCATCAACCTCACACCAGGGCTTTACCCCCTGCTGGCGCTCGGCGGCGGCCTCGCCATCTTCGGCGGCACTGCGGTGCTCGGCGGCAGCGGCTTCCTGGCCATCTACCTAGCCGGACTGATCGCCGGGAACCGGCGTCTCCAGGCAGCGCAAAACATCCGCCGTTTCCATGACGGCTTCGCCTGGCTGGCGCAGATCACCATGTTCGTGGTCCTCGGCCTGCTGGTCATCCCTTCCGAGCTGGTACCTGTGGCTCCCCAAGGGCTACTCACCGCTGCCGTGCTGATCCTTATCGCCCGTCCGGCAGCCGTTTTCAGCTGCCTAGCGCCTTTCCGCTTCCCCTGGCGCGAGCAGCTGTTCATCTCGTGGGTGGGGCTACGCGGGGCGGTCCCGATCATCCTCGGTCTCTTCCCGCTGCTCGCCGGGATCGACCAGGCTGAGCTGTTTTTCAATGTGGCCTTCTTCGTCGTGCTCGTCTCCCTACTGATCCAGGGGTGGACGATCGCCCCTGCTGCGCGGGCGTTAGGGCTTGAGGTGCCACCAGATAGCGGTGCCACACAGCGCCAAGAGATCGATGTGCCGCACCAGACCGATTACGAGTTTGTCGTCTACCGCATCACGGAGACCTCGCCAGCGCTCTACGAACCAATAGCCCGGCTCAACCTACCGGAGTCAGCCCAAGTCATCGCCTTATTCCGCCACGGGGAGGCCTTGCGCCACCCGCAGCGGGAGATACTGCGGCCACGGGATGATGTCTACCTGCTCACCCTGCCCGCCGATATCGCCGACCTAGACCGGCTCTTCGTGGCTCCCACGGCACCGGCCTATCTGGAGGAGCAGCGCTTCTTCGGTGAGTTCACCCTAGACGGCGAAGCCCGGCTCAAGGACCTCGTCACCGCCTACGGGATCTCAGTGCCCAGTGGCGCGCGCCCCGAAGAGACCCTCAACGAGTACCTCTTGTGGCTCTTTAATAACCGGGCAGTCGTCGGCGACCGGGTCCGGATCGATAACCTGCAGTTCACAGTGCGCGCCATTGAGAAGGGCCGGATCACGCGGGTGGGGATGCGTATCCGTCGCTCCGGATAGCCCCCGGCGATACGAGAAGAAGCGCACGAGCACGCGTACCCGTATCGCCAAGCGCAGAGGAAGGCTCCTAGAGGCGCATCCCAGGCATCTCCTCTACCCGTGGCCGCCAGACCCCCTGCTCGGTGACGATGACATCGACACACTCCGCCGTGGTCACGTCGAAGACCGGGTTCCAGGCCCCGACGTCAGCCAGCTCCGGCGCCGTGCGGCAGGAGCGGGCGAAGAGGACCTCACGGCTGCCCCGTGTCTCGATGGGGATCGCATCCCCCGTCGCCGTTTCCGGATCGATGGTTGCAGACGGCGCGACCACCATGACCCCCACACCGTGCTCCCGAGCAGCTAGCGCTGCCGCGTAGGTGCCGATCTTGTTGGCGACATCGCCGTTGGCAGCGATCCGATCCGCACCGACAATGAGCCAATCGACCTCGCCACTAGCCATAAGCGCCGCGGCAGCCCCATCAACGAGGAGCTCCACGGGGATGCCGTCGCGGGCCAACTCCCAGGCGGTCAAGCGCGCCCCCTGCAACCAGGGCCGTGTCTCGTCGGCGAAGACCCGCCTGAGGCGCCCATCCGCCCAGGCGGTGCGGATCACGCCTAGGGCTGTCCCGAAGCCGCCGGTGGCCAAGGAGCCAGTATTGCAATGCGTCAATACCCCCGCGCCCTTCTGGATCAAGCTGGCGCCGGTGCGCCCCATCCGCCGGTTACCCGCCACATCCGCTTCGTGGATAGTATGGGCCTCGGCGAGCAGTTTCGCCCCCGGATCGGCATGATCGGGGAGCGAATCCGCTACGCCCTGCTGACGATCAAGCGCCCACATCAGATTCACCGCTGTCGGTCGGGAAGCCCGGAGCTCGGCCATCGCCTCGCTCATGGCAGCGCGCCAGCGGGCGCCGTGCCCCCGGTAAGCGGCCATGGCCGCCAAGGCTGCACCGTAGGCGGCGGTAATGCCGATCGCCGGGGCGCCACGGACCACCATATCGGTAATCGCCCCGGCAACGCTTGCCGCGTCAGGATAAAAGCGGTAGATCTCCTCTTCCGGGAGGCGACGCTGATCCAGCAGATAGAGGCCGCTATCGCGCCATTCCAGCGCCCTTACGGTGTCGTGGGAGGCTACAGTCAAGTCGTGATATCCTCATTCTCGGGACAATGGAGCGTATTATGGAACGTGTCGATACTCTGATCCACGCCCGCTGGGTCATCCCCGTAGAGCCTGAGGGGGCCGTGCTTGAAGATCACGGCGTCGCCGTACAAGACGGTCGGATTGTGGCGCTCGCCCCCAACGAGGAGCTGCGCCGACGCTACCATGCCCCTGAGCAGCGCGAGCTCAGTGACCATGTGCTCATCCCGGGCCTGATCAATGCCCATACACACTCGGCTATGACCCTGTTGCGCGGCATGGCCGATGACCTACCGCTGATGACCTGGCTAACCGAGCACATCTGGCCGACAGAGCAACGCTGGGTCAGCGAGGCCTTTGTCCGTGACGGCAGCACGCTCGCCATGGGAGAGATGTTGCTCGGCGGGGTCACCTGCTTCAATGATATGTACTTCTTCCCCGAGGTCACCGGGGAAGCCGCACGCCAGGCGGGCATACGCGCCATTCTCGGGATGATCATCATCGGTGTTCCCAGTGGCTATGCTGACAGCCTTGAGGCCTACCTGGAGAAGGGCCTCGCCCTCCACGAGCGCTATCGTGACGACCCTTTGGTGCGCACCATCTTCGCGCCCCACTCCCCCTATGCTGTCGAGGCGGATTTCCTTGAGCGGATCGCCCACGATGCCGAGGAGCTGGACGTGCCAGTGCACATCCACCTCCAGGAGACCGCCGATGAGATCCAGCAAAGCCTCAGCGAGACTGGCAAGCGCCCGCTACAGCGTCTCGACGAGCTAGGGCTAGTCTCCTCGCGATTGCTCGCCGTGCACATGACCCAGCTTGAGCAGGCTGAGATCGAGCGCCTTGCCGAGGCCGGCGCCCATGTGCTGCACTGCCCTGAGGCCAATCTCAAGCTGGCCAGTGGCTTCTGCCCTGCCGCAGCACTCAGCCGGGCGGGAGTCAATGTCGCTCTCGGCACCGACGGCGTGGCCAGCAACAATGACTTGGACCTTATCGGCGAGATGCGCACCGCGGCACTGCTTGCCAAGGCGGTTTCCGGTGAAGCCGCCGCCTTACCCGCTGCCGAGGCCTTGCGTATGGCCACGCTCAACGCCGCCCGAGCCTTTGGCCTGGATCGCGAGATCGGCTCCATTGCCCCCGGCAAGGCTGCCGACCTAACCGCCGTCTCCCTGGCGGATCTAGGGGTCCACCCTATCTACAACCCGCTCTCGCAGCTGGTCTACGCCGCCTCCCGGGAACACGTGACTGACGTCTGGGTGGCAGGCGAACCACGTGTCCGTGCGCGGCAGCTCACCACCCTGGATGCAACCGCCACCATCCACCGGGCCGAGGAGTGGCGAGCGCGCATCGCCGCAGAGCGCCAGCATTGACATCCTCCCCGCCCTAAAGGACGGGGATTCCGTCCTTTCAAGGCGAAGGAG
>JBKGYE010000042.1:0-14593 GCA_046546255.1 Halorhodospira sp. | reverse complement strand
GGCAACCCGTGGGCGGCAGCCAGCTGAGCGGCGTTGAACCGTTCTGTCGGGCGCCGGGCCATGGCCGAGAGGATGACCACACTGTAATCGGTCTCGCGATTGATTCGAAGCATGTGATTTGCTCTCGCGCAATCTGTACCCTAATAGTACAGAATGCAGGGCACCCTGTGAAGGATTGTTTAGAAAGATTACAGGTGCAGGGCACCCACTTGAACCCCCCGCGACAGCACCCACATAATCCCGTAGGCTTGCCGTGCCATCCCTCTATAGAGGAGCGACCCTTGACCACCCGTGCGCACAAGTCACCGCCACGCCTGAGCTACCGGCTCATCATTGAAGAGCGGGGCAACAGCTGGGATGTGGTCTACTACAACGAGCACGGGCAGGTACAGCACATCAGCAACTCGCAGAGTGAGATCGCCGCGCTACGCTCAGCAGCGTTCATCGCGCGCTATTACCACTACAATGCTGAGGCACTGATGCGTACCCGACATGGGGACAAGCGCTTGAATATCAGCGAGCTCATGCAGGACAGGCGGCCACGCTGAGCCGGCACAGCACCGTAACTACCGCTCCCAAGCGCCCTGGCACCCTGACCTGTCTTACGCCGCCCCGCCTTCGTTAGCATCCCCACCCTGAAGGACTGGGCTTTACGCGCCATGTGGTAAGCTGCGGCCACTAGGCGCTGCTGCGTATCTCAGACGCCTAGCGCCACAGGGCTACGCCCTGAAGAGGCTCAAGGAGGGGTCGAGGAGGCATCGCCGCCGAGCACCGCCTCCTCGATACGGCGGGCCTCGTCGCGCAAGCGCGCTGCCTGCTCGAACTCCAGCTCGCGGGCATGCTGCTGCATGCGCTTTTCCAGCTCGCGGATCCGCTGGACCGCCTCCGAGGGCGACAGGCCAGCGTATTCACCGCCAGGTTCGGCCACCATCGCCTCGCGCTGCGCCGCCCCCGGCGCCGGGACACCGCCGCGCTCCATGATATCCGGCACTTCCTTGCAGATCCCCTGTGGCGTGATCCCGTGGGCCTCATTATGAGCCATCTGCCTTGCCCGGCGACGCTCGGTCTCATCGATCGCTCGGCGCATGGAGTCAGTAACGGTATCGGCGTAGAGGATGGCACGCCCCCGGACGTTGCGTGCCGCCCGACCGATCGTCTGGATCAGGGAGCGGGTCGAGCGCAGGAACCCCTCCTTATCAGCGTCCAAGATGGCCACGAGGGAGACCTCGGGGATATCGAGACCCTCGCGGAGTAAGTTGATGCCCACGAGCACGTCAAAATGGCCAAGGCGCAGGTCACGGATGATCTCGGTACGCTCGACGGTATCCACATCGGAGTGCAGGTAGCGGACGCGGACGCCGTTCTCCTCGAGATACTCGGTCAAATCCTCAGCCATGCGCTTGGTCAAGGTGGTGACCAGCACGCGCTCATCGCGCTCAGCCCGGGCCCGGATCTCACCGTAGACGTCGTCGACCTGCGCCGTGGCCGGCCGTACCTCGACTTCCGGGTCCACCAGACCCGTGGGGCGCACAACCTGCTCTACCACCTGAGCGGCATGCGCCTCCTCGAACGGACCCGGCGTCGCCGAGACGTAGACCGTCTGCGGAGCCAGTCGGCGGAACTCCTCGAACGTCAGCGGCCGGTTGTCCAGTGCTGAGGGCAGCCGGAAGCCGTAGTCCACCAAGGTCTGCTTGCGTGAGCGATCGCCTTTGTACATCCCGCCGATCTGCGGGACAGTGACATGGGACTCGTCGATAAACAGCACCGCTCCCGGCGGGATATAATCGAGCAAGGTGGGCGGTGGCTCGCCCGGCGCCCGCCCCGAGAGGTAGCGGGAATAGTTCTCAATGCCATTGCAGTAGCCGAGCTCGAGCATCATCTCCATATCAAAGCGCGTCCGCTCCTCCAGACGCTGCGCCTCAAGTAGCTTATTAGCGTCCCGCAGCTCTTGGAGACGCTGGCGCAGCTCCTCGTTGATCTGCTCGACGGCCCGGTGGATCTGTTCCTTCGGGGTGACATAGTGGGTCTTGGGGTGGATCGTCACCCGCGGCACCCGCCGTAGCACCTCGCCGGTCAGCGGGTCCAGCCAGGCAAGCTCCTCGATCTCGTCGTCAAAAAGCTGCACCCGCACCGCCTCTTCGGGCGAGTCGGCCGGAAAGATGTCAATGACCTCCCCGCGGACCCGGTACGTACCGCGGGTCAGCTCGATGTCGTTGCGGGTATACTGCAGCTCCGAGAGCCGACGCAGGACCTCCCGCTGATCGATCCGCTCGCCGCGGACCAAGTGCAGGAGCATGGCCATGTATGCCTGCGGGTCACCGAGGCCGTAGATGGCTGAGACCGAGGCGACGATCACCGTATCCCGACGCTCGAGCACGGCCTTGGTGGCGGATAGGCGCATCTGCTCGATGTGCTCGTTCACCGAGGCGTCCTTCTCGATGAAGGTATCCGAGGCGGGCACGTAGGCCTCAGGCTGATAGTAGTCGTAGTAAGAGACGAAGTACTCTACCCGGTTCTCAGGCAGAAACTCGCGCATCTCACCATAGAGCTGCGCGGCCAGTGTCTTGTTGGGGGCGAGCAGTACCGCTGGGCGCTGCAACCGCTCGATGACGTTGGCGATGGTGAACGTCTTGCCTGAGCCGGTCACCCCCAGCAGGGTCTGATCGGAGAGCCCGGCGGCGAGGCCATCCACCAGCGCCTCGATAGCCTGAGGCTGATCGCCGGCGGGCTGAAAGCGGGCATTGAGCTGAAAGCGATCAGGCATACGGCCTGCCACCTCCCCAACCACTGAACTCTAAATCCAAAATCCTTATCATACACTTATCTTTCATTAACAACGGAGCCCACACCATGGAACTGCAGCTCGCCGACCGCGTCCAGCGCATCAAGCCCTCCCCCACGCTCACGGTGACCGCCCGTGCCGCCGAACTGCGCGCCGCCGGCCACGACGTGATCGGCCTCGGCGCCGGAGAACCAGACTTCGATACCCCTAGCCACATCGTCGAGGCGGCTATCCAAGCCGCGCGCGAGGGGCAGACCCGCTATACGCCGGTCGATGGCACGCCGGAACTCAAGCAAGCGGTGATCGACAAGCTTGAGCGCGACAATGGGCTGCGCTATGAGCCGGACCAGATCCTGGTCTCCTCGGGCGCCAAGCAGTCGCTGTTCAACGCCATGGCCGCCGTACTCAACGAAGGCGATGAGGTGATTATCCCGGCGCCATACTGGGTCTCTTATCCCGATATGGCACTGGTCTTCGGCGCCGAGCCGGTCTTCATCACCGCCGGTGCCGAGCACCGGTTCAAGATCACGCCCGAGCAGCTCGAGCAGGCCCTAACCGCGAAGACCCGGATGGTCATCCTCAACAGCCCCTCAAACCCCACCGGCACGGCCTACAGCCGCGAGGAGCTAGCGGCCCTGGGCGCGGTCCTGGAGCGCCACCCGCAGGTCGTAGTCGTAACCGACGATATCTACGAGCACATCCTCTGGCACCAGGAGCCATTCTCCAACATCGCCATGGCCGTTCCGGGCCTGCAGGCGCGGACCCTGGTGGTCAATGGTGTATCCAAGGCGTACGCGATGACCGGCTGGCGGATCGGCTACGCGGCCGGACCGACGCCACTGATCGGGGCCATGAAGAAGATCCAGTCGCAGAGCACCTCCAACCCCGCCTCTATCTCGCAAGCGGCCGCCGTAGCTGCCCTCAACGGCGACCAAGGCTGCATCGAACCCATGCGTGAGCAGTTCAAAGCCCGCCACGACTTAGTGGTCGAGCGCCTCAACGCCATGCCCGGGGTCGGCTGCACGCCTTGTGACGGGACCTTCTACTGCTTCCCGCACATGGCAGAGGCGATAAGCCAGCTCGGGGTCTCGGACGACGTCGCCTTCGCCGAGCAGCTCATCAACGAGGCCGGCGTCGCTTTGGTTCCGGGCTCCGCCTTCGGTCTCCCCGGCTACGCCCGCATCTCCTATGCCACGAGCATGGCGAACCTGGAGCAGGCCATGGACCGGCTCGAGACCATGTTCTCCGGATAGGCCCTCAAACGCCCGGGGCGCCGCCCGGCCGCTCCGGGCCACCTCGCCATGAGCAACCCATTCTGATGCCCATCAATCAACGAGCCATCCTTGTAGCACGGGACGACCCGAACGAGGCACTTGGGCGAGCGAGGGGGGAGACCTGCAACCCGCTACGAGGAGATTCGAGCCCCGTAGGCCGGGGCTCTCAAGCGCGCGATCAGCGTTTGCTGGTACTGACGCTCTCTAGGTGGGCATTTGGTGGGTGGTGCAGGACTCGAACCTGCGACATTCGCCTTGTAAGGGCGACGCTCTCCCAGCTGAGCTAACCACCCGGATAGACAGGCTAGTTTATCGCATCCTTCAGGGCCTTGCCAGGCTTAAAGCCCGGGACCTTAGAGGCCGGGATCTGGATGGTCTCGCCCGTGCGAGGATTCCGTCCGGTCCGGGCAGCGCGATCGCGAACCGTAAAGGTGCCGAACCCGACCAGCGTGACCTGGTCCCCCTCACGCAGGGCCTCGGTGACGGACTCAACCATGGCATCCACAGCCCGCGAGGCAGCAGCCTTGGAGAGATCGGCGGAGTCGGCAACTGCCTCGATGAGCTCACTCTTGTTCATCCCTATGTCCCCTTTTTTATTGCTCAGTCATGCGGAGCCTTCCCCTAAGAGGGGCAGGCACTATCGGACAACGAAATGCGCCGCAATTCTTCACTGGCGTTGCCTCAACCCCAGCATCCTGATTGCAGCCACACCAGCGTTGTACGGTGAATCGTTCCTTTCCCGGAGAGGTGCGCCGCCAGCCCCGGCCGCAGCCGGGGCGACCAGCTGGCCGCTTTATAGCAGCGGCTTTTCCAGCATGTCAAATCGTGCTTCCCGGCTCAGTGAGGGCGCTTGGCGTCGCTCTCCACTTCCCCAACAGGCAAGCGCGCTGGCTCCTCCTCCCCCTCGGGCTGTGGTAGCGGCTCCGGCTGACGCGTGAGTGCCACATCGAAGACCTCATCGATCCAGCGCACCGGCCGGATATCGAGCTTGGCCTTCACCTCCTTGGGGACCTCGGCCAGGTCCTTCTCATTCTCCTCCGGGATCAGGACCGTACCGATCCCGCCCCGCAGGGCGGCCAGGAGCTTCTCCTTGACCCCCCCGATCGGGAGCACCTCACCGCGCAGGGTGATCTCCCCGGTCATGCCGACACCGGCACGCACCGGGATCCCGGTCAGCGCGGAGACCAGCGCGACGGCCATGCCGATACCCGCCGAAGGGCCATCCTTGGGGATGGCGCCCTCCGGGACGTGGATGTGGTAGTCATTGCGGGCATAGAAGTCGGGCTCCAGGCCCAGGGTCCGAGCCCGGCTGCGCACCACGGTGGTGGCCGCATCGATCGACTCCTTCATCACCTCACCGAGCTGACCGGTCTGCGTAGCGCGCCCCTTGCCGGGAACCACGGCCACCTCGATCGTCAGCAGCTCGCCGCCGACCTCGGTCCAGGCCAGGCCCGTGGCCTGGCCGACACGATCCTCGGTCTCGGCCACGCCGAAGCGGTAGCGGCGCACGCCGAGGTACTTATCCAGGTTCCGCCGGGTGATCTGGACGCAGCTGCGCTTGCGCCCCTTGCGCTCACCCTCTACCAGGCCCTTGACCACCTTGCGGCAAATGGTGGCCAGCTCTCGCTCAAGGTTCCGCACACCCGCCTCGCGGGTGTAGTAGCGGATGACGTCACGGATGGCGCTCTCCTTGACATCCAGCTCGCCTTTCTTGAGGCCATTGGCCTTCATCTGCTTGGGCAGCAGATAGCGCTGCGCGATGGCCAGCTTCTCCTCCTCGGTATAGCCCGGCAGCCGGATGACCTCCATGCGATCGAGCAGCGGCGCCGGGATATCCATGGTGTTCGCCGTGCAGACGAACATCACGTCCGAGAGGTCGAAGTCCACCTCCAGGTAGTGGTCGCTGAAGCTGTTGTTCTGCTCCGGGTCGAGCACCTCGAGCAGGGCCGAGGAGGGATCGCCTCGGAAGTCCATGGCCATCTTGTCAACCTCGTCGAGCAGGAACAGCGGATTGCGCTTACCGGCCTTGCTGAGGTTCTGCACGATCTTGCCCGGCAGGGAGCCGATATAGGTCCGCCGATGCCCCCGAATTTCCGCCTCATCGCGCACGCCGCCGAGCGACATACGCGTGAACCGGCGGTTCGTGGCCCGCGCAATGGACTGCCCCAGCGAGGTCTTGCCCACACCGGGCGGACCGACGAGGCAGAGGATGGGTCCTTTCATTTTGCGCACCCGCCGCTGCACCGCTAGGTACTCAAGGATCCGCTCCTTGACCTTCTCCAGCCCGTAGTGGTCCTCATCCAGGACCTTGGCCGCGTACTCGAGGTCGTGGCGCACGCGGGTCTTGTCCTTCCAGGGTAAGCTCACCAGCCAATCCAGGTAGTTGCGCACCACCGTGGCCTCGGCGGACATCGGCGACATCATCTTGAGCTTGTTCAGCTCCTGTTTCGCCTTGTCCAGGGCCTGCTGGGGCATCCCCACGTTCTCGATCTTGCTCTCCAGCTCCTCGACCTCATTGGGCACGTCCTCCAGCTCACCAAGCTCCTTCTGGATGGCCTTCATCTGCTCATTGAGGTAGTACTCCCGCTGGGACTTCTCCATCTGCTGCTTGACGCGCCCGCGGATCCGCTTCTCGATCTGCAGGATATCGATCTCGCCCTCGATGAGCCCCATCAGGTGCTCCAAGCGCTCGCGCGGACCCTCCATCTCGAGGATCTTCTGCTTCTCCTCGACCTTGAGCGCCATATGGGCGGCGATGGTATCCGCCAACCGCCCGGGCTCCTCGATGCCGGACAATGAGGAGAGGATCTCCGGCGGGATCTTCTTATTGAGCTTGACGTACTGCTCGAACAGGTTGGTCGCCGAGCGGGCAAGCACCTCTACCTCGCGATCCTCCTCGGCCGGCTCCGTCTCGGGGACCGTGACCAGGTGTGCGGAGAGGTACTCACCGCTGTCCATGAGCTCGACCAGCCGAGCACGCTCAGCCCCCTCAACGAGCACCTTCACGGTACCGTCGGGGAGCTTGAGCATCTGCAGGATCGAGGCCACGGTGCCGAAGCCGTAGAGGTCATCGGCGCCGGGATCATCTACCTCGGCGCTATGCTGCGCCACGAGGAAGATGCGCTTGTCGTTCTCCATCGCCGACTCGAGCGCATGAATAGAGCGCTCGCGACCGACGAACAGGGGAATGACCATGTGCGGATAGACGACCACATCCCGTAACGGCAGGACAGGGGCCTGGATCACGGTCTGCGGCGATTCGGGATTCTGAGCGGTTGGCTCATCCATGGGATTTCGGACCTCGCTGGCGTACGGATGGGGGTGCGCGACCGGGGCCGCACACCCGATCCTCTAGCCTGGGAATCGGGGTGATGCTGCCGGATTTCAAGGCCCAGCGGTGGTGAGCCGGAGGGATCCGGCTACTCGTCGGAGGCGGCCTTGGGGTGCTCCGTACCGGCGTAGACGATGTAGGGGGCGCTCTCGCCGGCGATCACCGACTCGTCCACTACAACCTTGCTGACGTTCTCCATAGAGGGGAGCTCGTACATCGTCTCGAGCAGCACCTGCTCGAGGATGGTGCGCAGGCCGCGCGCCCCGGTCTTGCGCTCCATGGCCTTGTCGGCCACCGCCCGCAGGGCGTCCTCGCGCAGATCGAGCTCCACGTCCTCCATCTCGAAGAGCTTCTGGTACTGCTTGACCAGCGCATTCTTCGGCTCGCGCAGGATCTGGATCAACGCCTCCTGGTCGAGCTCGTCGAGGGTCGCGATCACCGGCAGGCGACCGACGAACTCCGGGATCAGCCCGTAGCGGACCAGGTCGCTGGGCTCGACGGTCTGCAGGGTCTCGCCGATGGTCGCCCGCTCCTTCTCGCTCTTAATCTCGGCGGAGAAGCCGATACCACCTCGCTCGGAGCGCTCCTGGATCACCTTGTCGAGCCCGGCGAAGGCGCCACCGCAGATGAAGAGCATGTTGCTGGTATCGACGTTGACGAACTCCTGCTGCGGGTGCTTGCGCCCACCCTGCGGAGGCACGGAGGCCGTTGTACCCTCGATGAGCTTGAGCAACGCCTGCTGAACGCCCTCTCCGGAGACATCGCGGGTGATTGAGGGATTGTCGGCCTTGCGCGAGACCTTGTCAATCTCGTCGATGTAGACGATCCCGTGCTGCGCCTTCTCGACGTCGTAGTCGCACTTCTGCAGCAGCTTCTGGATGATGTTCTCGACATCCTCGCCGACGTAGCCCGCCTCGGTGAGTGTGGTGGCATCGGCGATGGTGAACGGCACGTTGAGCAACCGCGCCAACGTCTCGGCAAGCAGCGTCTTACCCGAGCCCGTAGGGCCGATGAGCAGGATGTTGCTCTTAGTCAGCTCCACGTCCCCCTCGGAAGCCCGTCCCTCAAGGCGCTTGTAGTGGTTGTAGACCGCTACCGAGAGCACCTTCTTGGCATGCTCCTGGCCGATGACGTACTGGTCGAGCTCGGTGTGGATCTCGTGGGGCTTGGGCAACCCGCCCCCTTCCGTGCCGGTGCTCTCCTGGAGCTCCTCACGGATGATGTCGTTGCACAGCTCTACACACTCATCACAGATAAATACCGATGGCCCGGCGATGAGCTTGCGGACCTCGTGCTGGCTCTTGCCGCAGAACGAGCAGTACAGCAGCTTGCCGCCGTCGTCGCCCTTGCTCTGGTTCCGATCAGTCATGCCACGGCCTCGGTTTGCGTCCTAGAAGCATTCAGTCTTAACCATGCACCCTTTTCAGCGGGCACGCAAGCGGACCCGGAGCGCCTCACTCGGAGGCGTGGCGCCCGCTCAGGACTTGATCCACCAGCCCGTAAGCCGCTGCTGCCTCGGCAGTCATGAAGTTGTCCCGATCCGTATCCTGCCGGACGGTCTCGATATCCTGCCCGGTGTGATGGGCAAGGATCCGATTGAGCCGATCCCGCATGTTGAGGATCTCACGGGCGTGGATATCGATGTCCGTCGCCTGCCCCTGGAAGCCGCCAAGGGGCTGGTGGATCATCATCCGCGAATTGGGTAGCGCATAGCGCTTGCCCTCGGCGCCAGCAGCGAGCAGCAGGGCCCCCATGCTCGCGGCCTGCCCCACGCACAGCGTCGACACATCGGGCTTGATGAACTGCATGGTGTCGTAGATCGCCAGCCCGGCGGTCACTGAGCCTCCGGGGGAGTTGATGTACAGATGCACGTCCTTGTCCGGGTTCTCGGACTCCAGGAAGAGCAGCTGCGCCACTAGCAGGTTCGCCTGGTAGTCCTCCACCGGCCCAACCAGGAAGATCACCCGCTCCTTGAGCAGGCGGGAGAAGATATCATAGGCCCGCTCGCCGCGCGCCGACTGCTCGACGACCATCGGCACGAGGCCGGTGTTGAGGATCTCGGGCGCCGTGTTTTGCTGCGTATCGCTCATGGTCTAGCGCTCCTGTGTGCCACGCTTCAAGCCGACGCCTCGGCGGCATCGCCGCCATTCACGAGTTCATCGAAGCTCAGCGTCTTGTCCTCGGCCTGGACCTGCTCGAGCAGCCAGTCCACCACCTGCTCCTCGATCACCGAGGCTTCCAGCCCCTGCATCATCTGCCGATCCTGGGCAATCTGCTGCAGGGCCTCGCTCAGATCCTGCCCAGAGCTGGCCGCCATCTCCCGCAGCTGGCTCATCATCCGCTCGCGATCGAGCTGGATCTCCTGGCTGCGCACTAGCTCATTGACCAGCAAGCCGAGCTTGACCCGGCGCCGGGCCAGCTCCTCATAGGCAGCCCGATCGGACTCGGGCAACGCCCCTTCCTGATCGCCGCCGGCTTGCTCGCGCAGCGCCTGGATCTCGCCATCGACAAGGCTCTTGGGCAGCTCCAGCTCATTGAGATCGGCCAGCTGGTCGAGCACCTGGCGCTTGAGCCGCTGGCGTACAGCCTGGTCACGCTCATGCTCAAGGTTGCTGCGCACGGCCTCGCGCAAGCGCTCGACACCACCCTCCTCAATGCCAAGACGGGCGGCAAAGCCGTCATCGAGCTCCGGTAGCTGAGGGACCTCCACCTGCTTGACGGCCACCTGGAACACCGCCGTCTTGCCGGCGAGCTCCGCATCCCCGAGCTGCTCCGGGAAGGTATACTCCACAGTCAGCGTCTGCCCGGCCTGCGCCCCCTGCAGCACCTGTTCGAAGGCCTCGGGCAGCTGATCACCACCGAGGATCAGCGGCGCATCCTCAGCGCGGTTCCCGGAGAACTCCTCACCGTCCACGGTTCCGTGGAAATCGATGGTCACGCGGTCCTCCCTCTGTGCCGGGCGATCTACCGACTCGTAATCAGCGTGCTGCTTGCGCAGGCGCTCGAGCACGTTGTCGACATCCTCCTCGGTGATCTCCACCTGCGGACGCTCGACCCGGATCTGCTCGATCCCCTGCACCTCGACCTCGGGCAGGATGTCGAAAGTGGCCTCGTACTCAAGGTCTTGCCCCGCCTCGGTCTGCCTCGGCTCGATGTGCGGGCTGCCTGCCGGCCGCAGGGACTCCTGCTCAAGCGCTTCGGAGTAGGTCTGCTGCACGACCTCGCTGAGGACCTCGCTGCGCACCTGGGCACCGTACTGCTTGCGTACAACCTTCAGCGGCACCTTGCCAGGCCGAAACCCGTCCATCTTGACTCGGCCGCTCAGGTCCTTGAGGCGGCGGTCCACCTCCTGCTCCACGCGATCAGCGGGGACCTGGACCATCATACGGCGGCCCAGGCCTTCGGTCGTCTCCACGGAAACTTGCATCGGGAAGTCCTTAGGGATCCAAACGTTTGGTGGTTGCGGTCTCGCGTGCGCCGCGCGGCGGCCGCCACGCGGCTACGAACGGTTTGGTGCGAAAGGAGAGACTCGAACTCTCACGGGGTGCCAACCCCACCGGGACCTAAACCCGGCGCGTCTACCAATTCCGCCACTTTCGCACGCCTGCGACGTCGTTAAGGGCTGAACCCTACGCCTTTCACCGTCTTTAGTATAACAACGGTTATCGCTCCCATCGCAATGCTTGCCATCCTCGCGCCCTGAAAGGTGGGCGCACCTACTGCGCTCAGACGGGGCATTCCGTATCATTGATGGGGCCTGACCGCACCTTGTTCAAGGGGAAAGCTCCACCGAGGCAGCCACGAGCCAGCACCCCGTCTGAGGCAACGCCCTCCCCGCCGAAGCCACAGGCCGGAAGGCGGAGCCTTGCGGCACCCAAGGAGAGGAGAGATGATGACGCTGCTCGCCGTCGCCACCCTGATGCTCCTACTCGCCCTACGCGGGGCCGCCTCCAACCGCCTCCGCCGTACGCACAGCAGCCAGCCCACCATCCGGCGCTGGCGCAGCGCTCGCCGTTGGCAGAGCCTGGCACTGCTGCTCGCCGCCCTCGCCTTCCTGCCCACCTTCCTTGAGGCACCCCCCTTGCCCCTGCTCGACGAGGCGCACACCTTACTCAGCCACGCCAACCCCTTCCTGCTCATCGGCACCGCACTCGCTGCCGCCATGGGGATGCGCACCGCCTGGCCCGAGCTAGCGCGTGAGCGCCAACGACGGCATGCCCGGACTCAGCAAAGCAGCGACGCAGCCCGCGGACTCAACCCGGCCCGCGTCTCCCAGCAGCTCAGAAGCTGGCTCAAGGAGCACGGCCCCGATTACCGCTACCGCTTCGACCTGGAGACCTCCGCCGGGGTCGCCAACATCGTCATCGACACCGAGCAGAGCCGCTACGCGCTCTACGTCCTCCCGCCCGAGTACGCCGCACAGGGGTTCGTCCCTGCGCTCCAGCGCTGCGCGGCCATCGCCAACAGCCTCAACGCCCGCGGCATCGTCTGGATCCCGGACAACGAGACCACGGAGCCCCAGCGCAGCCGCGACTACCCAGTCTATATCGTCCACGGTGCCATCACCCGCGTCTTCCATCTCATCGAGCGCAATGATCAGACCTTGCAGCGACGGCGCCAACGCCAGCAGCAGTTCCAAGAGCACATAGCCGCCGACACCGACCAGGCCATCCGGCAGGCCAACGAATAGGCATCAACAAGCAGAGCCGTCGGCAGGCGTGGGCGCACTGAGACGGTGCATTGCGCCCACACCGGCCGGGTCGAAGGCGCACTTATCGCAGGCATACGTCCTCTGGTATAAAGGGGCGCGAGCCTGCCGCCTGGCTGAGGAACCCCCATGGAGAGCGCCACCTTTTTCCGCGCGCTGAGCGACCCCACCCGGCTGCGCTGCATCGCCCTGCTGCAGCTAGAGGGACGACTGTGTGTCTGTGAGCTTACACACGCCCTTGGCATGGAGCAGCCCAAGGTCTCTCGGCACCTGGCCCAGCTACGCCAGGCGGGCCTTGTCGAGGCTCGACGCCGCGGGACCTGGATCCACTACCGGCTCCACCCCGAGCTGCCCAGCTGGGCACAGCAGGTCATCACCGCCTGGAGCACCGGCTGCGCTGATGCAGTACCGTATGCCGACGACCGGCGGGCCCTGCACGCCATGCCCAATCGCCCGGAGACCTCCCGCTGCGCCTAGGCATCAGCTGCTGCACAAAAGGCCCATGGGCCGGCTGCAGGATACGCCGAGCGGGCCAAGTGTGGTATTTTGCGTAACTGAAACTCATTCTCATAAATCATGGGAAACCGGCTGCCCACGAACCAGCCGAAGGCGCGCCCGAGGGGAAGCGACAGGAAGGCGGAGGTCAGGACATGAAAAGACTGCAATGGGCAGCACCTGCTCGTGAACACAACGCGCTTGAGCAAAGGCGCGAGCACCCGGCCCCCTCGATCGAGACCAGGGCCAAGAGCCGCCCGCTCCCGGAGCTGAGCCCAGGGGAGCAAGGCGTTATCTGCGATATCGACGGCCACTACGGAGCCCTCGACCGGCTCTCCGCGCTCGGACTGACCCTGGGCACCTCGGTCGAGGTGATCCGCAACCCACGGCGGGGCCCCGTCCTGCTCTAAGCCCACAACACGCGTGTCGCCGTCGGCCGTGGCCAGGCGCACAAGCTCCGGCTGATGCCGATCGAGGCGGCACCGCTCAAGGAAAGCGGGCATGGCAGCTGAGGAGACCGCCATGGACTCCGCGACGGAGCCAACAGAGATCGCCCTGCTGGGCCAACCCAACGTCGGCAAGAGCACCATCTTCAATACGCTCACCGGCCTGCGCCAACACCTCGGCAATTGGCCAGGCAAGACCGTCGAGCGCAAGGAGGGGTGGGTCAAGATTGAGGGTCGGCCGCAAAAACTTGTTGACTTGCCGGGGACCTATAGCCTCACTGCCGGCTCAGAGGAGGAGCGGATCGTGCGCGAGTACCTCCTCTCCCGCCAGCCGGGGGTAGTGATCTTCCTCGCGGATGCTGTTGCCTTGGAGCGCAGCCTCTACCTGCTCGGCGAGGTACCTGCTCAGCGAGGTACTGGCGCTGCACCCGCGAGTGGTGGTCGGCCTGAACCGCATGGATGTGGCCCAGCGCCACGGCATCCAGGTCGATCCGCAGGCCCTATCCGCAGCCCTAGGGGTACCCGTCGTGCCCTTGGTCGCCCGCAATGCCGAGGGCATTGTGGAGCTGCTGACCAGCGTCGACAGGGTGCACCGCGACCCGCAGCGCTGCCGGCCGCAGCCACCGCAGGTGCGTGCGCGTAGCGCCGAGGCCGTCGCAAGGGTCGCTGAGCGGATCCAGCCCGTAGCGCCACCGCCTTATAAGCCAAGCTGGCTGGCGCAGAAGCTCCTTGAGGGTGACCCCCCAGGTACGCACTTGGGCGGAGACATGGCTCTCGCCGCAGGCATGGCAAGCGCTGGAGCAAGAACTCTATCAGCACGAGGAGGTCGTGCTAGATATCCTCGGGGCCCGCTGCGACTGGGTCCAATCGCTCGTACAAGCAGCTGTTCACCGTGCCCGGGCGGGACAGGCCTCCTGGACCGACCGCATCGACCGGGTGGCGACCCACAGCGTGGGAGGCCCAATGCTACTCTTCGGGCTTCTAGCGCTGATCCTGGGGCTGACCTTCCAGCTCGCCCTACCGCTGCAGGAGTGGCTGGATGAGGCCGTCGTCCAACCCGCGGCAGCCGGGGCCGAGGCGCTGCTCAGCACGAGCCCGGCGTGGCTCTCCGGACTGGTGGTCGACGGCCTGATCATGTGGGTGGGGACAGTCCTCACCTTCCTGCCCATCCTGGCGATCTTCTTCACCCTCATGGGGGTGCTCGAGGACAGCGGCTACCTGGCTCGCGTCGCCCTGCTGCTTGACCGCTTCATGCATACCGTGGGGCTGCACGGCAAGAGAGCCCTGCCGCTGACGCTCGGTCTCGGCTGCAATGTGGTCTCGGTGGTGGGGACTCGCATCATCGAGTCACGCCGGGAACGGCTGCTGACCATCATGCTGGCGCCGCTGGTGCCCTGCTCGGCACGGCTGGCGATCCTGGCGATGCTGGCACCGATCTTCTTCGGCGACTGGGCGTTGCCGGTGACACTCGGGCTCATCGGACTCAATCTGCTCGTGCTCGGGGTGTACTGCCCCCGAATCCCTGGACACCGACTCGCACTATGGGCCTCAGGCCAC
>JBKGYE010000041.1:0-15149 GCA_046546255.1 Halorhodospira sp. | reverse complement strand
GAGCCTGCAAGCCAGCCACAAAGGGGGCGGCAAGGATCCATGCTGGTCATTATAGGCGCTGCCGTAGCGTTGTTCTCGGTGCTCGTCGGTTATTCCCTCCACGGCGGCAACCTGGGGGTCCTCTGGCAGCCTTACGAGATCTTGATCATCTTCGGGGCAGCCACCGGGGCCTTCCTGATCGCGAATCCGTCGAAGGTCATCAAGCGTGCCGCCGCGACCATCCCGAAGATCCCTGGCGGGTCCCCGTATTCCCGTGAGCACTATATGGACCTGCTGGCGCTGCTCTACGAGATCTTCCAGCGGGCCCAGCGCGACGGCTTGCTCTCCATCGAGGACGATGTCGACAACCCCCACGAGAGCGAGCTGTTCAAGGCGTATCCGCGGATCCTCAATGACCATGTCGCCTTGAACTTCCTCTGTGATTACCTCCGTCTCATGGTGGGGGGCAATATGAACCCCTTCGAGATCGAGAACCTCATGGACGTGGAGATCGAGACCCATCATAAGGAGGCCTCGCAGCCGGCGAACGCCATCAGCAACATCTCGGATGCCATGCCCGGCTTCGGCATCATCGCCGCACTGCTCGGCGTGGTGATTGCCCTCGGCTCGCTGGATGCCGACGTCATGAAGATCGGCAAGCTCGTCGCCGCGGCCTTGGTGGGGACCTTCACTGGCATCTTCGTCGGCTACGCCTTCCTCGGCCCCCTCGGGCAGGCTATGGACAAGCGTGCCCAGGAACAGGCGAAGTTCCTGGAGACCATCAAGCTGACCCTGCTGGCGGTGCTCAACGGCTATAAGCCAGTGGTGGCCGTGGAGTTCGGCCGCAAGGGGATGTTCGAGGCCGAGCGCCCCTCCTTCTTCGAGCTCGAGGAGCACGTCAAGATGATGGCGGCTCGGAGCCAGCAGGGCTAGGAGGCGCTCTCGGCGTATGGTCGAGGAGAACAAGACCCGCCCGATCGTCATCAAGAAGGTGGCGAAGCACGAGGAGGGCCATCATGGCGGTTCGTGGAAGATCGCCTTCGCCGACTTCATGACGGCGATGTTCGCCATCTTCCTGGTGCTCTGGCTGCTGTTGGCCCTCGATGACGAGCAGCGGGCGGGGATCGGGCAGTACTTCCGGGATCCCTCTGGGGTGGATACCTCGAGTTCCGAGGATGTGATCGATTTCGAGGGGCAGCGCAGTGACCCCATCGACTTGGAGGGGATGCCCATCGGCAGCGGGCAGGAGGGTTGGCTCGAGCGCGAGGAGCTCCAGGAGGTGGCCGAGGCGTTCCAGGAGGAGGTCCTCGCTGATCCGGAGCTCTCAGGGTACGCGGATCAGATTCTGCTGGATATTACCGACGATGGGCTGCGCATCCAGCTGGTGGACGCACAGGATGAGCCGATGTTCGAGCTCGGTAGTGCCGAGCCCCGGGAGCAGACCCGCGAGATCCTCACCGCCCTGGCGCAGGTGCTCGAGGATGTCCCGAACCCGGTTTCGCTAGCCGGGCATACGGACGCCCGTCGTTTCACGGACGACGAGCGTGACAACTGGACCCTCTCTGCTGCGCGGGCCAATGCCGCTCGCCGGACCCTGCTCGAGGGGGGGCTGTCGGCCGAGCGCATCGGTCAGGTGGTGGGGTATGCCGATACCATGCCCTTCGATCCGGAGGATTCGCGGGCGGCCGTGAACCGGCGGATCTCCGTGGTCCTGATGAGCCGCTCGGCGGTTGAGGATATCGCCGAGCGCGAGCGCCGTATGGATGCCGGGGAGCACGCTCTCGATGTCCTGCCGCGCCAGCCCCAGGAGCTGCTCACCCCGGAGGAGCGCCGTACGCGTCAGGAGATCGATGACAGTCGCGGGCAGGAGGCGCCCTCGGGGACGGGTGAGCTGCTCGACCCCGAGGAGCTGCCGCCACGCCAGGCCCCGTCGTCGGACGACGAAAGTGCCGAGGAGGGCACAGAAGGTGAGGAGGAGACAGAGGGCGGCGATGAGCAAGCGCCGCAAGAGGCTCTCGAGTTGCCGCAGCCGGCGGCGCCCGAGAGCTGGTAGCGTGGTGCCGGGGGATACCGGTGCCCTGAGAGACTAGACTGAGCCAATCACCCGCAGCCGAGAAGAGCAGTTATGGGTTTCTCCGAATGGAATCTGATCTGGATCGATCTGGAGATGACGGGGCTGGATCCGGTCCACGACCGGATCATTGAGATGGCGGTGGTGGTGACCGACAGCAACCTCGATACGGTGGCCGAGGGGCCGGTGCTGGCGATCCACCAGGATCCAGTGCTGCTGGATCGCATGGATGCGTGGAACACTCGGCAGCACGGCCAGTCCGGGCTGATCGAGCGGGTGCGGGCTAGCACGATCTCCGAGGTCGAGGCCGAGGCACAGGTGCTGGCCTTTTTGCAGCAGCATGTGCCGCGACGGACCTCGCCCATGTGCGGGAACAGCATCTGCCAGGACCGGCGCTTCCTGGCGCAGTGGATGCCGGAGCTAGAGGCCTACTTCCATTATCGCCATATCGACGTGAGCACGCTCAAGGAGCTGGCCCGGCGCTGGGCCCCCGAGGTGGCCGAAGGCGTGCGCAAGTCCGGGAACCACCTGGCCCTGGACGATATTCGCGACTCCATCGCCGAGCTCCGCCATTACCGGCGTGAGTTCCTGCGCATGCCAGCCTGAGCGGCTGGCAGGAGGAGGTGAGGCATGTTGCTGCTTGAGCCGGAGGAGCTGGATGCCCAGCAGGCTGCAGAGGCGGTCCTGCTGGTCGATGTGGGCGACGACGACCGGCGCTATCGGCGGGCGCATCTGCCCGGGGCCGTGCACCTGCCTTATGGGGAGCTGGTGCGCGCTGATCCGCCGGCCATGGGGCTGCTGCCGGAGTCACGGGCCTTGGGCGAGCGGCTGGGCCGTATCGGCATCGACGATACCGTCACGGTCGTGGCCTACGATGCCGATGGCGGCGGGAAGGCCGGACGGTTGCTGTGGACCCTGGACGTGCTCGGCCATCCACGCCACGGGCTGCTCAATGGTGGGTTGCAAGGCTGGCTGGCTGCTGAGGGTCCTGTGGAGGGCGGTGCGCAGGCGCCGCAACCGCGGGAGTACGCCGCACAGATCCGTTGCCCGGCTTGCCTGGCCGATCGTGATTGGGTGCGCGAGCATCTCAATGATCCCGCCGTGGCCATCCTCGACGCGCGCTCTTGGGCTGAGTATATCGGCACCGATCGCCGTGCCGAGCGGGGCGGGCACATCCCTGGGGCGGTCCACCTCGACTGGCAGGCCCTGATGGATCCTGAAGATCCCCCCTTGCTGCGATCGGCAGCGGAGCTTCGGGCGATGCTCGCCGAGCGCGGCCTGGCCGATCCGGAGCAGGAAGTCGTGGTCCATTGCCAGACCCACCATCGCTCCTCCTTGACCTACGTCGTGCTGCGCGCCATCGGCTATCAGCGGGTGCGCGGCTACGCCGGCTCGTGGTCGGAGTGGGGGAACGATCCGGAGCTGCCGGTGGCCACCAGCGGTGGCGATGCTCTCTGAGCCGTGCATGAAGGACGGCCCCCCTCCCGAGACGGGGGAGGGCCGTTGCCGCTGAGCGTGCACCGCCTGATGCTCCAGGCGGTGGAGCTGCTACTGCTCTTCCCCGGCTAGATACAGCCAGGTCTCAACCACGGTATCCGGGTTCAGGGAGACGCTCTCGATGCCCTCCTCCATGAGCCACTGGGCTAGGTCAGGGTAGTCCGAGGGGCCCTGGCCGCAGATGCCTACATACTTGCCGTGGCGGTGGCAGGCCTGGATGGCCATGGAGAGCATGCGCTTGACGGCCTCGTTGCGCTCGTCGAACTGCTCGGCGATGACGCCTGAGTCACGGTCCAGGCCAAGGGTCAGCTGAGTCAGGTCATTGGAGCCGATCGAGAACCCGTCGAAGTGCTCGAGGAACTCCTCGGCGAGTACGGCGTTGGACGGCAGCTCGCACATCATCATGATCTTCAGGCCATTCTTGCCGCGCTCAAGGCCGTTCTCAGCGAGTAGCCGGAGGACTTGCGCCGCCTCTTCGGTGGTGCGCACGAAGGGCACCATGATCCAGACGTTGTCCAAGCCCATCTCGTCACGGACCCGGCGCAGCGCCCGGCACTCGAGCTTGAAGCACGCCTGGAAATCCGGGCTGATATAGCGTGAGGCGCCCCGGAAGCCGAGCATCGGGTTCTCCTCGTGCGGCTCGTACTTCTCGCCGCCGATGAGGTTGGCGTACTCGTTGGACTTGAAGTCCGACAGGCGCACGATCACCGGCTTGGGGTGGAAGGCCGCGCCGAGCATGGAGACCCCTTCGGCGAGCTTGTCGACGTAGAACTCCTCGGGGTTCTCGTAGCCGGCGGTCTGCGAGCGGATGACCCGCTTGACCGACTCCTCCTGCTGCTCGAACTCCAGCAGCGCCTTGGGGTGGATGCCGATCATGCGGTTGATGATGAACTCTACCCGGGCTAGCCCGACACCGGCATTGGGCAGGAACTGGAAGTCGAAGGCGCGGTCCGGGTTGCCGACGTTCATCATGATCTTGAACGGCAGCTCCGGCATGTCGGCCAGGGAGACTTCGCGGATCTCGAAATCCTGCTTGCCCTCGTAGACGTAGCCGGTATCGCCCTCGGCGCAGGAGACCGTGGCGTCGACGCTGTCCGGGATGGTCTTGGTGGCACTGCCGCAGCCGACAATGGCAGGGATCCCGAGCTCGCGGGCGATGATCGCGGCGTGGCAGGTCCGGCCACCGCGGTTGGTGACGATCGCCGCCGCGCGCTTCATGATCGGCTCCCAGTCCGGGTCGGTCATGTCGGTGACCAGCACATCGCCTTCCTGGACGCGGTTGATCTCGCTGACATCCTCAATCACCCGCGTCGGCCCGGCGCCAATGCGCTGGCCGATGGCCCGGCCCTCGGCGAGCACCGCGCCGCGGTCCTTGAGGTGGTAGCGCTCAAGCACCTGGCCGCCGTCACGGCTCTTCACGGTCTCGGGGCGGGCCTGGAGGATGTAGAGCTGGCCGTCCTCGCCGTCCTTGCCCCACTCGATGTCCATGGGGCGGCCGTAGTGTTGCTCGATGATCACCGCCTGGCGTGCCAGGTCCTCGACGTCGGCGTCAGAGATGCAGAAGCGCATCCGCTCCGCCTCGGGGACGTCCACCGTCTCGACGGTCTTGCCGTGCTCGGTGTTGCCCGAGTAGATCATCTTGATCGCCTTGCCACCGAGGATACGGCGCAGGATGGCCGGGCGGCCCTTCTCCAGGTTGGGCTTGTAGACGTAGAACTCGTCCGGGTTGACTGCACCCTGGACCACCGTCTCGCCCAGGCCCCAGGAGGCGGTGACGAAGACCGCGTCGCGGAACCCCGACTCGGTGTCCATGGTGAACATCACCCCTGAGGCCCCGATATCCGAGCGCACCATGCGCTGGATGCCGGCAGAGAGCGCCACCTGCTCGTGGTCGAAGCCGTGGTGGACGCGGTAGGCGATGGCCCGGTCGGTGAACAGCGAGGCGAAGACATGGTGAATGGCCTCGCGGATGCCGTCGAGGCCGCGTACATTTAGGAAGGTCTCCTGCTGCCCGGCGAAGGAGGCGTCGGGCAGGTCCTCGGCAGTGGCTGAGGAGCGCACGGCGAAGGAGGCCTCGCCGGGGTGCTGCGACTCGAGGCGCTCATAGCCTTCGCGGATGGCGGCATCGAGGGAATCGGGCAGCGGGGCGTCAAGGATCATCTGGCGGATCTTCGCCCCGGTCGCGGCCAGCTGCTCGACGTCATCGACATCGAGCCCCTCGAGTGCCTCACGGATGCGCTCGCGCAGGCCGTTGGCGTCGAGGAATGCCCAGTACGCCTTGGCGGTGGTGGCGAAGCCGCCCGGGACGCGGACGCCGGCTGCCGCGAGATTGCTGATCATCTCGCCGAGCGAGGCGTTCTTCCCGCCTACCTGATCAACATCGCCCATGCCCAGGGCGTCGAACTCCACTACGTAGTCTTGCAAGGCTGTGCTCCCCTGAAGCGTCACAATGACCGTGCATGCGATTGCGCTGCGTGCTGCGACCGGCGGTCTTGGTCTAAGATGGCCTGCCGACACGCAGCCGCAACGGGATCGATCCGCCGATGACTAGTGTGCGCAGGGTTTTCTTCGTCTCCGATCGTACCGGGATCACGGCCGAGGCGCTCGGGCATTCCCTGATGACGCAGTTCTCGGTCCGCACGGAGCAGGCCACGATCCCGTTCGTGGACTCGGTGGAGCGGGCGCGGTCCGCCCTGCGCCGGATTACAGCTGCCTCGGCCGAGGATGACCATTCGCCCATCGTCTTCTCCACCATCATCGATCCAGAGGTGCTCGCGGTCCTGCGCGAGAGCGAGCACATCGTGCTGTTCGACTTTTTCGAGACCTTCATCGCGCCGCTTGAGCGCGAGCTGGAGGTGCCGTCCAACCATGTCATCGGCCGTTCGCACGGAATCGCGGATGATAGCACGTACGATGTGCGGATCGATGCCATGAATTTCGCACTGCATCATGATGACGGGGCCACCCACCGCCATTACAACCGTGCTGACGTGATACTGGTGGGCGTTTCGCGCAGTGGCAAGACACCCGCCTCCCTCTATCTGGCCCTGCAGTTCGGGGTCTATGCGGCCAACTATCCGCTCACCGACGACGACCTGGTGGCCACGCGCCTGCCGCGGGTGCTCGCCTCGCACCGGCGCAAGCTCTTCGGGTTGACCATCAATCCGGATCGGCTGCATCAGATCCGCAGCGAGCGCCGAACGAACAGCCGCTATGCCGAACTACGCCAGTGCGAGTACGAGGTCGCTCGCGCCGAGGCGATGTTCCGCCGGGAGGGCATCCCCTATCTCGATATCACCACCATGTCCATCGAGGAGATCTCCTCGACGGTGATCCACCAGCACAACCTGACCCGGCGGGTGTAGCGGCGAGGGGCGGGGGAGGCGCCTTGCAGGGCCTTGCCGCGGTAAGCTGTGCCCCGGGTTGGCTATAGGCAGTGGCATGTTATGCTCGCGCGCATGATCGCGAATGCCGCCGCTAGCCGACTGCCCACAGAGATCCGCCCGCGGAGCTTCGCGGCACTGATGGAGCTGTACGAGATCAACTACATCTATATGCGCCGGCTCGTGCCCGACCTCGCCGATGGCCACGGCGCCGAGGAGGTTTCGTTCTCCCGGGAAGGGGTGGCACTGCGCCTGGATGTGCTCGAGCGTAGCCGCTATACCACGACTGTGCTGCTCACTCATCGGTTCACCTCCGAGGCCGGCGAGGAGTCGGTGCCCGATCTCACCGTCCGGGTCTATCACGATGCCCGGGTGGCGGAGGTCCTCGCCTCGGATGGGCGCAGCGTGCGCGATCCTGCCGCCAGTCTCCAGGCGCGATGGGCGAGCAACCGCTTCCTCAACCGGTGGTTACGCTTCAGCCTCGGCGAGGGGCACGCCTTCCGCCTCGCGACCCCACATCAGGATGGGTAACTTGACCAACCCCTATATCGGAGCTATAAAGCAGGATACCCCCCGTTCTGATAAGGAATTGGCTATGCGCTTGTCAACCAAAGGGCGTTACGCCGTGACCGCCATGATGGAGCTGGCACTCCATAACGGCAGCGGCCCCGTTACCCTGGCACAGATCTCCCACAGCCAAGGGATCTCTTTGTCCTATCTGGAGCAGCTGTTCGCCCGGATGCGCCGCGATGGCCTGGTGGTCGGGGTCCGCGGTCCCGGTGGTGGCTATCGGCTGGCCCGGCCGGCCGGGGAGATCTCGGTGGCCCAGATCATCACCGCGGTGGACGAGAGCGCCGCTGAGCAAGGTAGTCCCGGTAACGGGGGCGATGCCGAAAGCGATCATTGCCTGACCCACGACTTGTGGGTGGACCTCAGCCGGCAGATCTACGATTTCCTCAACGGCATCACCCTGGAGCAGATGGCACGCGACTCCGGTGTCCGAGAGGTTGCCGAGCGCGGCGAGATCAGCCAGCGAGAGGCTGGCCAGGACGGTCGCTCCTCCTCCTCGGTGGCTTAAGCCGGGCTGGTTGCTATGGGCCAGGTCCTCGTGGTTCGCCATGCGGCCGCCGAGCCTCGGGAGGAGGCCCCCGACGGTACCGACTGGGGCCGGCGGCTGACACAGCAAGGGGAGCAGGCCATGCGCAGGGCCGCTGCCGGCCTGCACTGGGTGCTGGGCGAGATCCCCGTGATTGCGCATAGCCCCCTGCCCCGGGCGATGCAGACGGCTCTCCTCCTCGAGGCCGCTGGCGGGGCGGAGCCTGCGCGCCATGAGATCTCGGCGTTGGCGCCCGGGGGTGAGCCCCAGGCGGTCTTCGCTTGGCTGGCCTCGGCGCCCTCGGGGACGGTGGCCTTGGTCGGCCACGAACCGGATCTGAGCCGCTGGGTTGGCCTAGCCCTGACCGGTGAGCCGCTCGCTTGTGTCGTGATGAAGAAGAGCGCGGCCTGCCTGCTCGAGTTCCCGGCAGTGCCCGCCGCTGGTCAGGCCCGCCTGTGCGGGCACTTCCCGCCCCGCGTGCTACGTGCCCTCGCTGAGGTGCCCCGTTGAGCGACGAAGAGCAGTACGTCATTGCAGCCGTTGATCTAGGGTCGAACAGCTTCCACATGGTGGTGGCTGCGGTCGATCCGGCTACCCGGACCCTCCGTGTCCTCGACCGGCTTCGCGAGACGGTGCGCCTCGGCGATGGCCTGGGCGAGGGGAACAAGCGTCTCAGCGAGGCGGCCTGCGGTCGTGCCCTTAGCTGCCTGGCGCGCTTCGGGGACCGGCTGCGGGCCTTGCAGGCCGAGCAGGCGCGAGCGGTGGGGACCAATACCCTGCGCCGTGCCCGGGATGCTGCCGGCTTCATGCAGCAGGCGGAGGAGGCGCTGGGACACCCCATCGAGGTGGTCTCCGGCTATGAGGAGGCCCGCCTGATCTATCTGGGGGTGGCCCATAGCCTGGGCTTCGACCAGAGCCGCCGCTTGGTGGTCGATATCGGCGGCGGCAGCACCGAGCTGATCCTCGGTACCGGGGCGCGGGCTGAGCAGATGGAGAGCCTGCACCTCGGCTGCGTGAGCCTCACGGATCGGTTCTTTGCCGATGGGCGGATCAGCGAGCGCCGCATGCGCGAGGCGGTGGTCCAGGGGCGGCTTGAGCTTGAGCCGGTGGAGGTCGGCTTCCGGGGCGCAGCGTGGACTGAGGCGGTAGGGGCCTCGGGGACGGTGCGTGCTGTCGCCGAGGCCTGTGCCGGTCGCGGCTGGTCGCCGCCGGGCGCCATTACGGCCGAGGGGTTGGGTAGGCTACGCCGCCTAGTGGTGGAGATGGGGCAGTGCCAGCGTCTGGGGGAGGCCGTCGGTGTCTCCGCGGATCGCCAGCCTGTCTTCCCCGCCGGTGTGGCAGCGCTGTGCGCGACCTTCGAGGCCTTGGGTATCGAGCGGATGGAGGTGGCCGACGGGGCCCTTCGGGAAGGGCTGCTTTATGACCTCGCCGGTCGGCTAGGGCTGCGTGGGGCGGCTGAGGATGCCCGGGCGGCTACGGTGGCGGCATTGTGCCGGCGTTTCTCGGTGGATCTCGGCCAGGCAGAGCGGGTCGCTGCAACCGCGCGGCGCCTCCAGCAGCAGGCTGCTGCGGGATGGGGGCTGGCAGGGGCGTTCTATCGGGATACCTTAAACTGGGCCGCCCAGCTCCACGAGATCGGCCTCGACATCTCCCATGCGCAGTACCATAAGCACGGGGCCTATATCCTGAGCCATGCCGACATGGCGGGCTTCTCTCGCCAGGAGCAGCAGCTGCTGGCCTTCCTGGTGCGAGTCCACCGCCGCAAGCTGGCACGAGGGCAGATCAAGACGCTGCCCCGGCGCTGGCTGGAGCCAGGCAAGCGCCTGGCCGTGCTGCTGCGCCTGGCCGTGCTGCTCCATCGTGCGCGGGATGAGCGCGTAGTGACAGAGCCGCAGCTGGAGCTGCTCAAGGACGGGTTGCGGCTTTGGTTCCCGGCGGGGACCCTGGCCGCCAGCCCACTGCTGCAGGCGGACCTGCTCCAGGAGCAGCGCTACTTGGAGCGTGCCGGCATGCAGCTTGAGCTTGCCGAGGACTCCTGAGGCGTGCCCTGCCTGGGCGTGGCTTGTGGCCTGCCTGTGCCGAGCGGCTAGGGATCCTCGGCCAGGCTACTCAGCAGGGCCTGCTGAGCGCTGAACGGGGGCTCCCCTTCAGCCGGCTCGGCGCGCAGGTAGCTCCCATCGGGCTGCAGGAGCCAGGCCTGCTGGGTATCCGCCAAGTAGTGCTCCAGGTCCTTGAGGATCCGCTGGCGTGCTTCGCCGTCATCGATGGGGAAGGCCGTCTCCACGCGGCGGAAGAAGTTGCGGTCCATCCAGTCGGCGCTGGCGCACCAGACCTCCGGCGTCCCGGCGTTCTCGAAGTAGAAGACCCGCGTGTGCTCGAGGAAGCGGCCAATGATCGAGCGCACGCGGATATGCTCCGAGATCCCCGGTACACCGGGGCGGAGGACGCACATGCCGCGGACGATGAGATCGATCTCGGCTCCGGCCATGGAGGCGCGGTAGAGCGCTTGGATGGCCCGTGGCTCGGTCAGGGAGTTGACCTTGGCGATGATGCGGCCGCCACGCCCGGCGGCGGCGTGCTCCGCCTCCCGCTCGATGCGCTCGATGACCGCCTCATGGAGGGTGAAGGGGGCCTGGAGCAGGCGGTTCAGGTCCTTGAACCGGCCGAGGCTGGTCAGCTGCAAGAAGATACGGCGTACGTCCTCGGCAACGCGGCGATCGGCAGTGAGCAGCCCGTAGTCGGTGTACAGGCGTGCTGTGCGCGAGTGGTAGTTGCCTGTGCCGAGGTGGACGTAGTTGCACAGACGACCCGCCTCACGGCGGACGATGAGGGCCATCTTGGCGTGGGTCTTGTAGCCTACGATGCCGTAGACCACATGCGCCCCGGCCTCCTGTAGGCGGTTGGCCAGGCGGATGTTGTCCTGCTCATCGAAGCGGGCGCGCAGCTCTACCACCACCGTCACCTCCTTGCCGGCACGGGCGGCCTCGACCAAGTTCTCGACGATGGCCGAGTCGGGCCCGGTGCGGTAGAGGGTCTGCTTGATGGCGAGGACATTGGGGTCTTGCGCGGCTTGGCGGACCAGATCGATCACCGGCAGGAAGGACTGGTAGGGGTGATGGAGGAGGATGTCGGCCTTGCGAATGACCTTGAACAAGTCCGTGCCGGTGGTCAGTGCCGGCGGTAGCCCCGGGGTGAAGGAGGGGTACTTGAGATCCGAGCGGTCGGCTATGTCGTAGACGGCCATCAGGCGGTTGAGGTTGACCGGGCCGTCGACCTGGTAGAGGTCCTCCCGCCCGAGCTCGAACTCCTCAAGCAGGAAGTCGGCCATCTCGTCGGGGCAGTTGGCGGCGACCTCCAGGCGGACGGCCTGGCCGTAGCGCCGCTGCGGTAGCTCGCCCTCGAGGGCGCGCATCAGGTCATCGACCTCCTCCTCGTCGACGAACAGATCGCCGTTGCGGGTGACCCGGAACTGGTAGCACCCGCGAACCGTCATGCCCGGGAAGAGCTCGCTGACAAAGGCGTGGATGATCGAAGAGAGGAAGACGAAGTCGTGGGGGCCGCCGTCCTCGATCTCCGCCTGCGGGAGGCGGATTACCCGGGGCAGCGCGCGCGGGGCCTGGACGATGGCGTAGCCGGTGTTACGGCCGAAGGCGTCCTTGCCCTCCAGGGCGATGATGAAGTTCAGGCTCTTGTTCAGGACCTTGGGGAAAGGGTGTGCCGGGTCTAGCCCGAGGGGGCTGAGGATGGGAAGCAGCTCTGTCTCAAAGTAGTTGCGCAGCCAGGCGCGCTGCGCTGCGCTCCATTCCTGGCGACGGACAAAGCGGATGGATTGCTCGGCAAGGGCCGGGATGAGCTGCTCGTTGAGTACGCGGTACTGCTCATGGACGATCTCGTGGGCGGCGCGGCTGTTGACGCGCAGCACCTCTTGCGGACTGCGTCCGTCGAGCTCAGTCTGTACCGAGCCCAGCTCGGCCCGCTGCTTGACGCCGGCAAGGCGGATCTCGAAGAACTCGTCCATGTTGGTGCTGAGGATACACAAGAACTTGAGCCGCTCGAGCAGTGGCACCGAGGGGTCCTTAGCCTGCTCAAGAACGCGGCGGTTGAACTCGAGGAGGCTGAGCAGGCGGTTGTTGTAGAGCTCGGGTTGCTTGAGGTCGATCGATTCGTCCATGTCTCCCCATGCTAACAGAGACCGCCCCTGGGCGGTTTTGCGAATTATATGACAGGCTGAATCGCTATGCTTGCTGCAGAGGGCGACGGCTATGGCCGATGAACGCGAGAACGACGTACAGAGCGAGGACCCGGGTGAGCAGCGCCGCCTGCAACGCCGCCTCGATCAAGCCGTGGCCGGGTTGGTGCTCTACGAGCGCGCTTGGTGCCCGTTTTGCATGCGCGTGAACTTGGTCATCCGCAGCCTCGGTATCCAGCTGGAGCGCCGGGATATCGGCCAGGACCCGCAGGCTGCACGAGAGCTTGAGGAGCAGGGTGGTAAGCGCATGGTACCCTGCCTTTATATCCCCGATGGTGGAAATGGACAATGGCTCTATGAGTCCTCGGATATCGCCGCCTATCTGCGGGCCTTGGTCGAGGAACTTGGCCCCGGGTCTGAGGGCGGCTGAGCGTCTCGTCCGTCCCACGGGGTTCACTCTGAAGGCTCCCGGCGCAGTCGCTCAAGCAGCGCGCGGGTGGGGTAGCCGTCCGCCGGCAGCCCCTCTTCCTGCTGGTAGCTGCGGATCGCAGCGCGGGTCTGCGGCCCGAGCAGGCCGTCGGGCGATCCGATGTCATAGCCGCGTGCCTGTAGCTGCTCCTGGACGGTCTTGAGCTCTGTGCGCCGCAGTGCTGGCAGATCGGGGCGATCGGCCTGCAAGCCCGGCTGTCCGTCGATCCGGTCGGCGAGCAGGCCTACGGCGAGGGCGTAAGAGGTGGATGCGTTCCAGCGCCGGATCTTGCGGAAGTTGTCGTAGACCAGGAAGGCCGGGCCGTGACGCCCCATCGGGAGGAGCAGGGCCGCTTCGAGATCGCTCTCCGGCAGGTCACTGCCGTCGGCCCGGCGCACGCCCAGCCGCTGCCATTCGGAGAGCGGCAGCGGCTCATCCAGGCCCAGGTGCTCGAATCCGAACGCCTCGGTGAGCTGTACCTCGCGTCCCCAGCGGATCTCTGGATCCCAGCCGATGCGGCGTAGGTAGTTGGCTGCCGAGGCGAGGGCATCCGGGATGCTGCCGCGCAGGTCGATGTGGCCGGATCCGTCGTAGTCCACGGCGTGCTTGCGCAGGGTGGAAGGCATGAACTGGGTGTGGCCCATAGCGCCAGCCCAGGAGCCGCGCAGGCTCTCATGCTCAAGCCGGCCGTCCTCAAGCAGGGCGACGGTGGCCTCAAGCTCCTCGAAGAAGAACGATTCCCGCCGCCCCTCGCAGACGAGGGTCGTGATGGCATCGATGATGGGCACCTCGCCGAAGTGGCTGCCGTAGTTGGTCTCCATGCCCCAGAGGGCGACCAGGTAGCGCGGGCTGACGCCGAAGTCTGCGTAGAGCTGCCAGAGCAGTTGCTTGTGCGCATCGAGCATCGCGCGGCCTTGCTCGATGCGCTCCTCGGTCAATCGGGCGTCCAGGTATTCCCAGAAGGTCTGTACGAATTCCGGCTGCTGGCGATCCAGCTCGATGATGCGCTCGAGCTGCTCGACTCCGTCCAGGGTTTCCGTCACCAGCTCCGGATCGTGTCCCTGCTCCACAAGTGCCTCACGGAGATCATCGACGCACGCCTCGAACGCCTCGCCGCTGGCAGCGGGGGAGAGGACCACGAGGGGGAGCCATGTGGCAGCAAGCGGCCAGAAGCGGGTGCGAGCCATGTTCTCCTTCCGTCGCAGCTGGTCCAGACAGGACCTGACCCGGGCATGTAAGATAGCCCGCGACTGCCTTACAGTCGATCATCCAGTGCCGATTGTCCAGTATCCTTGTCAGGGAGTGTCATGTATCCACTGATCCGAGCCTTGCTCTTCCAGCTCGAGCCCGAGCAGGCCCACCGCGTCAGCCTGCAGCTTGCGCGTTGGGGGCTGCGCTTCGCGGCCGTACCCGGTGTGCGCCACCTGCCCGCGGCGCCGCGCCGGGTGATGGGGATCGACTTCCCGAATCCGGTGGGGTTGGCCGCTGGCTTCGACAAGGATGGCGAGTATCTCGATGTGCTCGAGGCGCTCGGTTTCGGCTTCCTCGAGCTGGGTACGGTCACCCCTCGGGGGCAGCCGGGGAATCCGCAGCCGCGGGTCTTCCGGCTGCCGCGGCACCAGGCCCTGATCAATCGCATGGGCTTCAACAACCAGGGGGCCGAGGCGCTGGCGCAGCGGCTGAAAGCCACTGTCACCCGCCACGCGGTGGTGGGGGTCAATATTGGCAAGAACCGTGAGACCTCCGCCGAGCACGCCGTCGAGGACTACGTGCAGGCCCTCGATACGGTCTATCCGGTCGCGGACTATATCGCCGTCAACCTTTCCTCCCCGAACACCCCGGGGTTACGGGATCTGCAGCATGAGCAGGCCCTGCGCCAGCTGCTGCAGCAGCTCCAGGGCGCGCGTCAACGGCTTATGGAGAGCCACGGCAGGAGGGTGCCGCTGGCCGTGAAGATCGCCCCGGATTGGAGCCCGGGGGAGCTGGACGCCACACTAGAGATCCTGCTGGCGCAGGGTGTGGACGGGATCATCGCGACCAACACCACGCTCGGGCGTGCCGAGGTGGTGGGGACGCGACACGCTGATGAGCCCGGCGGCCTCAGTGGCGCCCCGCTGCGTGAACGTGCCGAGCAGGTGCTGGAGCAGGTGGCGCGGCGCTGTGCCGGGGAGGGGGTTGCCTTGATCGCCGCCGGCGGGATCCTCAGTGGGGCGGACGTCACCCGGCGGCTAGAGCTGGGTGCTGACTTGGTACAGCTGTACACGGGCCTGATCTATCGCGGCCCCCGGCTCGTCCAGGAGGCTGTGCGTGCGGTGGCACAGCATGACGGTTGAGGTTGCTCGTAACAGGGGCGTGGGCTCAAAATGAAGGGCTTAGGAGAGGTGGCTGAGCGGTCGAAAGCACCCGACTTGAAATCGGGTGAGGGCATGCGCCCTCCGGGGGTTCGAATCCCTCCCTCTCCGCCA
>JBKGYE010000040.1:0-15932 GCA_046546255.1 Halorhodospira sp. | reverse complement strand
CGAAGATCAGCCCGTCCACGCGCATGCACCCTTGGCGTGGCAACCGCCAACGGCAGTCATCCAGACGCTCCAGCGTCACCCCATCACCCGATTGGCTCACCTCGACCATGACACCCCCTGGCTGCTTGACGCTTAGCTCGCCGTCGCTGCTGCTGCTCCAGGGCCGATTCCAGCGTTTTTCCGTCCAAGAGGATCGGCACGCACCGATCCAGCCAGCGGATAGCCGCCCGCTCCGGGGTATGCCCGATACTCGCCAGCCGCGTAAAGCAACACGGGTGGTGCTGGCTGGTGTTATCATCTCGGCTCTTCAGCCCACCCGCTGGACGCCCCCAAAGGACGCGCTGTGAAAGTCCTCTACCTGTTCGACACCACCGATCGCGCCGAGAGTGAAAGCGTCATCGAGATGGCCCAACGCGGTGTAGAGGCGACCATCGTCTGCCAGCCCCATGCGCCCATGCGCCCGCGCTTCGAGGAAGCCGGGCTGTGGGTGATCCCCGTGCCCATGCGCAGCAAGGCCGACCGCACGGCCATAACCGCCCTGCGCCGGCTACGGCGCGAGCACAGCTTCGATCTCGTACACGCCTACTACAAGATCGCCCTCACCAACTATAATCTCGCTGCCATCGGGCTGCCGCGCATCCCGGTGGTGGCCTACCGCGGCATCATCGGCAACCTGAGCTACTGGGACCCCTTCTCCTGGCTCTCCTTCCTGGACCCACGCATCGAACGCATCGTCTGCGTCTGTGAGGCGATCCGGCAATACTTTTTGCACAAGCCGTTCCTCCTCGGCCTCCACCTCTTCCAGCCGGAGCGCGTGGTGACCATCCACAAAGGCCACCGCACCGACTGGTACCAGCAGCAGGAGGCCCGCCTGCCCGCGGACCTGGCGATCCCTCCCGAGGCCTCAGTGATCGGCTGCGTGGCACGGCTGAAGAGGCGAAAGGGCATTCTCGAGCTGATCCGCGCCTTCGAGCAAATCCCCCCCGAGCAAAACGCCTACCTCGTGCTGGTCGGCCCCGTTGAGGACCCGGCCATCGAGCGCGTCGCCGCTGCCAGTCCAGCTGCCCCACGCATCCGCCTCACCGGCTTCCGTGCCGATGCCGCACAGATCGCGGGTAACTTCGACATCGCCACCCTGCCCTCACTGCGCCGCGAGGGGCTGCCGCGCGCCATCATCGAGGCCATGGCACAACGCATACCGGCGGTGGTCTCCGATGCTGGTGGCAATCCGGAACTCGTCGAGGACGGGATCAGCGGCCACATCGCACCCGCCGGCGACACCAGCGCCCTGCGCGAGGCGCTGACCACGCTCCTCGCTGATCCGCTGCTGCGCCAGCGCATGGGTCAAGCGGCACGCGCTCGGATTGAGGAATCGTTTACGGTAGAGCGCACAGCAGCGGAGACGCTCGCGCTCTATCGTGCGCTCACGGGGTGAGAGGTTCCTAGAGTAGTCGGCCACCTGCGAGGCAAGCATGACCGAGGATCGTTACTATCGCCGGGCCCGCTTTCGGCTCAGCGCACCTACGCCACAGGAGCTAGGACCGGACACGGGGATGGAGGTGGCTTTCGCTGGCCGTTCCAACGTGGGGAAATCGAGCGTGCTCAACAGCCTAACCGGCCAGCACAAGCTCGCCCGAACCAGCGGCACGCCCGGGCGTACCCAGAGCATCAATGTCTTTGAGCTCGACGAGCAGCGTCGGCTCATCGATCTGCCGGGTTACGGCTACGCCAAGGTTCCAGTGGCGGTAAAGCGCCGCTGGGAGCGTGCTCTACCGAGCTACCTGCAGGGCCGTACCGCCCTGCGTGGCGTGATCGTAATCATGGACTTGCGGCATGCCCCCACCGAACTGGACCTGCAGATGCTGAGCTGGTGCGCGGATAACGATCTACCCTTGCATGGCGTCCTCACCAAGGCCGACAAGCTCAAACGGGGAGCTGCCAAGCAACGTCTACAGACCGTCCAGAGCAGCATAGCGCAGGCTGGTATAGCGCTTCCGAGTATCCAGCTCTTCTCCGCCCTCAAAGGAGAAGGGAGCGAGACGCTCAGCGCGATACTCGATACGTGGCTTGAGCTAGGGAACTCTCGGCGCGACTAATGGTCGCAGCAGGTGAGAGCGTCGCTAATGTGCGGTCCACACCTCTTCTTCAGCGTGGCGCACACAACCTGGACTCCCCCCAAGGCCAGGTTGGTCGTTGGCCCCGGATTCGGCCCCCAGGATCCGGGGCTTTTTTTGTCCAGCGCCCGTCTCCCGGGCTAGAAGCGCAGCTCCAGGTGCGCTCGATACTGCTGTGTGCGATAGGTCAGCCCCAGGCCATCCGGCTCAGGGTTGGTCACCAAGGCCTCCAGTTGCAGGGTGGCAGCCTCCGCCGCCAGCCAGCCCACGATGCCCCCGCCGGTGAACCCAAGATCGCGGCTGCTCTCACCGCCAGAAGGGCTCTCACTGATCCGGCTCGCTGCTAAATGCCAGCCGATGAACCAACCGCTATCAGCGAGCAACCGGCGAGCACGGTAATAGAGGTCCGTCTGGCGCACCGTACCCCCCCCTCCCACACCAGCGGGCTCTTCCAACCCCTCCGTGTGCCCCAAACCTAGCTCGAAGTCCCATTGTGCCGCCCGGTCGCTTACCACCCGGGCACCCTTGCCGAGTGTCACGGTTACCGCAGTGCCAGGGCTTTGCCCCTCCTCGATCGCAAGGGTGCCGTAAGCGAGACCACTGCGCCAGCCTTCGGCGAGAAGGCCGCCATAGCCGTTCTCAGCCAAAACGGGGCTCCCAGGCAACAAGAGGACGAGACCGAGAACAGCGCGGCGTAGGAACGAGCGGCAACAGCTGGCGGCAGGCGCAGAGACAGCGCCCCTTGGGTACCACGCGGAGCGGGAAGGCGTGACGGCCATCAGGGCCTTCAACACCAACATGCGGAGCGCGCCTGTAACCATGGCGACATAGCCTACCGGCCTCGGCTCAGAGGATCCAGCGGAACCGGTACAAGGCAAGCCACGACTGCCGACGCCCCCTCCCTCTGCCGCCAATACCAGCAAACCGGCTCCTGGACAAATTGACGCTTTCCAGTGCTGCTGATATAAGTAACGACGTTCTGCGCAAGGTACGCATACGGAAAGCCCACTCCAATAGCGGAGCGAACATCAGCCATGAACAAGCGCACCCTGACCGGTTTCACGGTCGCCGCCCTGATGCTTGGGGCGAGCGCCGCCCAAGCCGAGGTGGACCTCGAGCGGGGCGAGGAACTGAATAACGAAGTCTGCGCTGCTTGCCACGGTGCATCCGGCATCAGCGAAACCCCGGAATGGCCGAGTCATGCGGGCCAACATAGCGATTACATCGTCCACCAGATGGAGCTCTTCCGGGACGAAAACCGCTGGGATCCACAGGCATTGATGACGGAGAATGCTGTGGACCTATCGGACGAGGAGATCCGTGACGTCGCCGCTTGGCTCGAGAGCCAGACCCCACCGGGACCGCAAGAGGTGGACGAGGAACTCGCCGAGCAGGGCGAAAAGATCTACCATGCGGGCATCCCCGAGGAGAACGTAGCCTCCTGCGCCTCTTGCCACGGGCCCAACGGCGAAGGGGTCAAGGGCGCCCAGTTCGCGGCGGTGGCCGGACAGCAGGAAGCCTACCTGCGTCAATCGCTTGAGGGCTTCAAGAGCGAGGAGCGACAGAGCGACCGCAACCGCATGATGCGGGATACGGCCGACAAGCTCTCCGACGAGCAGATCGAGGCTCTCGCCGCTTATATGGCCAGCATGGAGCATTCAGAGGCGGAGTGAGCCCAGCCACCTGCCGGCACTCACCCAGCAACCCGACCCTTGCTGACCCCTGCGGAGCGCAGGGGTCACAGGGGTGGGGATCGCGGGAGTTGCTGAGAGATGCCCTTATAGACCTTACAGGAACGGTTATCACGCCCACCCCTTTGGCCCCGTTCCCCGTCACGACCTCCTACCTCGAGCGATGACCAACCTCTCCTATCGCCTGCGCGAGGGAGCCTACGCCACCCTGCATCCGACGCTGCCCCCCGATGCGCCGGCGAGTATCAAGGTGATCAGCTACAACATCCAGAACGCCATCGCCACCTCACGCTATCGTCATTACTTCACGCGCGGATGGAAGCACGTCCTACCCGACCGGCAGCGCCAGACAAACCTTGAGCGCATCGGGGAATGGATACAGCCCTTTGACTTGGTCGGTCTCCAAGAAGTGGACGCAGGGAGCTTCCGGACCGGGTTCATGAACCAAGTTGAGCAGCTCGCCTACAAGGCGGACTTCCCCTACTGGTATATCCAGACCAACCGCAACATGGGACGCCTGGCGCAACAGAGCAACGGGCTTCTCGCCCGATACCGGCCGATGGAGCTCCGCGAGCATCGGCTGCCCGGCGTCATCCCCGGGCGCGGGGCGTTGCAGGTGCGATTCGGTGCCGGCACCCAGGCGCTCAATGTCATCCAGTTGCATATGGCCCTAGGGCGACGCACCCGGCTCAAGCAGATGGACTTCCTCGCTGAGCTGGTCAATGCCCACCGCCACGTCATTGTCATGGGCGATCTTAATTGCCGTTCCGACAGCGAGGAGCTGATCCGGCTAGGCCACCGCACCGAGCTCTCAGAGCCGATCCACGGACTGCATACATTCCCGAGCTGGCGCCCGCGGCGCAACATCGACCACATCATGGTCAGCGCAACCCTGAAAGTCCAGCGCGCTCGGGTCCTCGATCACCCCTTGTCGGATCACTTGCCCATCGCCATGGAGCTGAGCCTCCCCGAGCCGATCCAGTTGGCTGCGGCATAGCGCACCAGGGTTTGTGGCGCCCTACGGGGCTGTATTACGCTGCCGCTCTAGGTTTTCAGGGGAGCAGCGGCCATGACGGATTCACAGCAGTCGATCCACGGGGAATGGGGCTCACGGTGGGCCTTTATCTTGGCAGCAACCGGGTCGGCGGTGGGGCTAGGCAATATCTGGCGCTTCCCCTATATCGTAGGGGAGTATGGTGGAGGCGCCTTCATCCTGATCTACCTGGCGTGCATCCTGCTGATCGGACTGCCGGTAATGATGGCTGAGATCCTGATCGGGCGCCGCGGACGGCAGAGCCCGATCAACACCATGCGAGCCTTGCCCGCTAAGCACGGTGCCAACCGCAGCTGGCAGGCAGTCGGCTGGCTGGGGGTTGTCGCCGGCTTCTTGGTCCTCTCCTTCTATTCCGTGGTCGCCGGCTGGTCACTGGCCTACGTCCCGTTCACGGCCGTAGGTACGTTCACCGGCGCTGAGACCGGAGAGGTTGAGCAGTTCTTCGAGGCGCTGCTGCAGAGCCCCTGGCAGATGCTGCTCTGGCACACCGTCTTCATGGCGGTAACGGCCTTCATCGTCCTGCGGGGTGTCCAGAATGGTCTGGAACGCGCTGTACGGCTTCTAATGCCGGTCCTCTTCCTCCTGCTGCTGGTGATGGTCGGCTACGGCATGGGGGCCGGCGCCTTCCTTGAGGCCATAAACTTGATGTTCCAGCCGGACCTCGGCGCCCTCAACGGCGAGGCCCTGCTGGTCGCCATGGGGCAGGCCTTCTTCACCCTGAGCCTAGGGCTCGGGGCGATCATGGCCTACGGCTCCTACCTCACAAGCCGCGCTTCCATCCCAGGGAACAGCGGCCTTATTGCCGGCGCCGATACGGTGATCGCCCTGCTCGCCGGCCTCGCGGTCTTCCCGATTGTCCTTGGCGCTGGCCTGGATCCGGAGAGCGGCCCGGGGCTAGTCTTCGTCGCCCTCTCCTACGGTTTCGGGCAGATGCCGCTAGGCGCCCTGTTCGGCACCCTTTTCTTCCTCCTCCTCTCCTTCGCCGCGCTCACCTCGGCGATCTCTATCATGGAGCCAGCTACGGCCTATCTGGTTGAGAACCGCGGCTGGCAACGCCCGAAGGCCGCCGTGGTGGTTGCAGGCATGGCGTGGCTGGTGGGCATCGGATCACTGCTGGCATTCAATGCCTGGTCCGGATTCACCATTGGGGGGCTCAACTTCCAGGAGCTGATGGAGTACCTCTCGACCAGCGTCATGCTCCCTCTCGGCGGTCTGCTGATGGCGCTCTTCGCCGGCTGGGTGCTGCCACGCAACCTGACAAGCGAAGAGCTGGGAGTTTCCCCGCGGGCAGCGCTCTTCCGGGCGTGGCTGATGCTTGTACGCTACCTCGTGCCTGCGGCGATCCTTGTGGTCTTCGCCAACAGCCTCGGGATCATCGGCTAACCAACCCGCCACCGCGGGAGGACAAGAGCGGCTAGGCGATCCCGCGGTGGCGATCCTTTAGGTCCACGTAGTGATTGGCGGAGTAGCGCAGCTGCTCCCGCTCGCTGTCGGTCAGCTCCCGCACCGGCTGTGCCGGGTTACCGAGATAGAGATAGCCCCCTTCAAGCTGCTTGCCTGGCGGCACTAAGGCCCCGGCACCGATGATGCTCTCAGCGCCGACCACAGCCCCATCGAGGAGGGTGGCGCCGATGCCCACCAAGCAGTGATCCCCAACCTGGCAGGCGTGGATCACGGCCTGGTGGCCGACCGTCACCTCCGCCCCGATCACGGCCGGGTGACCCCCCGGGCTATAAGGGCCGTCGTGGGCCACATGGACCACGACCCCATCCTGGATGTTGGTCCGTGCTCCGACCTCGATGCGGTGCACATCCCCCCGTAAGACCGCCATCGGCCAAACTGAGACCTCCTCATGCAGGGTGACATGGCCGATAACCAGTGCCGTAGCATCTACCCAAGCCCCGGAATCGATCCGCGGGCGGATACCGCCATATTCACGAATCATGCATCGTGCTCCCCAATCAGAGGGTAACCAACTCTTCGGCGCTAGTCGGGTGAATGGCGACGGTGTCGTCCAGGTCCGCCTTCGTCGCTCCCATACGGACCGCTACGGCAAATCCCTGCAGCATCTCATCAGCCCCTTCGCCGAAGATATGCACCCCTACCACACGCCGCTCGGCCCCGACCGTCACCAGCTTCATGGCCGTACGGCGCTTGACCTCTTGCGGGGCTAGTGCATAGTTCATCGGGAAGAAACGGGTCTGATAGCAACTTACGTGCTCCGAGCCATACTCGGCCTGCGCCTCCGGCTCGGTCATCCCGACGGTACCCAGCGGCGGATGGCTGAAGACCACCGAGGGGATCTCCCGGTACGCTAAGCGGCTATCCGGCTTGCCGCCAAACAAGCGGTCCGCTAGGCGCCTGCCGGCAGCGATGGCCACCGGCGTAAGGGGGTAGTCATTGCCCGTCACATCGCCAACCGCGAGCACCGATTCCGTCGAGGTCCGCTGGTACGCATCGACAGGAATGGAGCCATCAGCACGCACCTCTACCCCGGCGCTGTCCAGACCCAGCCCCTGGGTGGCCGGTGTCCGGCCGATGGCCCAGATAACAGTATCCAGCCCTTCCAAGCGCTGGCCGTCCTCACTGACCAGGGTCAGGGTGCCGTCCCTTTGGCGTTCGCAGGCAGCGGGTACAAAACCGGTGCGCAGCTCCGGCCCATCCACCGCCATGGCCTCGAGCAGTGCCTGGCGAAGCAGCGGATCGAAGCCGCGCAACGGGCCATCGCGGCGGACCGTGAGCGTCGTCTCGGTCCCGAGGTGACGGAGCACGCCGGCCAGCTCCACCGCAATATAACCGGCCCCTACCACCGCCGCCCGCCGCGGCTGCTGCCTGAGCTCGAAGAAGCCGTCAGAGTCGATCCCATGCTCCGCTCCGGGGATCGAAGGCCAGCTCGGCCGCCCGCCGGGGGCTAGGAGGAGATAGCGCCCACGCAGCACCTGCTCATCCACGAGCACGGTATGGGCATCCTGCAGCCGGGCGCTGCCCCGGTAGAGGTCGATACCGGCCCGTTCGACATTGCTGGCGTAGATCCCGTTAAGCCGCTCGACATAAGCAGCACGGCTGGCACGCAAGGACTCCCAATCGAAGCGGGAACCTTCAACAGTGAAGCCAAAATCCCCAGCGCGCTCCAAGGCAGCGGCGGTCTCGCTGGCATACCACATCACCTTCTTTGGCACGCAGCCGACATTGACACAGGTACCACCGAGCCGATAACGCTCGACCATGGCCACATGAGCGCCATGGGCCGCAGCACGCCGAGCCGTAGCCATGCCGCCACTGCCGCCGCCGATGACAATCAGATCGTAGGCGTCTGTCATGCACCCTCCTGCAGCCAGCGCTGGGAAAACCATACTTGGAGGTACGGCGATTCGCTTGCCGCACCCGTGCTAGAGTGTAACGTGTCATCTCGATAGGTGGTGCTATGCCGGAGAATCCGCTGCTCAGCGATCACCCGCTGCCGCCCTTCTCAAAGATCCAGGCCGAGCATGTCCTACCGGCTGTTGACGCGCTGATCGAGAGCGGGCGTCAGACCTTGGAGTCTGCCCTGGCAACAGGCCCTCCGCATACCTGGGAGCACCTGATGCAACCGCTAGAAGAGGCGGACGACCGTCTGGCCCGCGCCTGGGCACCGATCTCGCACCTCCATGCGGTGGCCGACAACCCCGAGTTACGCAAGGCCTACAACGCTGCCCTGCCAAAGCTAAGCGCCTACTATGCCGAGCTCGCTCAGGATCAACGCCTTTACCAGGCACTCGCCGAGCTGGCCGAGCGTGCCCCGGCACTGGGTCTGGATACGGCCCAACGCAAGGTGGTTAACGATGCCCTCCAGGAGCTAGAGCTCGCCGGCGTCGGGCTCGAGGAGCCGGCACGTAGCCGCTTCCGTGCCAACGCGCAGCGGCTCTCGGAACTAGCAGCCCGCTTCCAGCAGAACCTGCTCGATGCCACCCAGGCCTGGACCCGGCAAGCCAGCGAGGCTGAACTCACCGGCCTGCCTGAATCGGCCCTAGCTATGGCCCGCCAGGCAGCCGCGGATGCCGGTATCGGCGGATATCGGCTGACCCTGCAGATGCCGAGCGTGCTCGCCGTACTGCAACACGCCGAGGACCGGGGCCTGCGTGAGGAGGTCTATACCGCTCATGCCACCCGAGCCTCCGAGCTCGGTCCCCACGGCGGACAATTCGACAACACCCCGATCATCGAGGAGATCCTGCGCCTGCGCGTTGAGCAAGCGGAGCTGCTCGGCTACCCCACTTTCGCCGATAAAGCTCTTGTCCAGCGCATGGCGGACTCCCCGGGGCAGGTGCATGAGTTCCTCACCGACCTCGCCGAGCGCGCCCGCCCACAGGCGCTAGCCGAGATGGACGAGCTTCGTCGCTTCGCCTACGAGCGTGATGGGCTCGATTACCTTGAGGTCTGGGACGTACCCTTCTACAGCGAGCGGCTCAAGGAGGAACGCTTCCAGCTGTCAGCGGAGACCTTACGACCCTACTTCCCTGCCGAGCACGTAGTCGAAGGGCTATTCACGATCGCCGAGCGTCTATTCGGGGTCCGTTTCCGACTGCGCAATGAGGTCGACACCTGGCATCCGGACGTACGCTACTACGAACTCATCGACACCCAGGGAACCGCCCGTGGCGGGCTCTATGCCGACCTCTACGCCCGTAGCGGCAAGCGCGGCGGCGCCTGGATGGGGGAGTGCCGCAGCCGCCGATGGCGCGAGAACGGGGTGCAGCGACCGGTGGCCTTTCTCACCTGCAACTTCACGCCCACCGCCGAGGGCGCGCCGGCACTGCTCACCCATGAGGAGGTCGTCACCCTCTTCCACGAATTCGGCCACACCCTGCACCACCTGCTCACGCAGCAGGACTGGCGGCCGATAGCCGGTATCCACGGTGTGGAGTGGGATGCCGTTGAGCTACCGAGCCAGCTGCTAGAGAACTGGTGCTGGGAGCGCGAGGGGCTCAAGCTGATTGCAGCCCACTACGAAACCGGGGAGCCGCTGCCACGCAACCTTTACGACCGGCTGCGCGCCTCACGCGACTTCCATATCGGGCTGCAGATGGTACGCCAGCTAGAGCTCGCCCTCTTTGACCTGGAGCTGCACCAGTGCATCGAGGCTCCGGACGCTGCCGGGATCCATGCGATCCTTGAGGATATTCGCCACCGTATCGCAGTGGTCCATCCACCGGACTGGCAGCGCTTCCCGCAGAGCTTCGCCCACATCTTCGCCGGCGGCTACGCAGCCGGCTACTACAGCTACAAGTGGGCCGAGGTCCTTTCTGCCGACGCCTTCGAGCGCTTCCGTGAGGAAGGGTTGCTCGAGCGCAGCGTCGGGCAAGCGCTAGCCAAGCATATCCTCGAGATGGGAGGCTCGGAGCCAGCCCGTGAGCTGTTCCAGCGGTTTCGCGGGCGAGCGCCGAGTATCGGGCCACTACTGCGCCAAAGCGGCCTCACGGACAGCGATGAGGACGGTAGCACCTCCCCGAGCGGCCCTCATGGGCGAGGCTGAGCCCTGCCACAAGGCCGGGCGTCAGCCTTTTGGCGCGGAAGCCATCCTTACGAGGCGCCGCCGGTAACCAGCCCCGGCTCGAAGCGATAGATCAAATCGTGAACCATGTGCCCCTTCCCCAAGCCACGGCGCTCGAACTTGGTCTGCGGCCGCGGCGGGGGAGGTGCTACGAAACCCCTCGGCCCCGCGGTGTTGATAAAGCGCGGATCCGGCTCGAGGGTATCAAGCATCCACTCGGCATAATCGGCCCAGTCCGTGGCGAGATGGAGGGTAGCCCCAGAGACCATGCGCGTAGCGAGCAGGTCGAGGAAAGCCGGCTGCACGATACGCCGCTTATGGTGGCGCTTCTTCGGCCAGGGATCCGGGAAGAAGATATGCACCGCATCGAGGCAACGCGGCGGCAGGTGAGCACGCAGCAGGACCACAGCATCTGCCGCAACCACACATAGGTTCGCAAGCTCCGCTTCCTCGGCACGGAGCAAGCAGTGGCCAACCCCAGGGCGATGGACCTCGACACCGAGATAGTCGCGCTGTGGATCGGCGGCGGCCATCTCGAGCAGCGCCTCGCCATCACCAAAGCCAACATCGAGCACCCGTGGGGCCTGGCGACCGAAGAGGGCATCCAGGTCGAGCTCCCCCCCCTCGTCAGGGGTATCTACCCCGTAGCAGGGCCACAGATCCCGCAGAGCCCGCGCCTGCCCCGCGGTCAAGCGCCCCTCACGACGCACAAAGGTCCGGCTCAGGGGCCCACTCACTCGAAGAAGGTCCCCTCGGTCGGCGAGGAGGCAGCGGCGTAGCGCTTCTTCGGGATGCGCCCCGCTCGGTAAGCCGCACGGCCGGCCTCGGCACCCTTGCGCATAGCCGAGGCCATCAGCACCGGGTCCTGGGCGCCGGCGATCGCGGTGTTGAGCAAGACGGCGTCGCAGCCGAGCTCCAAGGCTATCGAAACATCCGAGGCCGTCCCCACGCCGGCATCCACGATCACGGGGACCTCCAGGCGGTCGACAATCTCCAGGATGTTGTAGCGGTTCTGGATCCCCAGCCCGGAGCCGATAGGAGCGGCCAGAGGCATCACAGCCGCGCAGCCGATCTCCTGGAGCCGCAAAGCGATGATCGGATCATCGCTGGTATAGGCCATGACCTCGAAGCCCTCGCTCACCAGCTGCTCAGCGGCTTCCAGGGTGCCCTGCACATCCGGGTAGAGGGTCCGCTCATCGCCGATGACCTCGAGCTTGACGAGGTTATGGCCGTCGAGCAGCTCCCGGGCCAAGCGACAGGTGCGTACCGCGTCTTTCACCGTATAGCAGCCGGCCGTGTTAGGCAGGATGGTGTAGCGTTCCGGCGGCACCACCTCAAGCAGGTTGGGCTCATCAGGATTCTGGCCGATATTGCTACGACGCAGGGCAATGGTGACGATTTCCGTACCACTAGCCTCGAGAGCTGCACGAGCCTGCTCCATATCGCGGTACTTGCCGGTACCGACCAACAGGCGGGACTGGTAGGTGCGTCCGGCGATAACGAGGGGATCGTGCTCCGCCATCTTCTCTGGATTCTCCGTGCTTAGTGTAAGGAGGAGTCAGCCACCACCGATCGCCTGGATCACTTCGACCCGATCGCCTTCCGCCAGGCGATGCTCACGCAGCTGGCTGCGAGGGACAATGGTCTCGTTGACTTCCACAGCAAGGCGCTGCTGCTCATCAACGCCGAGGCGACCGAGCACATCGGCACAGGTCGCCCCTGTGGGCAGGCTGATGCCCTCCCCGTTGACCTGGACCTGGATGATGTTCGCTGCTGTACTCATCTCTATCAGTTTAACGTGATATGCGGCACTGCCGCACCGGTTGCCTCAAAGTGCCGAGAGCGCTAGCATAATGCTCACCGCGAGGCGGGTGTAGCTCAATGGTAGAGCTCCAGCTTCCCACGCTGGCGATGTGGGTTCGATTCCCATCACCCGCTCCAGATCCGCTCTCCCTTCACCAGCCACCCCGTTGCGGGGAAGATCATTGGAGAAGGCCTCGGGGTCCAGCGCCCGAGCGGCTACTTGAGTTCCAGCGCTTGCCAGTCGCCCAGCGCCAAATCCCGAGCTAGCGCTACCCGGTTGTGTAGCAAATCCGCCAGGGTATAGCGATCGAGCACGGCCAGGAAGGCCTCCAGCGCCTCGTTGAGGGCCGTGCGTACCGCGCAGTTGCCCTCGATCCGGCAGTGCCGGTCCTCAGTGCTGAAGCACTCGACCAGTGTGAAGTCCTCCTCCGTACAGCGCAGCAGCTGGCCGAGCGACAGCTGCTGCGCTGACATCGCCAGCCGTATACCACCATGCTTGCCTCGGACCGTCTCGACAAAGCCGTGGGCCGCGAGGCGGTTGACCACCTTCGTCAGGTGATTGCGGGAGATCCCGAAACACTCGGCGATCGCGCCGATGGTCACCAGCCGGCCATCCGCAGCACCGAGGAACAGCAGCACCCGTAGGGCGTAATCGCTGTGACGGGTCAACCGCATGGCTTAGCTCCGATGAAAGCCCCGGACAAAATAGCATCTCCCGGGGCGCTGCGGCTCAGCCTAGTCCACCTAGACCGACTATGAGCAGCGGCTCACGGGTAACGCTGTAGGCATAGAGGTAACCAATCACCAATATGGCCCCACCCAGTGCGAGAACGCGCGTTCTCAGGCTCCGCGCCCGTCCCAGCGCGATCACGCCAAGGACGATATAAAGCACCAGCCCGAGGAGCTTGACGGTCACCCACCCATCCACGAAGGGGTACTGTGAGATCAGGAACATCAGCGCGATTGCCGTGAGCAGCAAGACGGTATCTACCGCGCGCGGGGCGAGCTGCAGGAACCTGTTCTCCAGCAACCCAGAGCCACGGGCCATGAGCAGACCACGAGCGACGAGCAACCCCAGGCTCAGCAAGGCGGCCAGGATGTGGCTCGAGAGCAAGAGCTGATGCATACCTCCCCTCCGTTTCGTAGTACAACAAACGCATCATTCTTCCTGCCGCCAGAACCGCCTGCAACCGCACCGCATCCTCCGCACTACAGAGGTGCATCCACACGCCACCCCCGCCGCCCCATGGTGCAGATCGCAGCGCTCACCCCTGCCACCCCCCCTTCCCGGCCGTGCTTTCACCCACTGAGCACTGGCACACAGCGTGCATAAGACAGTGAGCGCACAACGAGCGCTGGCGTGGCCAAGAGGGCCTCGCCCGAGACCAAATCACCAAAACAGCACGGGGTGCCAAAATGAAGAAGAGTCTCTCTCTTTTGACCGCCGGCGGGCTCGCCCTCGGCCTCTCTGCCCCTACCCAAGCCGAGGAACTCGGCGCCGGCTGGAGCCTCTCCTCCAACGTCGCCATCACATCCAACTACGTCTTTCGCGGGATCTCGGAGAGCGACGAGGACCCGGCCGTCCAGGGCGGTTTCGACCTCGGCCACGAGAGCGGGGCCTACGTCGGGACCTGGGCCTCGAGCCTCCTCTACGATGAACCTGCCGATAGCCAACCCGCGGTGGAACTCGATGCCTATGGTGGCTACGAGTTTGCCCTGACTGCAGACGCCTGGGCCGACATTGGGCTTACCTACTACGGCTACCCGAACGCTTCCGACAGCAATACCACAGAACTCTACGCCGGGGTCGGCACCAGCCTCGGCGAGGTGGAGGGCGATCTCTACATCCACGGCTCCGACGACTACTTCGGCACAGACGAGAGCTCGGCCTATACGGAGACCAACTGGACCGTACCGTTCGGGACCGCCTTCTACGGCAGCGCCCATCTCGGCTACCTGGCCATCGATTCCGATACCGACATGGACGGGGCCGACGCCGCCGTGGGCGTGGGATACGATCACGGCTCCCTGGATCTCAGCCTGGTTGCCTCCTACTTGGACAGTGACGCTGCTGAGGATGACGACGACGAGAGCCAGGTCACCTTCACCCTCGCCCGCGAGTTCTAGCCCCTAACCTTGTTCAGCGCCCCGGGCGGCTATCCAAGCACCCGGGGCGCCCCCAAAGGCGCAGGACGCCATCCCCACTGTCCCGAGCGGCTCCTCACGCACTCCCCTCGTGCCAAGGCTCAACTTAACGCCCGGCGCAAACCCACCGCCTCGGCCACAGGACCGGCCTCGATGGTCTCGTAGCCAGCGAGATCGGCGATGGTGCGCGCCACGCGCGGCAACCGGACGTGACCGCAGGGGGAGAGGCTGAGGGCCTCGGTGGCCTGCTCCAGGATCCGCCTCGCCTCGGTGGACAGGGGACAGGCGCGGTGCAATGCCTCCCCGTCGAGCTCCGCGGCGATCCGTCCGGAACGCTGGCAGAAACGCTCCCGAGCAACCCATACCCGCTGTGCCACCACTGGACTAGGCTCCGCCGCCGGTGCCTGCATCAGCTCCTGGGCCCTCAAGCGTGGCACCTCCCGGCAAGATCGAAACGATCGAGCAAGGGACCGGTAATGCGATCGCGGTAGCGGGCGATCTGATCGGACGTACAGCGGCACTCGCTGTAAGGATCACCGAGGTAACCGCATGGGCAGGGATTCATCGCCGCCACAAGCTGGAATGCCGCTGGATAGGTCACTTGGGCGCCGCTTCACACCAGCCCCTAAGCCGCTACGCGGCTATAGGCGGAGCACTGCGGCGCGATTTGGTAGGTAGCCCCGAGGCCAGGAGGTGGACCTCCACCTGCACCTCGGGGCCGGAGATCCCGAGCACAGCCCGCGGCCGGGTGACCACACGGCTGGCGCAAGCCCCGCCGTTTAGGGCGGATGGTCTACAACGCTGCGGTGGCGACGAGGCGGGATGCCTACCGCAATGGTGCTCAATACCCGTCGAGCACCCAGCTCCAACGCCGGCTTATCACCGAGGCGAAGACCACGCCCGAGCGGGCCTTTCTCGCTGAGGTCTCGAACATCGTGCTCCAGCAGGCGGTGCGCGACTGCGATGCGGCCTACAGCCGCTTCTTTGAGGCCATCAAGGGAGCGAGTCCGCGGTTCGTCGGCCATCCCCGCTTCAAGTCCCGGAAAGACCGCCGGCAGGCGATCCGGCTACACAGTGGCGGGTTCCGTATCCGCGCCAACGGCAAGCTGCGACTGGCGAAGATCGGCGACCTCAAGGTCGCCTGGTCGCGGGATCTGCCCGCACCGCCGTCGTCGGTCACGGTGATTCGCGACGCGGCCGGGCGCTATTTCGCCAGCTTTGTGGTTGAGGCCGGTGACGAGACGGCGCCACCAGCGGTGGACGCCGATGGCGCCGAGATAGAGACCGCGCTGGATCTGCGGCTCAACCACTTCGCCGTGGACCAGCACGGCAACACCATCACCAACCCGCGCTGTCTGCGCCGGGCCGAGCGGCGGCTGCGCAAGGCGCAGAAGGCGCTCTCGCGCAAGCAGCCGGGATCGAACAATCGGGCGAAAGCGCGGCGCCACCTCGCCCGTTGCCACGCCAAGGTCGCGGACACCCGAGCCGACTGGCTGCACCAGCAAACGACTCGGTTCGTTCGCGAGAACCAAGCGATCTACATCGAGGACTTGGCGGTGCAGGGGCTCGCGCGGAGCCGGCTGGCGAAGTCGGTG
>JBKGYE010000039.1:0-16089 GCA_046546255.1 Halorhodospira sp. | reverse complement strand
AGCTACCGGCTCAGAGAGAAAACCGCCGGCTGAGCCCCGGCAACCTGGGTCAATTCTGTTGGCCACTGGTGGATCAAAAAAAATGGCCATTGACAGTTTTGGCCTCGGAGTGGACACGACCGTTGGGGCGGGTGAGACGGATTTGAGCGCGGAAGACGGTGCCGCGCTTGCGCTTGAGCTGAGTGATGGTCGCCATGCGGGGCTGCTACTGCATACCAAGCGGGTTTAGTAGCAGTAACAGTAGCAAGCAGATGCTACCAATGCTACTAAACCCGCATTTTGACGCAGCAACCCGCTTACTCGTTAGCTAGCCCGAGCAGCTGCAACAGGCTCAAAAAGAGATTATAAATAGCGACATACAGCGTAACGGTGGCCATGATGTAGTTGTCCTCGCCGCCGTTGACCATCTCGCCGGTCTGGTAGAGGATCAGGCCGCTCATCAGCACCATGAACATGGCGCTGACCGCTAGCGATAGCCCCGGCATTTGCAGGAAGACAGCGGCAAGGCCAGCGATGAAGGCCACCAGGATGCCGGCAAACAGGAATCCGCGCATGAAGCTGAAGTCCCGCTGGCTGATCAGGGCGTAGGCGGAGAGGCCGACAAAGATCCCCGCCGTGCCGCCGAAGGCCATCATCACCGTTTGGCCGCCGTTGGGCAGGCCGAGGTAAAGGTTGATGATGGGGCCGAGGGTGTAGCCCATGAAGCCGGTCAGGGCGAAGACCGAGGCCAGTCCCCAGACGCTGTTGCGCAGATACTGGGTCAGGAACAGCAGCCCGAAGTAGCCACCGAGCACCAGGAAGAGGTTCGGGCGTGGGGCGTCCAGGGCCATGGCCACGCCAGCGGTTACGGCGCTGAAGGCCAGGGTCAGGGATAGCAGGAGGTACGTGTTACGGATGAGGCGATTGGCCGCCAGCGCCCGGGTGCCGGCACGGGCGGACAGGGTCGCGGTCCGGTTGTCTGTCAAGCGATCGGACATAGGATTTCCCTCTTGGTTGGGTTCCATAGGATAGGCCGCAATCGCTGCGGGGTCGGACCCATTATCGACGTTCCGGCGCCGTGACGCTACATTGGGAGCGGCGCTCGGGCCGCCCTGCTTGCGCCGCAGGCGCAGAATGACTAGATTGGCCGCGCTATCGCGCCATGCCCGAGACCGGGCTGTAAAGGGCACTCTCGCCGGGAGGTAAAACGCTTGAACATCGTCTGTCTCGATCTCGAGGGCGTGCTGGTTCCGGAGATCTGGGTCAACCTGGCCGATCTCACCGGCATCGAGGCCTTTCGTGCCACCACCCGGGATATTCCCGATTACCGTGAGCTTATGACCATGCGCCTGAAGGATATGGACAGGCACGGGCTTGGGCTGGCCGATATCCAGGCTGTAGTAGCGCGGCTTGAGCCGCTCGCCGGTGCGCGGGATTTCCTCGATGGGTTGCGGGCGGACTATCAGGTGATCATCCTCTCGGATACCTTCTATGAGTTCGCGCGCCCCCTGATGGCGCAGCTCGGCTGGCCCACGTTGTTCTGCCACAGCCTGGCGGTCACCGAGGCGGGCCGCATCGCTGATTTCTACATCCGCCTGGAGGATCATAAGCGCCAGGCGGTGGAGGCATTGCGCGGATTGAACTTTCGGGTAGCGGCCGCTGGTGACTCCTACAATGACACGCGCATGCTCGGCGCTGCCGATCGGGGGATCTTCTTCTGTCCCCCCGCGGAGATCGCCGAGCAGTTTCCGCAATTCCCCGTCACGCACGACTACAGCGCGCTGCGCCAGGCGGTCGATGAGGCCTTTGCCGCCCGCTGAGCGCCATGGCCCTGCGCCCGGGGAGGTTCCCCAATGCGAGTCGGTATCATCGCCGATACCCACGGCTTCCTTGATCCTCGAATCGCCGATTACATCGCCGAGTGCGATCTGGCTGTGCACGCCGGGGATGTCGGTGGCGCTGACGTGTTGTGCGCCATGCAGCCTCGGGAGGAGGTCATCGCTGTCCGTGGTAACGTCGATGGCCCGCAGACCTGGCCGGACCATGAAGCCCACATGCTCGAGCACCTACCGAGCTCCTCGGTGCTCGAGCTGCCGGGTGGGCAGCTGGCGGTGGTCCACGGTGATGGCTACGAGCCCGCCGCCCGGCGCCACGAGTTGCTGCGAGATGCATTCCCGCAAGTGCGGGCCATCGCCTGCGGCCATAGCCACTACCTGGTCGTCGACGATGCCGTGACCCCATGGGTCCTCAACCCTGGGGCAGCCGGTCGGGTACGGGTCGGGGAGGGGCCCTCGATGCTCCTGCTCGATTGTGAGCAGGCGCAGTGGTCTGTGGAACCGGTGCAGCTACCGCCCCGCAAGTACCGCACGATCACCAACCATGAGGAGTGATCGAGCCCTGTGAGCGGTGTGCCGCGCCAGCTCCGGGATCTGCGCGAGCGCATCGAGGGCGGGTATGCCCCCCGCCGCGCGGCTTTGCGCCGTCGCCTGGCGGGCCTTGAGCGCCGTGCCCGCCAGGGGAAGCCCTTCGATCGTGGCCTCGCTCGCCTGGAGCGTGATCTCACGGCCGCTGAGGAGGAGGTCGTCCGTCGCCGCGAGCAGCCCCTGGTCCTGGCCTGGGATCCCGAGCTACCGGTGGTCCAGCGCCATGAGGCGTTGCAGGCGGCTATCCGCGATCACCAGGTGGTGGTGGTCTGCGGTGCCACCGGCTCCGGCAAGTCGACGCAGCTGCCCAAGATGTGCCTGGAGCTGGGCCGAGGCACCTACGGGCTGATCGGCCATACCCAGCCTCGACGCATCGCAGCCCGGGCCCTCGCCGAGCGCCTGGCGGAGGAGACCGGTACTGAGGTCGGGACCACCGTAGGCTACAAGTTCCGCTTTACCGATCAGGTTAGCGAGGAGAGCCGGGTCAAGCTACTGACCGATGGCATGCTCCTCGCCGAGATCCAATCGGATCGTCACCTCGATGCCTACGACACCCTGATCATCGACGAGGCCCATGAGCGCAGCCTCAATATTGACTTCATCCTCGGCTATCTCAAGCGGTTGCTGTCGCGCCGGCCGGATCTCAAGGTCATCGTCACCTCGGCGACCATCGATCCAGAGCGCTTCGCCGAGCATTTCGAGGGCGCACCGATCCTGGAGGCCTCTGGCCGAACCTACCCGGTAGAGGTCCGCTACCGGCCTTACGAGGAGCGTGACGGCGTCGAGCAGACCCAAGCGGTCAGCGAGGCCGTGCATGAGCTCGCTGCCGAGGGGCCGGGTGATGTCCTGGTCTTCCTTGCCGGTGAGCGAGAGATTCGCGAGTGCGCTGAGTTCCTGCGCAAGCAACCGCCTCGGGATAGCGAGGTCCTGCCGCTCTATGCCCGCCTGTCTAGCGCCGAGCAGCAGCGGGTCTTCCATCCCGGCCGGCGTGGCAAGCGTCGGGTTGTGCTCGCTACCAATGTTGCCGAGACCTCACTAACCGTGCCCGGCATCCGCTACGTGGTGGATACCGGTCGTGCCCGGATCAGCCGCTATAGCCACCGGACCAAGGTCTCGCGCCTGCCGGTGGAGCCCATTGCTCAGGCCTCCGCGGATCAGCGGGCTGGACGCTGCGGGCGCGAGGCGCCAGGCATCTGCATCCGCCTCTACAGCGAGGCCGACTACGCGGGACGGCCGAGGTTCACCGATCCGGAGATCCTGCGTACCAACCTCGCCGGGGTCATCCTGCAAATGAAGGCGATGGGCCTTGGCGAGATTGAGCGCTTCCCCTTCGTGGAGCCTCCGGAACGGCGATATATCAACGACGCCTTGCGCCAGCTCTTCGAGCTTGGCGCCGTGGATGAGCAGCGCGAGCTCACTGAGCTCGGTCGTCAGCTCGCCCGCATCCCAGCTGATCCGCGCATCGGCCGCATGCTGCTCTCCGCTCGTGATGCCGGTGTGCAGCGCGAGGTGCTGATCATCGCCGCGGCGCTATCGATCCAGGACCCGCGGGAGCGGCCGATGGAGGCCCAAGAGGCTGCTGACCGGGCCCACGCCCGCTGGCATGATCCGAAAAGCGATTTCGTGGCCTTCCTGCGTCTGTGGGAGGACTACCAGGAGCAGCGCCGGCGCTTGTCGCGGCGTAAGCTCCATCAGTGGTGCCGGGAGCACTTCCTCGCCCCCCAGCGCATGCGCGAGTGGGCGGATATCCGCCGTCAGTTTGCTGAGATGCTCCAAGAGGTAGAGACGCGTGAGCGTCGCCCTGCCCGGAGGCGTGACCAGGGGCTTTCCTCGCAGGTGTCGGTGCAGGCGGGGGCCGGCGGGCGTGGCAACGGTGATCCCTCGGCGTTCCCTTATGAGGCCGTGCACCGTGCCCTGCTCACCGGGCTGCTCAGCCAGGTCGCCACCTTGCATGAGGAGCGGACCTACCTCGGGGCGCGAGGGGTAAAGATGCAGATCTTCCCCGGTTCGGGGCTGGCCCGGCGCAAGCCGAAGTGGCTGGTCGCCGCTGAGCTGGTAGAGACCCGCCGGCTCTTCGCCCGGACCGTGGCAGAGATCCGACCCGCGTGGGTGGAGGAGCTGGCCGGCCACCTGGTCTCGCGGAGCTACGGTGAGCCGCGCTGGCACAAGCGCAGCGGCCGGGTGGTGGCTGAGGAGCAGGTCACCCTCTTCGGCTTGATCCTGGTTTCTGGGCGTAAAGTTGACTACGCGCGTATTGCGCCGCAGGAGGCGCGCCGGTTGTTCATCCGCGATGGCCTGGTCGCCGGTGAGGTGCGCACCCGCGGGGCCTTTCTGGCACACAACCAGGCCTTGGTCGAGGAGATCGAGCGCTTGGAGGCCAAGGCACGCCGGCGCGATGTCCTCGTCGATGAGGAGCAGCTTGTCGCCTTCTACGACGCCCGTCTGCCGACGGACATTAGCGATGCCGCTGCCTTCGAGCGTTGGCGCAGGCGCGTCGAGCGCAAGGATCCGTATCGCCTCTACATAACCCGCGAGGCGCTGGTGCGCCGTGATACGGCCGAGATCTCCGCCGAGCAGTATCCAGACCGGATTGTTGTTGCCGGGGTCGAGATCGCTCTGGCGTACCAGCTAGAGCCGGGAAGCGAATGCGATGGTGTCACCGCGGTGATCCCCGTGGCGGCGCTCAACCAGTTGCCGCCTGAGCCGTTTGAGTGGTTGGTCCCGGGGCTGTTGCACGAGAAGGTCACCGCCTTGATCCGAGGACTGCCCAAGGCGCTGCGCAAGCACTTCGTGCCGGCGCCGGACTTCGCCCAAGCGGTGTTGGAGGCGGTGCCCCACGGCGAGGGGGCGCTCACCGACGCCGTGGCCCGGCACCTGCAGCGCATCACCGGCGTGGAGCTGCCGCCAGGAGCCCTTGAGGCCGTGGCGTTGCCGGAGCATCTGCGCATGGCTTTCCGGGTTGTCGACCGCGAGGGGCGAACCCTAGAGCAGGGACGTGACCTGCGAGCCTTGCAGGCCGGCTTGAGCCAGGCAGCGAGCGAGGAGTTCGCCGCAGCCGGGGGCGGCAGGGACGCTCCAGGTGACGCCTGGTATCGCGAGGGGATCACCCGCTGGGACTTCGGGGGGTTGCCCGAGTCCGTGGTGCTTGAGGAGGGCGGGGTGCGCTTCCGAGGGTATCCGGCGCTGCGTGACGAGGGCGACTCCGTGACCCGTCTGCTGTTCGATGCGCCCGACACCGCGGCGGAGCAGAGCCGTGCCGGGGTGCGTCGGCTGTATATGCTGGCGCTGCCGCAGCAGGTTCGAGCGCTGCGCAAGCTCGACGAACTCAAGGCCCTGCGCCTGAAATACCGCGGGTTGGGGGGCGATGACGAACTGCGTGAGGCCTTGCTAAGGGCCGTCTTCGATCGCTGCTTCCTCGCTGAGGGGGTGCCACGGGATACGGAGGCGTTCGAGAGCCGATTGGCGACGGGGCGGAGCGAGCTCGTCACGACTGCACAGTCGCTGTGTCGAGTCCTCGACGAGGTGCTCACCCGCTATCAGGAGCTGCGCAAGACCCTAAAGCGGCTGAATAGCCCGGCGCTCCTCGATAGCCTGCGGGATCTTGAGGAGCATCTAGGCAGCCTTGTCTATCCAGGCTTCCTGGAGGCGCTGCCGCCGGAGCGGCTGGCCGAGTTGCCCCGCTATCTCCGTGGCCTCGAGCGCCGCGTCGAGAAGCTCCAGCTCGATCCGAGCAAGGACCGTGCACCATTGCACACCATCCGCCTTTGGCACGAGCGGGTCCATCAGCGACAAGCAGCGCGCAGCGGTAAGCAGGCGCCCGATCCAGCTTTGGAGCGCTTGCGCTGGTTGCTTGAGGAGTATCGTATCGCCTTGTTTGCCCAGGAGATCGGTACGCGGGAGAAGGTCTCGGAGAAGCGTTTGCAGGCACTTTGGCGGGAGGTGGCGTGATACGCCGCACAGTGGTGCTCGAGGGGCCAGTAGCCTGGGGCCGGGGGGTGGCCGCTGCGCGTCTGTCACGAGGCGGGCGGGTGCGTTGGATCGGCGCGAGCCTGCCCCCAGGCCTTGGTAGCGAGGTGGAGCATTGGCGGCCTCAAGACTTTCGCCGGGTGCTCGGCACCACCGTGGATTGCCTGGTCTACGAGGCCCACGCCGGATTGGATGCTGATGCCCTCGGTGCTGCGGCTGGCTCGTTGCGCGGTGGCGGCCTGTTGTTGCTGCTGACCCCGGCGTGGTCAGCCTGGCCTTCCCGGCCCGATCCGCTACTCGGTCGCCTGGTTCCTGCTGGGCAGGGGCGTGAAGAGGTCGGAACCCGGTTCCTCCAGCGCTTGATGGCTACCTTGGCGACGGAGCCGAGCGTGACGCGCTACGGGCCGGCTGATGCGGTTCCTGAGCTTGCGCCCTGGCCGTCGGTGCAGGCGGTAGCCGAGCACAGCTATGGCTGCCTGAGCGCTGATCAGCAGGCGGCTGTGGCGGCGGTGATACGGGTCGTGACCGGCCATCGGCGCCGCCCGGTGGTGTTGACCGCTGACCGGGGGCGAGGCAAGTCGGCGGCACTCGGTATCGCTATTGGCGAGCTGCTACGAACGCAGCGGGTGCGGCGGGTCGTGGTCACCGCACCGAACCTGCAGGCTGTCGAGACCCTGCTCGGCCACGCTGCCGAGCGTTGCGATGGGGTGGTGCAGCGCCGCCGGAGGATGCACGGTGCTACCGGGGAGGTGATCTATCGTGATCCCGAGGCGCTGGTCGACCAGCCGGAGCGTGGTGATCTGGTGGTAGTGGATGAGGCCGCCGGGCTGCCGGTGGATCTGCTTACATCGTTGCTCCACGCCGCATCGCGGATCGCCTTCGCCACCACGGTCCACGGCTATGAGGGCAGCGGTCGGGGGTTCGACTTACGCTTTCGCCAAGTGCTAGATGCCTGGGCGCCCCAGTGGCGGTCTGTGCGCCTGGAGACCCCGATCCGCTGGGCCCCTCAGGATCCGTTGGAGGGGTGGCTGGGGCGGGTGCTGTGTCTCGATGCTGAGCCTGCCACCGTGGTGCATGCGGACTCAGCAGCACCGGTGCGCGTGATCCCTGTCAGCCGCGATGAGCTGCTGGCCGATGAGACCCGGTTGCGGCAGGCCTTCGGCTTGCTGGTAGCTGCCCACTACCGGACGCGTCCTTTCGATCTGCACCAGCTCCTCGATGCCCCGCGTCGCCACCTCTTCTTGGCCGAGCGGGAGGGGGCCGTCGTCGGCGTGGTCCTCGCCGCGGAGGAGGGTGGGCTCGAGGCCGAGACGGCGCAGGAGGTGTGGGCGGAGCGCCGTCGTCCTCACGGCCATCTGCTGCCGCAGGCGCTGGCGACCCATGCCGGGCTGGCGGCGGCTCCTACGGGCTATGCCCTGCGCATCCAGCGCATCGCGGTCCATCCGGCGCTGCGCCGGCGGGGTATCGGTGCAGAGCTGGTGGCGGCGGTGACCGAGCGTGCCCAGTGCCTGGAGTGTGCCCTGGTGGGTACGAGCTTCGGTGCCACGGTACAGCTGGTCGCCTTCTGGCGCGCCTGCGGGCTGGCGACAGTGGCTCTCGGCGCTCGGCGGGATGTAGCGAGTGGTGAGCACTCGGCGCTGATGGCCCGGGGGCTGGATGATGTAGGGCGTGGCTGGGTGCAAGCGGCCGGCGAGCGCCTCGGCCACAGCGCTCCGGTGCTCCTCGCCGAGCCGTTGGGTCGGATCGACCCGGCGGTCGCTCTGGCTGCTGTCCGTGCTGCGGGGAGGGTGCCGGTGCCTGCGCTCGCGAGCTGGCAGCGCCGTGAGCTGGAGGGGTTCGCCGAAACCCTGCGTGGCTACGCGGCGGCGCTGCCGGCGTTGCGGGCCCTGGCGGTGGCGCTGCTGGTAGAGCCGCGGTGGGCCCGCGGTCGGATGGCCTGGCGGGAGGGGGCATTCATCGGCAAGGTGCTGCAGCAGCGCAGTTGGGCATGGACTGCCGAGCGCCTCGCTGTCGAGGGGCGGCGCCCAGCGCTGACGGCGTTGCGCGAGGCGGTGGGTGACTCACTCGCTGATTGAACGGCCAAGAGCGGCGAGCCTTGCTCGGTGCTCGTAGGCGGCATCGCGCTCGGCCTCCTCGGCGTCGGTGGGGGAGGGAGGGCATTTGCCCGTATGCACGAGCGTCAAGCGGTTGAGGCAGGCCTCGTAGAGTTCCGGATTCTCGTAGTGGCACTGCCCGCAGTCGGGCATGTTCTGGGAGACGGAGTCGTGCGTATCCCCGAGGGCGATGCGCACCGAGGCGTCGTTCTTGCAGATATGGTCGTGGTCGGTGACGACCACGGTCCCTGTCCCTTCGGCGATCGGCATCAGGCACCGGTCGCAGGTCTGTCGCGTTCGTCGCTCTATCTCCTGGACAATGCTCGGGTGCCGAGGCGCAAGCAGATTGAAGCGCTCCCAGCTCTCCCGGTCGTGCTGCCGTCGGGCGTGCTCTGCTGGGACGTCGCTGCGGATCGGGATATGGTGGCGCGGGTCGCCCTCGGTGGCCTGGCGGGCCGCTTCGCGCGCCTCGCGGCGGCGACGCTCGGAGCGGGCGGTGAGCTCGAGCTTGTGGATCGCCTCGGCAAGGTGGACATCCTTGCCCTCGACCACGAAGGGGCGTGGGTCGAGCTCGTGCTCAGCGTAATAGGCCCGGGGGGTGCCGTGCTCGGGCAAGGGTGCCCACAGGACAGGGCGGCCCTCGAAGGCCTCAGCCGCAGCTCGGGCTCGGGCGATGGCGTTGGTGTTGAGCCCCTTCCCCTGCGGCAGGTGGAGGTGTTCACGGGGCAGGGCGTAGACGGTATAGCGCTGCGCCTCCACCGGTGAGTCGATGACCAGGCTGGCGTGGTGGCCGGTGTCATCCCGCTGATCTACATGCACCGCCATCTCCGGCATGCACTGGCGCAGGCTCTCGGCGAGGGGAGCGGAGAGCGCTGGATAGGGGCCACCCTGGGCGGCGATCTCCAGCCGCCTTGCCTCCTCGGCTCGCCGCGCCTGCAGGCGGCGCCAAGGGGGGATGACCTTGCTGATGCTCGCGATAAAGCACAGGGTGCCGAAGAGCAGGAAGAAAGGGGCCACCGCGCTGAGTGCTTCGTGGATGGCTGCCGCCACCTCCGGCTGCGGCCGGCTGACCAGGCCGGGCAGCATGCTGAGAAAGAAGAAGGTGGCTGCGCCCCGTTGCCAGTGCCGGACCTCCCGGGCGGCGACGGTGTCCGCTCCGTGGGCGCGGCGCTCATAGGTGCTGGCGACCCCGAGTACAAGCAGGGCGAGCACCGTAGCCGGTATGCTGAGGGTCGTGGTGAGGGTCATGGGTCTCGATCATAGAGCGAGCCGGCATGCACGGCAACGCGGAGGTTTCCGCGCATAGGTCCCTGCGTCCTTGGGGATTGGGCCCGCGATACCGTACAATCATGGGGTTACCACACAATGGAGGCATTATGAGCGACGTTGAGCAGCACTCCGACGACGCCCGTCAGCATCCAGCGCCGGAGACGATGAGCGTCGAGGAGATCGTCGAGCAGATGCGTATCGTGCGCGTACGCTACACCTTGGCCGACACCTCCGCCTATGTGCGCTATATGCCGCGGTTCAATCCGCAACCAGAAGATCTCACGGTCCACGTGGATCCCTTCGCCGAGCACCACGAGGGTGCTGAGATTACCGGCGAGTTCCGCTTGCCGGAGCTGGTCAACGAGCTCATCCACGCCTACATCCGTGTCCACGTCTTCGCCTCCCGCGAGCAGCGCAACTACTTCGTCAGTGGCTTCGACGACGCGCTGACGCAGCTTGACTTCGTCGGCGGTGGGTTCGGCTTCAACCGGCTCTGGATCACCGTAGGCACCACGAACATCGGCATGCCGGTCTGTATCTATCTCGGCCAGCGTACTGCCGTGAACCGCCAGCCTACGGTCACCCTGGTCGATCACCGTAACGAGTCGGGCGGCAAGCCGGTCTACCGCGCTGTGGGCGGTTACGGTGACCACGTCGGTGAAGAGTACTTCTAAGCAGGACAAGGGGGCGAATCGTGCGTGCACAAAGAGGCCCGCTCAAAGGGCTAAACGTTCCGCTGACAGCGACCGCCGCACTGATTGTGCTCGGTTTCCTGCTCTTCGGTGCCTGGGATCCGGAGTACGCCGAGGGGGTCTTCCAGGCGACCAGCGACTGGGTCATCGATACCTTCAAGTGGTACTACATCGGGGTCGTCGCTTTCTTCTTGCTCTTTGCGCTGTTCCTGATGTTCAGCCGCTTTGGCGATCTCAAGCTCGGCGATGACGACCGGCCGCCGGAGTTCAGCTACTTTGCCTGGTTCTCCATGCTCTTCGGTGCCGGTATGGGGATCGGCCTGCTGTTCTGGAGTATCGCCGAGCCCATCTGGCACTTCCAGGATAACCCCTTCATCGAGGAAGGAGAGACCAAGGCGGCGGCCGAGACGGCTATGCGCCTGACCTACTTCCACTGGGGGCTGCACCCGTGGGCGATCTACTCTATCGTGGCGCTGTCGCTGGCCTTCTTCAGCTACCGCAAGAAGCTGCCGCTGGCGATCCGCTCGGCGCTCTATCCGCTCATCGGTAATCGGATCTACGGTCCCGTCGGCCACGCCGCCGACGTGCTGGCGGTCTTCGGCACCATCTTCGGCGTGGCGACCTCCCTGGGCCTAGGGGCGATCCAGATCAACACCGGCCTCAATGAACTCGTCGGTGTGGAACTGAACACCCTCAATCAGCTGCTCATCGTCACCGTGGTGACCCTGATCGCCGTCGGCTCGGTGATCTCCGGCGTGGGGCGAGGGGTGAAGATCCTCTCGCAGCTGAACCTGATCCTGAGCGTGGTCATCCTGGCCTTCTTCTTGATCTTCGGTCCCACCCTCTATCTGCTCTCCAGCTTCGTCCAAGGGCTGGGGGACTACCTGCAGAACGTGATCTACCTCAGTTTCTGGACCGATGCCAGTGGGGCGCGCGAGGCCGAGGACTGGCAGCTGTCCTGGACGGCCTTCTACTGGGGGTGGTGGATCGCTTGGGCGCCCTTCGTGGGGATGTTCATCGCCCGCATCTCCCGCGGGCGAACCATCCGCGAGTTCATCGGTGGCGTCTTGCTGGTGCCAACCCTGCTGGCCCTGGCCTGGCTGACCGTCTTTGGAGGCTCCGGGCTATACCAGGAGCTCTTCGGTGCCGGTGGGCTGCTCGATGCCGTCTCCGAGGACGAGACCATCGCCCTCTACTACACTATCGAGGCCGTGGCCCCGGGCGTGATCGCCACGATCTTCGCGGGGATCGCGACGGTCCTGATCGCGACCTACTTCATCACCTCCTCGGACTCGGCCACGTTGGTGGTTACCATGTTGTTGTCCGTGGGCAATACGGAGCCGCCCACAGTGCAGCGGGCTTTCTGGGGGATTGCCGAGGGCTTCGTGGCGGCCGTACTGCTTGTCGCCGGTGGCTTGGTCGCGCTACAGGCAGCCGCCATCGTCTCAGCGCTGCCCTTCTCGCTGCTGATGCTGCTGATGTGCTATGCCCTGATCCGCGGGCTACAGGAGGAGAAGCAGCGTATGCAGCTCTCCTGGCAGCCCGGACAGGGACCGCCGGCAGCACCGCACCTTTGACAGGTAACGGTGCCAGCGATCGCCAGGGGCCTTGGGAGGCCCGCTGGCGGGAAGGGCGGACCGGCTGGGATCGGGGTGGTGTCAGTCCCGCCCTGAGCGCTTGGCTGGAGGCCGATGCCATCCCGGGGCGGCGGGTACTGGTCCCTGGCGCCGGGCGCGGCTACGAGGTGGAGGCGCTCGCTGAGCGCGGTTATCAGGTCACGGCGGTGGATATCGCCGCCGAGGCCTGCCGACGCCTGCGGCAGGGGCTCTCTGCGCAAGGTCTCGAGGCCCGGGTCGAGGAGGCGGATCTGCTCCACTGGCGGCCATCCGCGACCTTCGATGCGGTCTATGAGCAGACCTGCCTATGCGCCCTCGAGCCGTTGCTATGGCCGCGCTATGAGCAGTGCCTCTACCGCTGGCTGCGCCCTGGCGGGGCCCTGCTGGCGCTATTCATGCATACCGGGAAGGTAGGGGGGCCGCCCTTTCACTGCGCCTTAACGGAGATGGCGCAGCTGTTCACGCCGGCCCGTTGGCGCTGGCCGGCGGAGCCACCCGCTCACTGGCCGCATCCTAGCGGTCGCTGGGAAGCGGGCGTGCGCCTGATCCGCGATTAGCCTCGACCGGGTCGGTACGCTCTGTCCCCTGGCCTCGGCGCAGTCGTGTCTATCCGCGGGATCGCGGTAGGTCGGGTGCGGTATGCCGCGGCCCGAGCTGCTTACGGGCCGACTGCAGGGCGCTGCGCAATCCCTCCTCAATGGTGGGATGGTAGTAGGGCATCTGCAGCAGCTCATCCACCGTGGCCTCGCGCTGGATCGACCAGGCTAGCAGGTGAGCCAGGTGCTCGCCTGCTGGGGCGGCCAGCTCCGCACCGAGGAGGCGGCCACTGGAGGCCTCGGCATAGAGGTGCAGCCGTCCTCTGGCCTCGTCCTCCAGGCGGGCGCGTCCCTGTCGGGCGAAGTCGAATTGCCCCATGACCCAGCCGCTGCTCGGTAGCTTGTCGTAACTGCAGCCGACGCGAGCAACATTGGGGGTGGTGAAGACGATCCCCAGCGGGGTGCGGCGCTCAAGCCGGGTCTCCTCAGGGTGGAGTGCATGATAGGCGGCCAGGCGGCCCTCATCAGCGGCCTCATGCATCAGCGGGCGTTGGCCGCTGACATCGCCAGCGAGATAGATCGGCAATCCCCCAAGGCGCAGGGTCTGTGCCTCAAGGGCGGGTTGCCCGTTTGCATCTAAGGCGCCGGGTAGATGCTCCAGGCCGAGGCCTTCCAGATTGGGGCGACGCCCCATGGCAGCCAGGACCCAGTCGACCTCGATCGTCTTGGTGCCGGCCTTGATGCCGACTCCCGCCGGGCCGAGCTCCTCGACCTCCACGGCGCTGCCGGTATGGAGGGCCATCTCCTCGCCGAGTGCTTCGCGCAGGGTGGTATGGATGGTCGGATCGCTGATGCCGGCGATCTTTCCGTCGCGGTGGAAACCGTGGACCTGTAGGCCGAGCTGCGCTAACCCCTGGCCGAGCTCGACGCCAATGGGGCCGAGCCCGATGACCGCCACGCGCTGTCCCAGGCGCTCGAGCTCGAAGAAGGTGTCGGAGGTCACTAGGCGCTCACCGAGGGCCGTCTGCCAGGGACCCGGTACGATGGGCCGGGTGCCGGTGGCGATCACCGTGGCCTCAGCTTCGATGCGCTCGCCGTTGATCTCGACGGTGTGGGCATCGAGGAAACGGGGGCGCCCCTCGAGGAAGCGCTCGCCGAGCTGTCGGGCCTGGCGGGCAGGGACCGCGGCAAGCCGGTCCCGGTGAGCGCGGATATGGCGCATGATGGCGGCGTCATCGAGCTGGACGGCGTCGGTGCTGGCCAGCCCCGCGGCGCCTAGCCCGTGTAGGGCACGGTAGCGATGGGCCACGGCGAGCAGCGCCTTGGAAGGCATGCAGCCGACCCGTGCGCACGTCGTGCCCAGCGGGCCGCTATGGATCAAGGTGACCTCGTCGGTCCAGCGCTGTGCCTCGCCGAGTGCGGTCAGGCCGGCCGTGCCAGCGCCGATCACCAGCAGTCGGGTCCGTCGCGCCATGGTGGCTCCTCTTGGTGGTATCCATGATGGAAGCAATCCTAATAGGTATGCCCAGTGACCGATACAGGGAGGTGGCCGGTCACGGCGCCGGTCCCCGTCAGGCCCTTCGAAAACGTGCAGCGAACGGGCATCATGGGCCCATATGGATACGGCAGGGGGTGCCATGATCGAGACGATCCTGCACGTAGGCGGGAACATTCTGGAGGTCACGGTGGCCGTAGCGCCGTGGCTGCTGATCGGGCTGATCGTGGCTGCTGGCGTGCGGTTGGCGATCCCAGATGCGCGGCTGCAGCAGTGGCTCGGCGGCAGCGGCTTGGCACCGGTGATCCGTGCCGCAGTGGTGGGTGCGCCGTTGCCGCTGTGCTCCTGCGGGGCGATCCCGACTGCGCTGTCTCTGCATCGCGCTGGGGCCTCGCGGGGGGCCTCGACGGCCTTCCTGATCAGCACGCCAGGGATCGGGGTCGATTCCGTGGTGCTCACTTGGGTCCTGATGGGGCCGTTTATGGCCCTCTCCCGGGTGTTCGGCGCGATGGCTACCGCCGTGGCTACCGGCCTGGCCGTAGGCCGGGTGGCCGGGGGGCCGGCCGTGTCGACGTCGAGCGAGGAGGAGGGTGCCTGCTGCAGCGGTGATGTTTGTACCGGCGAGGCCGATGACCCGTGTGGTCGAGCCGCTTCCGCCGCGGATGGCCGGTCCGCGCCCCTCGAAGGGGTACGGCGGATGGGGCGCCAGATCCTGGAGCTGATCGACGATATCGGTGGATGGCTGCTCGTAGGCCTGGTCCTGGCCGGCGTGCTGATCAGCTTCGTCCCGCCGGGGGCGCTAGCCACCTGGGGCAGCGGGGTGACGGCGATGCTCGTCCTCGCCCTCGTGGGGATCCCGCTCTATGTCTGCGCCACGGCGGCCACCCCGCTGGCGGCGGCGATGCTTGTCGCTGGTGTCTCTCCCGGCGCGGTGCTGGTCTTCCTCATCGCCGGGCCCGTGACCAGCCTGGTTACCCTGATGGTCCTGCGCCGTGAGATGGGGGTGGCGACGGTGGCGGTTTATCTAGCCAGCATCCTGGTCGGCGCTGTGGCTATGGGGCTGTTGGTCGACGGTGTAGCGGCGCTCGGCGATTACCAGCCCGCGGCACTTGCCGGGGCGGCCCCGGAGCTCTGGCCCGGATGGCTAGAGCGGACCGCGGCGGGGGTTATGTTGGTCCTGATCATTGCCCCCGCTCGCCGTGCTGTGGTGCGTAGCGCCCGGTGGGCCTGGCTAGTGGCCTGGGGACGCTCTGACGCTTCCCGGACGGCGCCAGAGCGCTCTGGACGCTAGCTCATCGCCGTTAGGGGATTGTCCACGGTGGCGCTCGGGTCCTGCTCCTCCTTCTTGATAGCCTCCCCGCCCTGAAGGGCGGGGCCTTCCGAGCTGAAGTCTGGGATGGACGAGGGAGAGTGTCCGCTCGGCGGGAGAGGCGGGTCCCGGACTAGGAGAACAGTTGCGGGAAGCGTGCCCTGGCCTGGGCGATCTTCGGCGCGATCATGGCACGGCAGTAAGGCGCCTCGGGAGCGGTATCGTAGAAGCGCTGATGGTCGGCCTCCGCCGGGTAGAAGGCCTCAAGGGGCTCAAGCTCGGTGACAATCGGCGCGCGGAAGGCCTCCGTGGTCTCTAGTTCGCGCAGCACGGTCTCGGCGATTCGACGTTGCTGCTGGTCGGCGTAGAGGATGATCGAGCGGTATTGTGTGCCCACATCCGGGCCTTGGCGGTTGCGCTGAGTGGGGTCGTGGATGGTGAAGAACAGCGCGAGGAGCTCACGGTAGGAGAGCCGCTCGGGGTCATAGTGCACTTGGACCACTTCGGCATGACCGGTGCGACCGGTGCAGACTTGGCGGTAGGTTGGCTGGGGCAGGGTACCACCGGCATAGCCGGAGATCGCTGCCTCAACGGCGGGAAGCTGCTGGAAGACCCCCTCGAGGCACCAGAAGCAGCCACCTCCGAGGGTTGCTGGCTGCGTCCGCGCCATGGCGCGCTCCTCCCTGCAAATCCAGCCGAGTGATGGCCCTA
>JBKGYE010000038.1:0-16404 GCA_046546255.1 Halorhodospira sp. | reverse complement strand
CCACCCGTGGATTGCGACGAGATCAGAGTTTCGTGGGAAGTGGTTCGCTCGGCATCAAACCTGCCAATCCTCCAGCAAACGCTCCGCATCCGCGCGCTCGGGAAATTCGCCATGCTCTTCGAGCACGCGTCGGATCAACACCTCGGCCTCCTCAGCCTCACCGGTATCACGCAACGCCTTTGACAGGTGATACCCGATGCCGGGCGCATCCTCGCCCGCTTGCTCCCAGGCACGACGCAGGACTTCCGCAGCACGAGGACCTTCTCCCCTATCCAGCAGTACAGCACCCAATGTATCCAGGACGGCTGGCTCCTCGGGCGCAAGTTCGGCCGCACGCTCGGCGTACTCTAGGGCAAGATCAGGATCCGCGTCTCGCAGAACCCATGCATGGTTATTCAAGGCCGCGACGTCCTCCGGGTCCATCTCGACCATACGCTCGTAATGGTGCCGCGCCTCTTCCAGATCGCCCCGATCCAGATACAGGGAAGCGAGCAGATGGCGGGCCTGCCTTTGCTCAGGCGACAGCTCAAGCGCCTGCTGCAGCGAATGCTCGGCCGCGTCGAGCTCTCCAAGCGACCATTGATTCCGGGCCAACGCCAACCACGCGTCCGCGGTCGGACCTTCCCCGGCTTCCAGGCGCCGCTCGAGGACGTCCTGGGCCTGCGCATGCTCGCCTTGGCGCTCATGGACCTCACCCAGTGCAAAGAGGAGTTGGGCATCCTCCGGATGATCCTCCAGCGCCGCCTCCAGAACCTCCGTAGCCCCTTCCGGGTCCCCGGTCTCGAGCTTGAGACGCCCCAGCGTCAACCACGGCTGGATCGCCTCGGGCGACGCCTCAATGACCGCTTCCAGCCACCGCTCGGCACTCTCTTGGTCCCCTTCGCCGATGGCCAGGCTAGCCAGGCGCATGCCGGTCCGGAAGTGGCCGGGATGCCTCTCCTGAACTTGCTCCAGCGCACTAAGTGCGGCTGACAGATCGCCACGAGCGAGTTCCAGCGTGCTCAGATTCATCCCAAGGCCGGGGTTACCGGGATCCTCCTCCAAACCCGCGAGGAAAGCTTCCTGTGCCTCATCGAGCCGCCCCTGGCCCAATTGTGCGGCCCCCTTGAAGTTATAGGCTTCCGGACTCTCAGGCTCCTTGGAAACGAGCCGGTCAGCAGCCTTTTCCGCCTCCTCGAAACGCCCCTCCTGCAAATGGGCAGTCACCAGCGCCCAATCCGCGCCCCGGGCCTCCGGGGAACGCTCTGCTGCCTGCTCAAGCATGCCCAGCCCCTCCTCACCCAGTCCTTCCTGGACCAGGGCGATGCCGAGCATCTCGTAAAACTCGACCTGCTCAGGGCTAACCTCCACGGCCTCACGCAGCAACTCAATGCCCCGCTCACCCTGCCCGGTCTCCAGGTAGAGCGCTGCCAGCTGATCCGCCAACTGTTCGAACAGTTCCGGCTGGTCACCCAGGACCGAGGTCAATCGGTCGATCGCTGCCTCGGGACGTCCCTGTTGGAGGCGAAGACTCGCATACAGGCGGTAGCTCCTCGCTGTACCCGGCCCGCTCCCCAGGTAACGCTCTAAGTGATGCTCAGCCTGTGACAGATTACCCCGGTCAAGGTTAATGGCGGCCAAATAGGGGCGCGGTGGACGGAAACCACCGTGCCTACTCAGCGCCTCTTCGAAATAGCCGCGCGCCTCGCTAGGATCATCCTCTTCCCAGAGGACCAGCCCCATCAGATGGTTGCTACCCGGATGTTGCCCCGCCCCCTCGACTAGAACCGAGGCATCCGAGCGGGCGCCTTCGACGTCCCCACGCTCAAGCCGGACAAGCCCCCGCTCGTAGCGTTCAGCAACCATGCCCGGCCGAAGCTCCAGGAACCGCGTATAGTTCGCCTCGGCCTGTTCGAGATTCCCCCGCATCTGTGCGGTTCGCGCCCGCACCGACCACCCCGGGGCGAACTCCGAATCCGCTTCGACGGCGGCAGTAGCTGCGTCCTCGGCGTCCTGTGCCTCACCGGCCTCCAAAGCCATAAAGGCTTCCGCCACCTTGACTTCTGCCAACTCCGAATCGAGCGACGCCGCTTGCTGTAAATACGATTCAGCCTGTTCGCTGTCATCCTCCTGAACGGCACTCAAAGCACGATAGGCGAGCAAGCGCGCTTGATCGGTTTCACCCAGTCCCGATTCCTCGGCCGAAGGTAGCTCGGCAATCTCGGCACTACGATCCGTTTCGAATAGCGCCTGCGCCAATGGCACAAGCACACTTTCCGGCGACACCCCAGCATCAAGGGCTCTCCGCAGGTGATTCCCAGCGGCGTCCAGATCGTTCTGCTGGATATAGGCAAGCCCCAACCCAGCCCGAGCCTCCGCGTTGTCCGGGTTCTCGCTTAGGACGTTGCGGTAGTCGATGATTGCGTCGCGATAGCGCTCTTCGGCGAAGCGCTCTTCGGCGCGCTCGAAGTACCCCTGCTCATCCAGATCGGCGCCGCACCCGGTTGCGACCAGTACGCTGGCGACGAACACCCCAAAAACCGCCGTTTGCAACCGCAAGCGAAGCCCACGCCAACGCGCCAAACCAAACGCTTCGCTGCTCCTATCCATTTTCATACCGATCACCTTAGACCGTATATATCCATTAGGTTGCACAGGGTCCGCCGGGTCACACCCAGCAACCCCGCCGCCCGTACGCTGTTGCGTTGCAGCGGTTGATTCCTCGGGGCACCTCCTGATGCTACGCCTGCAGCACTTCGCCTACTCTTCGTCTTGGGCTTCACTGAGCATCTGCTCGGCTTCTTGGCGATCCTCAAAGGTCTCGTGATCTTGCAGGAGATCACTGAGCAACTCCTGGGCATGCTGCGAATCCCCGACCTCCAGCAGCGCCTCCGCTAGGTTGACACCGATTTCCGGTCGCCCCTCGACCTGCTGCCACGCCTGCTCAAGGAGCTCCACAGCCCGCTCCGCCTCACCGGCGTCTAGCAGAATGACACCGTAGGTATCGAGGACCTCCACCTGCTCCGGCGCCAACTCATGAGCCTGACGCGCATACGCCATCGCCTTCTCCGGATCCTCATCGCGGTATAGCCAAGCCAGGTTGTTCAGTGCAATGACATCTTCCGGCTGCTGATCCAGCTGCTCTTCATAGACCCCACGCGCCTGATCCTGGCGATCCTGCTCCATGAAACCGCTGGCCAGGGTATGCCGAACCCCGCTATCCTCAGGCTGCTCCTCCAACCAAGCCGACAGCCGCTCGAAGGCCTCATCATGACGGCCCGCCCCGATAAGCGCTTGGTATGCCTCCACGACCCACGAGCGACGCTGCTCCTCTTCCAGTGCGCGACCATAGCGCTCGGCGGCCTCTTCGAAACGGTCTTCGCGCAGGTACAGGAACGCCTCCTGGGCCCGCACCGCGGGCTCGTCGCCCTGCTCCTCAAGCAACGGCGACAGGACCTCCCGAGCCTCATCGATCTGCCCAGCCAGGCCCAGTTGCCGGGTCAGCGCAATCCGCGCAGGGGCATGCTGAGGTTCCCAGTCCAGGGCATCCTCCAGGGCCTCAATCGCGGCCTGCCGCTCACCCTGCAAGGCGTGGTTGCGCGCCAGGCGGTAATGGAGCTGAGGGGATTCCGGGTCCTCGGCCAAGGCTTGCTCGACAAGCGCCGTGCTGCGCTCGGGACGGTCCATTTCGAGATAGACTTCCGCCGCCCGAACCAGCACACCGATATCCTCCGAGTTGTGCTCGACGAGCGCTTCCAGCCCCTCCTGCGCGGCTGACTCGTCGTCCAATTCCCGATGAATCGCCACCAGCCGAAAGCCGGTGGTCGGCTCCCCGGCCCGCTCATCCTGCACTGCCTCCAGAACTTCTACTGCATCCTCGACGTCCCCGCTCATCAACTCCAGCGCACTCAGGTTCATGGCCAGCCCGGGATGCCCCGGCAATTGCTCCACCCCCTCGCGCAAAACGCGCCGAGCCCCCGACATATCCTCTTGCCCGAGCAAAGCCGCAGCATGGAAGGAATAACCGTCGGCGTTATCAGGGTCCTTCTCCCGCAGCCGCTCGGCGGCCTTCAGGGCCTCATCGAAGCGCTGCTCCTGCAGATGGGCCACCACAAGGGCGACATCAGCCCGCCGGGGCTGGTCATCGGCCGCAGCAGCAGACTCGAGCATCTCCACGCCCCCTTCACGGTCGCCTTGCCGGGTCAAGGCGAGTCCGAGCATCTCCCGCATGGTCGCGGTATCCTGCCCCGCTTCAAGCAGCCCCCGGAGGGTCTCCACACCGCGTTCCGCCTGACCGGTATCCAGGTAGAGAGCAGCCAGGTAAGGCCCAAGCTCCTCGCGCAGGCCCGGCTGGTCCTCTACGGCCTCGGTCAGCGTATCCAGTGCCTGCTCGGGTTGGCCCTGCTCGACCCGCAGTCGAGCCAGCAGGGTATAGCTTCGGGCATTACCTGGCCCCAAGGTGTGGTAACGCTCCAAATTGTGCTCCGCCTGGCGCAAGTTGCCGGCATCGAGATGGAGCTGCGCCAGATACGGCATCGGAGCACGGTAGCGACTGTGCTGCGACAAGGCCGACTCAAAGCGCTGGCGCGCCTCGTCCCGCCGGTCTTGCTGGAACGCGACCAGACCGGCGAGGAAGTGCCCTCCCGGATGATCGGGGGCACCTTCGCGAACGAACTCCGCATCCTGCTGGGCACCTTCCAGATCACCAAGCTCTAGCCGGAGCGAACCACGGCTGAGGCGCTCCATGATCCCCCCGGACCGCAGCTCCACAGCGCGCTCGTAGGCCTCAAGGGCTTCGTCCAGATCCTCCCGCGACCGTGCCAGATCCCCCTTGAACGACCACGCCAACGCCAGCTCAGGACTGGCACGAGTCGCCCGATCAACGGCAACGCTCGCTTCCGGCTGATTGCCGCGGGCCAGCGCCTCATAGGCACTGGCCAGCTGGACCACACCCTGCTCAGGGGCAAGCTCCTGTGCCTGCTCCAGATCCGAGCGAGCCTGCTCGTAGGTCTCTTCCTCTCCGGCCATGAAGCTACCGATTGCACGGTGGGCCAGGAAGCGGCCCTGCGCCTCGTCATCCAGGTTGGGCCGTGGTAAATCGAGGACCTCCGCACCCTGCCGGGTCTGCACCAGCAGCTGCGCCAACGGCAAGGCGTAGCGATCGGGATCGGCCTCCTCGTCCAGCGCACGCCGCAGGTGCCGAATCGCCCCGTCGGAATCACCCTCTTTTTTCATGGCCAGCCCCAGCTGGGCGCGGATCGCGGCGTCCTCGCCACGCTGCAGGGCATTGCGGTAGTCGATAACCGCATCTCGGTAATCGCCTTCCTCCATGGCCAGCTCCGCCCGCTCGAGGTAGTCCTGCTGCGTGCGCTCGCCGCAACCGATACCGGCTAGTGCTACCACGCAGAGCAGGCCGCTGATCCCTACCGTCCGGCCGAGAGATCGTATCGTCGGCTTCACGCCGATTGCGCTGTTCCTGCCTGTTTGCTCCATGCTGACCGTCCACATCATCAATCCCTCAGTCCGAATTTATCGAGAAGGGTGTACAAGGTCGGCCGGGTAATCCCCAACAGACCGGCGGCCTGTGCGATATTCCCGTTCGAGCGGCTTAGCGCACGAATCACCGCCTGGTACTCCGCCTGCTCGCGGACCTCCTTGAGGCGCAGCTGGTCAACACCACCTTCGGGCACTCCCAGGGCGAGGTCTTCGGCCGTGACCTTCTTGCCGTCGGCCAGAATCACCGCCCGGCGGATGACGTTCTCCATCTCCCGTACGTTGCCGGGCCACGGGTAGGCCTCGATGGCATCGATGGCCTCCGGCGTGAACGCCCGCCGCGGCTGCCCCTGCTCACGGGCGAAGCGATCGAGCAGGGCGTGGGCCACGAGCACAGCGTCCCCATGACGCTCGCGTAGCGGCGGTATGGTCAGCTCGATCTCGGCCACACGGTAGAAGAGGTCTTCACGGAAATCACCGTCACGGATCATCTGCGCCAGATCGCGATGGGTGGCGCAGACCACCCGCACGTCCACCTCGATCGATTGCCGCCCCCCGACGCGCTCGATCGTACGCTCCTGAAGGAAACGTAGAAGCTTGGCCTGGAGACTCAAGGGCAGGTCGCCGATCTCGTCGAGGAAGAGCGTACCGCCGCTAGCGTGCTCGATCTTGCCGATAGTCTGGCGGTTAGCCCCGGTAAACGCCCCCTTCTCGTAGCCGAAGAGCTCGCTCTCAAGGAGGTTTTCAGGGATCGCGGCGCAGTTGATCGCGACGAAGCGCTGATCGCTACGGCCACTGAGCCGATGAACCGCACGGGCAAGGATCTCCTTGCCCGTGCCGCTCTCCCCGCGCAGCAGGACCGTGGCATCCGCCGGAGCCACGCGCTTGACCATCCCGCAAACTCGCAATGCCTCCGGGTCCGAACTCAGGAAGCCATCGAGTGGCGATGCCGATTGCTGCGCCAGACGGTGGTTCTCGGCCTCGAGGCTATAGAGCTGCGCGGCTCGATCCACCAGCAATCGCAAGGTATCCGGATCCACCGGCTTGCCGTAGAAGTCGTAAGCGCCAAGGGCCACAGCCTTGAGCGCGTTCTCGCGGTCATCGTTACCGGTGACCACGATCACCTTGCTCTCCGGTGCCTCGGCGAGCACTTCCTGCAAGGCCGCCAACCCCTCACCAGGATTGGCCGGATCAGGGGGCAGACCAAGGTCGAGCAGGACCAGCTCCGGCGCAAAGCGCCGGGCTTTGGCTACAGCCTGCTCACGGTCGAAGGCCGGAACGATCTCGTAGCCCTCGAAACACCAGCGCAACTGCTCCTGGAGCCCTTCGTCGTCCTCGACAATCAGAAGGTGATAGGCTCGCGCCAACGTCGTTACGCCTCCCTTGTATCAGCCCGCCGCAGCTAGAGAAGGCTCGACACTGCCACGCGCAAGTAGCTGGACCGTAAAGCATGTACCAGCCCCGGGCTTGCTAACGACGTCGATGCGCCCGCCAAGGCTGGTCACATACTCCCGGGCTTCATAAACACCGATACCCATACCAGCGTTACCCTTCGTTGTCTGGAAGGGGCGGAATAAGCGCTCGCGTATAAACGCCTCATCCATACCCTGGCCGGTATCCTCAATCACAATATAGCCCCATTCTTCCCGCCGACTCAGACGGACCTGGATCCGACCATCGGCAGGCGTGGCATCCTGGGCGTTGCGGACGAGGTGGGCGATCACATTCGCCAGCCGCTCCTGATCCGCGATCACCTGGACCTCCTGCTCTACAGTCAGCTTCGGCTGCGGCTCACCGCTCACCGCGTCGACAACCTGACGCAGGACCGCTCCCAGCTCGACCCGCTGTGCTGGGGCCGCCTGCTCCGGTTGCGCATTACGTAGCTGGGCTAAGGTCCGATCCAGCCGGTCGCGAGCATGGCTGATGGTGGAGAAGGCATGTGCCACGAACTCCGGATTGTCACGGTGGCGCTCGGCGTTAGAGAGCACTAACGACAACTGCCCGGAGATGTTCTTGAGATCGTGCACTAGGAAAGCCGCCAGGCGGTGGAAGGTCTCGAACTGGCGTGCTTCCACCAGCGCCTCACCCACCTGCGTCAGGGCCACGTAGACCGCTAGTTGCCGCCCGGCGATCTTGAGCAGATCCCGATCTTCCCACTCGATGGGCCGCGGGGCCCGCGGCTGGGCAAGGACCACAAACCCGGTCAGGTCCGAGCCCTGCAGCAGAGGGACCACCAGCCAATAGCGGGGATTCGCCGCCATCCACTCCGGCAGCGCCAGTCCGGGATAAGCCGCGGGGTCGTCGCGGTACTCGTCGACGTCAATCACCCAGCCGGTCTCGGACAGATACTGCACCAGCGATCCCGCCTGAGGCTCTGGGGGATGACTCGGCTCCCCGAGATTGAGCACTCCTTCCAGGTCATAATCACCCTGGCGATTGCGAACCCAGAGCAGGCCCCCGGAGCTGTCCACCAACTCCGCAACGGCGTAGATCGCCCGCTGGCGAAACGGCAGCTCATCATGCTCCTTGGAGAGGGTCCCGGTGAAGCGCAGCCACTCGTCGTGATAATCGTACTTGTAATGAAAGAAGTGCTTGTTGATCAGTACCCGCAGCCGTGCCCGGAAGGTCCCTGAGAAAAGCACCAGGATGAGGAGGAGCCCCGCTCCGAAAAGCAGCGCGGACTGCAGCAACGCCCCCCAGTCGCCACCGAACTCGCGCAGGAGATAACTCGCCCCGCCCACCGCCAGCAGATACAGGCCGGCACCGACCAGCGCTGCCGTATGGAAGACCAGATGCCTGGATACGGTCGGCATCTGGTCACGCGGGAGCTGGCGCCGCAGGGAGATCGCCACCAGTGGTACAACCAAGGCGTTGATCACCCCCCGTGCCTGAGCGGTGGTCGTCTCCACCGCCTGGAAGAGCACCAGATCGGCGAGCACGAATAGATCGAAGGCGAACAGCCCCCCCACACCGAGGCAGAGCAACTTGATCCCCCAGCGCTCCTGCTCGGGGGTGTTTCGGTAGACCTGCTCAACCAGCACCAATCCGGCGATCGCCATGAGCAAAAGCATCAGGCTGTAAAGACCAGCGAGGCCGATCTCAGGCCCGACCACCGGAACCAGCATGAGCAGGAGAAAGCTGCCGAAGATCGCGGCCCAATGGCGCAGCGTGCGCCGACTCCGGCGTGTATGGCCATGCATCCGGTTCAGGATCACCAGCAAGACCGCGAACCACCCCGCTACCCGCAGCAACTCCCAGATGCCACTCGCCAAGAGTGGCCCTCCCGTACCGTCCTGAAGTGAGTGGTCTACCAGCTCCGCTGCCCACCCAGCGGTCAAGAGCGATGCCACCACCACCGACAGCGCACCGGGGCGATCCCGCCACAGCGCCAAGGTCAGGACGGCCAGCAGCAAGAACGCCGCCAAGGCAGCAGTGAAGCTCGCAGCCGACAACATCACGCCTCCCCAGCGCCTCCTAGCGGGCGCCCTGGCCAAAGAGCACGACCGCCACCGTGCGGATGAGGATGACCAGATCCAGAAACAGGGTATGGTTCTTCAAGTAATAAAGGTCGTACTGGAGTTTCTCCCGAGCATCCTGGATGGATGCACCGTAGGGATAGCAGACCTGGGCCCATCCGGTGATACCCGGCGCTACCGTGTGCCGAAACCGGTAGAGCGGGATCTTCTCACTGAGCCGCTCGACAAAAATAGGGCGCTCCGGGCGCGGCCCCACGAAGGACATATCGCCTTTGAGCACATTGAAGATCTGCGGCAGCTCGTCAATGCGCAGCTTGCGAATCACCGAACCGATACGTGTGATGCGGGCATCGTTCTCCTCAGCCCAGCGCGGCACGCCGTCCTGCTCAGCGTCTTCACGCATGCTGCGGAACTTGAACAGCCAGTATGGCTCATTGCCGATCCCGATCCGCTGCTGACAGAAAAACACCGGTCCCGGGCTCTCTAGTTTAATAGCGAGTGCGGTCACCAGCATGATTGGCAGCGTCACCAGCAAAAGGGCGAGACTGACGATCAAGTCAAAGCCCCGCTTGACGGTGACGCGCACACCGTCCTGTCGAAACCCCTCCCCGAAAATCAGCGAGCTGCTGTTCAGTGAGTCCAGACGCAACTGGTGACGCTCACGCTCGAGAAAGCTGGTGAGATCAATCACCGAGATCTCGTGGAGTTTGCATTCCAAGAGCTCCTCAACGGGGAGCTGCCCACGGCGTTCACGGACACCGACAACAAGCTCATCGATACGATAGCGTCGGCAAAGAGCAAGCAGGGACAGCCCAGCTTCCTGCTGGATGACTTCTTCTTCAGGGACATCAAAGTGCTTGGCTCCCGGCGGAGCCACATACCCGACCACGACGTACGGCATCTCCGCCCGGCTACGCTCGCCTTGAAGCTCAGCGACAGCCGTTGCACGGCTGCCCACCCCCAGGATCAAGATACGCGGCTTCAGCGTATTCGCTCGGACGAACCGACTGTAAAGCACTCGCTCGAGCAAGAGCACGAGGAAGGCAACCGCCAAGCCAGGCACCAACCCGCTCGCCTCGATGCTCAGCTCTGGCAAGAGCCCGAGCACAGCCACCATACCTCCCCAAGCCACGACCATGGCGAGGAGCAAGCGCACCCCCACCATCAAGGACCCATCGCGCATGGCAATTTGCCCGATTTCATAAAGGCCCATGCCGGCCATGCTCAAAAGCACAGCCAAAGCGATCAGGACAACCTCAAACTGCAGCCGCAGCTTCTCAGGGCTAAACGGCTCTACCTCAGCCTGTAGCGAGAGGATGACTGTCAGGCCGAGAAGGGCAAACAAGCCCTCGACGCCCACGAGCAGCAAAACCTTTCGCGAGATATGGTGACCAAAAAAACGCAATGAGCGTCTCCTGGAGGGTGTATCTACACGCCTACCTTGTTGGCCAACCCGATATCAGAAGAAGCTTTCCGGAATGATCAAGACATCTCCAGGCTTCATATCGATATTGGCATCGATCTCACCGCGATTCATGAGGTCGTGTAACCGGACGTGGTACTGCTTTCGCTCTCCGTCCTCATGGCGAACCAATACTGTTCGGTTCCCTGCGGCAAACTCCGTGATCCCCCCCACCTCAATCATGACATCCATGAGGGACATGTCTTCACGGTACTGCAGGGCCCGCGGCTCGGCAGCCTGGCCGATGACCCGTACCTGGCGGTCGTAGGGACCTGCAAAGCCGGTGACAATCACCGTGACCACCGGGTCCCGGAGATAGCGACTCAGCTTATCCTCCATCACCCGGGCGAGTTCAGTCGGCGTGACGCCACTGGCCTGGACATCCTCAACCAGCGGTGTAGAGATCTGCCCATCGGGCCGAACCGGAACACTGATCGATAGCTCGGGGTTGCGCCAGACCTGCACGCTCAGCGTGTCGCCCGGACCAATGACGTACTGCTCGATCTCCGGATCATCCACCCTTTGGGGTGCAGAAGGCGGGGTACCACAACCAACCCCGAGAGAGACAGTGGCCACGACGATGAGGCTTCGAGCCACGGCAGCCGCGCGGACAAACTCCATGAGCGACTCCTTGCTCGCGCTAGTGCGCAGAAGATTCAATTCAATCCCAGTCAAGCAGAGGCTACCACGGGTCACATCCCTGACCTCAAACCTGAAACAGTCACAATCCAACCCCTCAAGAAGAGGTGCTACACTCCATCTAGACTTTAGTCGAAAAGGACGTCCTTGCAATGAGAATCCTGGTCACGGGTGGCACGGGATACATCGGAGGCCACGCAGCGGTCGCCCTCATCCAGGCTGGCCACCAGGTCTCGATCTTGGATAATCTGCACAATAGCTCCACCGCTGTCGCTACAGGCATCGCCCGGATCACCGGCACCACACCGGACTTGGTCGAGGGCGACATACGGGATCCCTCTGTGCTGAAAGCCGTATTCGGCGCCCAGCGCATCGACGCGGTGATGCACTTCGCCGGGCTCAAGGCGGTGGCCGAGAGCGTGGAGCAACCGCTGGCCTACTACGAGACCAATGTCGGCGGCACGCTACGGCTATGCCAGGCGATGGAAGCCGCCGGGGTTCGCAAGCTAATCTTCAGCTCCTCAGCAACGGTCTATGGCGACCCGGCTCAGGTGCCGATCCGCGAGGAAGCCCCCACCGGCGGGACCACCAATCCCTACGGCACCAGCAAGTACATGGCCGAGCAGGCACTCACAGACCTGAGCCGAGCCGATCCCGACTGGTCCATCGGCATCCTTCGCTACTTCAACCCTGTCGGCGCCCATGAGAGCGGACTGATCGGCGAATCGCCGCGCGGTATCCCCAATAACCTGGTGCCGTATATCGCCCAGGTCGCAGCCGGGGAACGTGACTACCTGCAGGTCTTCGGCGACGACTACCCCACTCGGGATGGCACCGGGGTGCGCGATTACATCCACGTCGTCGATCTGGCCATCGGGCACCTGCGTGCGCTTGAGTACCTTGAGGCCCAACCGGGTCAGCACGTCTGGAACCTAGGCCGCGGCGAGGGGCATTCGGTGTTGGAGGCCGTACGCGCCTTCGAGCAGGCGAGCGGACGCTCCATCCCCTACCGAATCACCGAGCGGCGCCCCGGCGACATCGCCGAGTGCTGGGCCGACCCGCACAAAGCGGAGCGGGAGCTAAACTGGCGAGCCGAGCGGGATCTCCGCACGATGATGGCGGACGCCTGGCGCTGGCAGTGCCAGGGTTCGAATACCGCAGAGGCATCCGCTTACTAAGGCCTCATGGCGTATCGCCAGTGCGGCCAAGACCCCGCATAGCGGCGATCACGCCTGGGGGCTTTCGTAAGAGCCGCCCTCATCCCGAGGCATCCAGGCGGCCGTAGAGGTCCTCGAAGCGGACGAGGTCGTCCTCTTCTAGGTACGGGCCCGTCTGGATCTCGATGATCTGCAGCGGGATCCGTCCCGGGTTCGCCAGGCGGTGGGGCCGTGTCGCCGGTACATAAGTCGACTGGTTCTCCTCCAGGTAGATCTCCTCCTCTCCGTTGATCACCTTGGCCGTACCGGCGATCACCACCCAGTGCTCCGAGCGGTGGTAGTGCATCTGCAACGATAGCTGACAGCCAGGCTTCACGACGATGCGCTTGAGCTTGTAGCGGTGACCGCTTTCCAGCGTGGTGTAGCTGCCCCAAGGCCGCGCTACGGTCACGTGGTGCTCGGCCAGCTCCGGGTTGTACGCAGCCACCTGGGCCACGAGCGGCTTGAGATCGGCCAAGCGCTCCCGCGGGCAGACCAGGGTGGCGTCGCGGGTCTGCACCAGCGCCAGGTCGTGCACGCCGTAGGCCGCTAGCAGGCCGCCGTCGGCACTCCACAGGAGGTTGCCCTGGCTCTCGACCGGTAGGGTGGGCCCATGGCAGGCATTCCCCTCGCCGTCCTTGGGCCGCTCCTGGTAGAGCGCCTCCCAGCTACCCAGGTCGCTCCAACCCAGATCCACGGGCACCACCGCCACCGAGCCGACTAGCTCGAGCAGGCCGTAGTCGATAGAGAGCTCGGGTAGCTGGCCGTAGCGATCGGGGTCGGGCGGGTGGTCCGGGCCGGCCCACGCCGCCACGGCATCGGCGATCTCCGGCTGGTGCTCAGCGAGGAGCTCCAGGAAGCGGTCCGCACGGAAGACGAACATCCCACTATTCCAGTAATAGCCGCCCTGCTCCAGGTAGCGCTGCGCCGTATCCGCATCGGGCTTCTCCACGAAGCGCTCGACCCGCTCCACGCCAGCCTCCAACGCGGACCCAGCCTGGATATAGCCGAAGCCTGTGGCCGGCCCGGTGGGCTGGATGCCGAAGAGGACCAGGTTGCCGGCGTCCGCCGCTACCTCCGCCCGGGCCCAGGCCGTACGCAACGCCTCGGCATCAGCCACTTGGTGGTCGGAGGGGAAGACCCCCACGAGTGCATCAGGGCGCTGATGGGCGATGCGGGCCACCGACCAAGCAATGGCCGGCAGGGTATTGCGCCCCGCCGGCTCGATCAGCACACCTTCGGCCAGCCGCGGCTCAACCTCGTGCAGCTGGCCTTTTACCTCGAAACGGTAATCCGCGTGCGCCACCGTGCTCATGCGGTACGGCGGCAAAGCCGGCAGTAACCGTCGGGCTGTCTCCTGAAGCAGGGTACGCTCCCCGGTCAACGCCAGGAGCTGCTTGGGCATGCTACGTCGGGACAGCGGCCACAGACGGGTCCCGGACCCGCCGGCGAGGACCACCGCATAACGGCGATCAGCCCGCTCGTCCGCCCCCTCCAGCTTCGGCTCCATCTGCGGTGACTGCGTTTCGGCCTGATCAGCCATGCTGACCTCATCCATGCTGTTGTGGATCCATGGGCGCCCCCTCGGCATCCGGATCCCGGGGCGCGAGGAAGGCCTTGTAGAAGAGGTGGCGGGCCAGGAGCCAAGGCGGCATCTTCAACCAGTGGCCACGGATCAACAGCAAGGCCCGAGCAAGGGCATCGGCCTTCGGCGTGGTGGAGAGATGCCCATTGAGCGCGTGCTCGAATGTAGGCCGCACCACATATTGACCCAACAAGCCAGGGCGACTGGGGGCCAAGCGCTCTGCGGCGCTTGCTGGCACCCGCGTACCGAAGCGCCGCTGACAGCACCAGACGGCCGGCTCAACCAGCCAAAGCAGGCGCATGGCTGCCGCCTCGTCGAGCAGCGCCTCCCAGAACGGCTCGCCGTCCTGCTCACCGAAATGCTCGAGCAGGCTGTGGATGTCGTAGAGATCCCGTAAGCCACGATCCCAATCCGTCTCCGAGAACAAATGGACGATGGCGTGGAGCACCAGGTGCCGAGGCGCCGGCAGCCGCAGCCATTGTAGCCCCGGAGCAGGAACGGCATGCTCGAGCACGGGAGCTGGATCAACCACGACGGCGAAGGTCTCGGGTAGGATGTTGTGGTGCAGGTCCAGTGTGGTGCCGCGCTTGCGATGCTGCAGGGGTGGGAGTTCGTGCATCCACTGCCGATAGTAGCGCTGATCGTAGGTGTCGTGGTGCGTACCCGCCCACCCCTCATAGAGCAAGGCCGACTCGGCCCGCTCAACCTCCGTGCGGCGCACCAAGAGATCGATGTCCGCCACAATCCGCCCGGCGGCATTCGGCAGCCCCGCCAGCAGATAGGCTCCCCCTTTCAACACGACCGGAGCAGTGAACCGCCGCAGCGCCCCGCGATCGAGCTGCTGCAGCTCCCACTCCAATGCCGCGGCGTTGGTCTCGGCCGTCATGGCCGCACCCCACAGATGCCCGGCCACCCACTCCGGCAGCTGCCCCTCCACGCCGCGGCTCACGGCACGATGCCAGAGCGCCCCGAGCAGGAGGTTCTCGCGGCCCACCGCCAGGATCCCGGTCCACAGCGATTCCGGGAAACCGATCAGGGCCTCAGGCTGGGCGAGGCCCTGGCTGAGTGCATGAGCGGGGTTAAGCGGCCAGCGCGTCAAAGCTCTCGACGGCCTCCTCCAGCCGGCTGTAGCCAAAATCGTACCCCGGCGCCTGCTCGACAAGATCCACCGCCCTGTGGAAGGCACGCTTACCGAGGGCGGCATAATTGAACGATTGGCCGATCAGTCCCATCAGCGTATGCGCCGGTGAGCGCTCGCGCCAGCTTACGGGGCCGTGCGGACGGTAGCGAGGGAACACCACCCACCCCGGCAGAGCGGGCTCGCTCGCTCGCGAGACGCTCTCGGAGGGGGGCTGCATATGGGCGACCGAACCCTTCCGGGTATCGTAGCAAGGCGCACTGATGACCGCCTCAGGCGCAAACCGCCGGATGACGTCGATGGACGCGTTCTTCAGGCTGACCGGTCTTGCCAGACCATAGAGCAGGGGGCGGTGACCAGCCAGATCAACCACGGCAACCTCATCACTCAGCAGTCGCCAGCCGCGATTCGCGAGCGCGGCACAGAGGGTGCTCTTCCCGGCCTCCGGTGGTGCCGGCAGGATCACCGCGCGCCCGTTCTTCTCCAGACAAGCTGCGTGGAAGAGGAGCAGATGCTTGGTCTGCATCCCCACACACCAGTTCAGACCCCATTCGAGCATGGGAAAGGCCTGATTGCGGGGGAGCGGCTTGAAGATGCGCTTGGCGTCTGCGTAGAAGAGCGCTTGTGGGCGGTAGTAGCGGCGCAGACCAGGGGCGGACTGGAGCTCACAGTGGAAATCACACCCCCGGTCCGGCTCAAGCACCGGATGATCGGCATAGAGCTGCCATATCCCTCCCGCCACCGAGGCCAAACGGCTACGGAGCGCGAAGCGGAAGGGGCCCGTCTGGACGGCCAGGGTCCCCCTGGAGAGACGAGCCGCGAGTGTGCGATAGCCCAGCTCAGCGACCGTCGTCACGTGGCTTCCCGTATCAGTCCTGCCTGCGTGAGTGGCTGCAGGGCCCAGGCCAGCAGCTCTTCCCGGGAGGCCGGCGAGGTATCTCCATCCTCGAAAGCACGAGGGTACTCGGCTACCATCGAGAGCAGCTCCTGCTCCGTCACCGGGGTGCGCTCGCCGATCCGGGCCAAGAGCTCCGTCGAGACGCGGGGCATGGCGTAGGTCAAACCTGCGCCGCGGTGGTAGACAAAGCCGCACAACCCGACGGAGCGCCACTCAAGGCCATCGACGCACAGCACCCACCTTCGCTGCTCCCCCGCCTCAGAATGAGGTGCCCTCTGCATGCGGGAACGGGAATCGCTCACCAAGCTTAATCCTCTAATCCTCATAAAGGAAAAAAGGCTCAGTTGTTATATTCTCAAGAAACAGGGCCACTTCGTCGGGAGTCAAGGGCTCTTCTCCAGTCTCCGTCTCGTAATCCTCCCCGTTAAGGGCTGTGCGGACCAGACGCTGAATCTCTTCTGTAGTAGGTCGCCCATCATACCGGCCGTCTTCACTACTCAGTAATGCTGCCGTCCCATAAAAGATCACGGACTTCTCT
>JBKGYE010000037.1:0-17255 GCA_046546255.1 Halorhodospira sp. | reverse complement strand
CTCCGGGCCGGGAATCCCCGGCCTTCAGGCCGGGGAGGATGTCAAGGAGGTGGCGCAGTGGCTCGACGGATCCTTGTACTGGCGCTGGCGCTCTGGTGGCTGATCGGGTGTGCCGGGAGCGTTCCGGAAGCGGTACGCAGCGCGCCCGAAGGGGCACCGAGCCTGGAGCGGGTACGGGCAGCGCCGCAGGCGCATGAGGGCGAGACCGTTCGCTGGGGCGGTGAGGTGGCCGAGGTGCGCAACGAGGCCGAGGCTACCTGGCTGGAGATCGTCCAGCGCCCCTTGGGGCGCCACGGCGAGCCCCGTCGTCGGGAGGATCGCAGTGAAGGCCGTTTCCTGGCGCGGGTGGATGGCTTCCTCGAGCCGACCACCTACGCCCCCGGACGCCGTGTCACAGTCATGGGCCAGATAGACGGTACCGTGGATGGGACCATCGGTGAATACGACTACCGTTATCCGGTGGTGGCCGTAGCCGAGCGCCACCTCTGGCCTGTGAAACAGGTCCCGGCGGCCCGGCCACCGAGCGGCTATGATCCTTGGTATGCCCCTTGGTACAGCCCCTGGTACTACGGTCCCCGGTATCCGGGGTACGATGGCGGGCCCTACTGGTGATGCAAGTACGGCTGTCGACAGGTGAGGGCCTCGGCGCTGGACGGAGACGCCCCTGGTGGCTGATGGTCGTGCTGGCGCTCATGGTGATCGGCTGTGCGGCCAATCCGCCCTTCGAGCGCGGGGAAGCAGTAGACGAAGGACTGACACCGGAGACGGCGGCAGCCAGCGGGGAGGATCCTCGTGGTACCCGGGTCATTTGGGCCGGACGTATCCTGCGGGTGGAGCACCTTGAGGATCGTACGCGGCTCGAGCTGGTGAGCTATCCTCAGGACCGGTCGCAACGGCCACGCCCCGGCAAGGAGCCCCAGGGGCGTTTCCTGGTGGATCACCCTGGCTTCTTGGAGAGTGCTGACTATCGCCCGGGGCGGCTGGTGACCGTCTCGGGGCCGGTGGAGACCGTGCGTACCGGCCGGGTTGGAGAGCAAGAGATCCGCTACCCGGTGGTCGTGACCGAGGCGGTGCACCTGTGGCCGCTGGAGGAGGTGCAGCGCGGCGGATCGCAGGTGCGTTTTGGCATCGGCGTCATGCTCTCGCGCTAGAGCGACAGGCGCTGGCGCTTGCCTGCACCAAGTGCAGGTGCCCGGGTGTCAAGCGAGCGGCTGCCGCTGGGCCGGGATACGCAGTAGAGGGGGCCATGTCGCAACAGACCGTCATCGATCTTGAGGAGCTCCTCGATAACCTGGGCCGGGATGAGTACCTCGTCGATCAGCTGCTCGGGCGCATGGCCCAGGACCTGCCCGCTCGCCTGGAGGCGCTGCGCGATGCCTTCGCGCAGGCGGATCCGCAGGCAGTGCATCAGATCTCCCACCCTATCAAGGGGTCATTGGCGAGTGTCCGCGCCCTGGAAGCTCGTGAGCGGGCCCAGCGGCTCGATGATGCGGCCCGTAGCGGCGATCTGGAGGCTGCACGGGCGGAGCTGCCGGGGGTCGAGGCCGCTGCCGAGCGTCTGCTCGCGCACATCCACGAGCGCCTGCCCCGGGATGCCTAGCCCGTTTGGGACTTGCCAACGGCGGGCCTTGCCTTCAAGAGACATTCAGGCTTGCCGATAACCAGAAGAACGGGCAAGCTAGCAGGCAAATCATTTCGGTGTGTAGGGCTATGACCTCGAGCGAGCGCGCGCAGTGCATCGAACTCGGTGAGCAGCTGGATATCACGGTGGTTGCCTCCCTGAAAGCGACCCTGGAAGAGGCCCTCGCTGGCGGCGGCCCCATCGCGCTTGACGGCCGTCGCCTCGGGCGCGTGGATGGCGCTGGTATACAGCTGCTGGTGGCCTTCGCTCGCGCGGCTGCGAGTCGTGGCGGCTGGAGCTGGTACGGTGACGAGCTACCGTCGGCTGTCGCTGAGGCCGCCTCACAGCTGGGGGTGGCGGACGAGGTGGCTGGCGAGAATACGGTGCACTGAGCGCAGCAAAGGACACGGGCAACGATGGCAAAGATACTTGCGGTCGACGATTCCGCTTCTATGCGGCAGATGGTGACCTATACCCTCAAGCAGCAGGGGTACGAGGTGACTGAGGCGGTAGATGGGAAGGATGCACTGGCCAAGGCCAAGGCTGGCGGCTTTGATCTGGTGATCACCGATGTGAACATGCCGAATATGGACGGGATCACCCTGGTCCGTGAGCTGCGCGGGCAGCCGGCGTTCAAGTTCACCCCGATTCTCCTGCTGACTACCGAGTCGGCTCCCGAGAAGAAGCAAGAGGGTAAGGCAGCCGGAGCCACCGGCTGGCTGGTCAAGCCCTTCGATCCGGATCAGCTGCTCAACACCATTAGGAAAGTTGTCCGCTAGCGGACAGCTCCGGACTACGCCCGTACGGGGGGCGCTATGAGCGTAGACCTCAGTCAGTTCCTCCAGACCTTCTTCGAGGAGAGCTTCGAGGGGCTGGAGACTATGGAGTCCGGCCTGCTAGAGCTCGACTCCGAGCAGCCGGACCGTGAGACCCTGCACAACGTCTTTCGGGCCGCGCACTCCATCAAGGGGGGTGCAGGCACCTTCGGCTTGACCGCTGTCTCGGACTTCACCCATCGCATGGAGACGCTGCTCGATCGGCTCCGGGATGGCACGCAGGCCGTGACGGCGGATCGGGTCAATGTCCTGCTCAATGCGGTGGACTGCCTGCGCTGTATGCTTGAGGCCATCCAGCAGGATCAGCCGCTTGATGCCGAGGCCATCAGCGATGCCCAGAGCCGGCTCGACCAGGAGCTGGCCGGTGGTGTAAGCACTGGTGCGCAGGCCATGGGCAATGGCGATCCGAACGGGATGGCTGCGGCCGGCAGTGATGCCATCCATACCGGGGGCAACCCCAGCGGCAAGGGGGGTGATGCCGTGGATCAGGGCGGAGGGGGTGACGGCGGCCTTCCCGGCGGAGACGGTGCAGGGGGAAGGCGTCGGGGCGGTTGGTGGATCCGCTTTGAGCCGCAGCCCCACCTCTTCGCGACCGGCAATGACCCGCGCCGGCTCTTCCTCGCCCTCTCGGAGCTGGGGACGCTGGAGGTGACGTGCGATACCAACGGGCTCTCCCCCTTCGAGCACCTGGACCCTGAGGCCTGCGAGCTCGCTTGGACCCTGCGTCTCCACGCCGACGTCGACGAGGCCACCGTCCGGGAGGTCTTTGAGTGGGTTGAGGACGATGCCTTCCTGGAGATCCGCCCCCTCGAGGCGGAACGTGAGGAGGACCACGCGGGCGGTGCCGCGGCGGTGCCGGCCTCCCCTCAGGCGCCAGCCGCGTCCCTGCCAGAAGGGCCGGAAGCGAGTGCTGCCTCGCCGGTTACCAAGGGCGAGGGGGACGGCAAGGCGGCTACAGGCGGCGCAGGGGGAGGGAAACCGGCCGCACGCCGTGCTAGCGGGAGCAACAGCTCCATCCGTGTTGATACCGAGAAGATCGACGCCCTCATCGATATGGTCGGTGAGCTGGTCATTACCCAGTCCATGCTCAGCCAGATTGGCAAGGAGTTCACGCCCGAGCGCCTGGAGGAGCTCCAGGACGGCTTGGCGCAGCTCGAGCGCAATACGCGCGAGCTACAGGAGAACGTCATGCGGATCCGCATGGTGCCGATCAGCTTCGCCTACTCGCGGCTGCCACGGATCGTCCACGACACCAGCCGGGCCCTGGGCAAGCACGTCGACTTCCAGATGGAGGGCGAGCAGACCGAGCTCGACAAGACGGTGATGGAGAAGATCATCGATCCCCTGGTCCACCTCGTGCGCAACAGCGTGGATCACGGTATCGAGCCGCCGGAAGAGCGCCGCAGCGCCGGCAAGCCCGAGACCGGGCAGATCACCATCGAGGCCTACCACAAGGGCGGCAACATCATCATCGAGATCGCTGATGATGGCCGTGGTATCAACCGGGATAAGCTCCTCGCCAAGGCCCGCGCCGCCGGTCTGGTCGATGATGGCACCGAGCTGCCCGATGAGCAGGTCTACGACTTGATCTTCCACCCAGGCCTGTCCACCCACGATCAGGCGACCGAGTACTCCGGTCGGGGCGTGGGCATGGACGTGGTCAAGCGCAATGTTCGCGCCCTCTCGGGGAATCTCCACGTACGCTCGGCCCATGGCCACGGGACCACGATCACCATCTCCCTGCCGTTGACCCTATCGATCCTCGACGGCCAGCTCTTCCGGGTCGGCGACCAGACCTACATCGTCCCTCTGGTCTCGGTGATCGAGTCGCTGCAGGTGGACGCCAGCAAGGTCAGCCGGGTCAACGGCCGCGGTGAGGTCTACCACTGGCGCGAGGGCTATGTACCCATCGTGCGATTGCACGAGCTCTTTGATACCGAGCCGGTACGCAAAGAGCTCGAGGGGGGGCTGATGGTCATCGTCGAGGACGAGGATACCTATCTAGGGGTGTTCGTCGACGATCTGCTCGATCAGCAGCAGGTGGTGATCAAGAGCCTCGAGGCCAACTACCTCCAGGTCCCCGGTATCGCCGGCGCGACCATCCTCGGCGATGGCACGGTGGCGCTGATCCTCGATATCGCCGGCCTGATCGAGATGAGCCGTGGCGGCCGCCGGCGCCCTTACATCCCCGAGCCGGAGGACGCCGGGGAGGCCGCTTGAGGTGGCCATCCAGCCCCAGTTTCGAAGCGGAGAGCAGTCATGACCCAGGACAGTGAGCACGGGAGCCTCGGAGACGACCGCAAGACGGCCGCCCTGGGGAGCGGTGCCGATACCGTAGAGGCGATGCAGGCGGCCGCCGATGGGGAGCAGTACCTGACGTTTACCCTCGGGGAGGAGGAGTACGGGGTGGATATCCTGCGTGTGCAGGAGATCAAGGGCTGGCAGACCACGACCCCGATCCCGAACACCCCGCACTACGTCAAGGGCGTGATCAACCTGCGCGGTACGATCGTGCCGGTGATCGACCTGCGTGAGCGCTTCGGCATGGAGGCCCAGGAATACTCCAAGTTCACCGTTGTCGTGATGGTCCGGGTGGTCTCGCGGGGTCACCGGGAGCGGATCATGGGCCTAGTGGTGGATGCCCTCTCGGAGGTCTACACCTTCCAGCCCGAGCAGATCCGTCCTGCCCCGGAATTCGGGGCTACTCTGCGAACGGACTTCATCCGCGGCTTGGCCACGGTGGAGGAGAACAAGATGGTCATCGTCCTCGATGTTGACGAGCTGCTCAGCGATCAGGATCTGGCCATCGCCGACGATCAGAGCCGGATTGCCGAGGTGGTACGCTCGGCCGGACAGGAGGGGAATCTCGATGCGTGATACGGCAGAGGTCCAGCCTACGGCGGAGGAGCGGGCAGCCTTGATCGAGCAGGGCTGGGTCCCGCCGGAGCGGGTCCAGGAGCTGCTCGGTACCATCGAGCAGATTGGCCAGGGCGACTACCTGAGTGTCCCCCGTGGTGACTGCGAGCTCTCCCGGGCGTTACGTGGGCTCGCCGGCCAGGTCGGGCGCCGAGACTCTCAGGGGCTGCGGGACGTGGTCGAGCTGGCGGGGCGAACCGCCGATAGCATGGTGGCGACCTGCGAGATGCGGATGACCATCCGCGAGACCAGTGAGCGCAGCCAGACGATCGCCTCCACCGCCGAGGAGCTGGCGGCGAGCGTGGATACGGTGGCCGATAACAGCGCTGCAGTGGCCACGGAGAGCGAGCGAGTCCGGGAGCTCGTGGACGCCGGCGATAGGGCTTCGCAGCAGACGAATCACACGGTCCAGGAGATCGCAAGCCTGGCGGAGACGGCAGCCCAGCGGGTGCGCCAGCTCAATCAGGCCTCCAATGAGATCGGCTCGATCATCGAGCTGATCGAGGAGATCGCCTTCCAGACCAACATGCTCGCGCTCAACGCCTCGGTGGAGGCGGCCCGTGCCGGGCAGGCCGGGGCCGGCTTCTCGGTGGTAGCCCAGGAGGTGCGCCGTCTCGCCGATCAGACAAAGAGCGCCACGGTAGACATCGCCCAGCGCATCCGCACCCTGCGTGACGAGACCGATGGCATCTCGGCCTCGGTCGATGAGATGGGCAGCGCCGTCGAGCGCGGCCGCGAGGCCACGGCCGAGACCTCGCAGACCATGCAGCAGGTGGCTGAGCGCATGCGCGGGGTTACCGAGCACATCCAGAACGTCTCCTCGGTGATCAACGAGCAAAAGGGGGCGGTGACCCAGGTGGCGGAGTCCATCAGCGCGGTGACCGATCGCACCGAGCGCAACGTCAACGACGTCGAGGGGACCCTGGACGCCCTCGGGCGCTCAACGGCGATCCTCACGGAGCAGATGGAGCGCCTGGGTGCGCACAACCTGCCCAAGGTGTTCATCGAGCGCAGCAAGTTCGAACACGTGATGTGGAAGCGGCACATCGCCGCCATGCTCGCCGGGCGCGAGGACGTGGACAGCCGCGAACTCACCGATCACCACTCCTGCAGCCTCGGCAAGTGGTACGACCATGTCGAGGAGTCGTGGATTCGGCAGTTGCCGGCCTTCATCGAGCTGGAGGCGCCCCACCGCGCGGTCCATGAGCACGGTAAGCAGGCCGCAGAGCGCTACAACCGTGGTGAGCCGGACGCCGCCGCGGGAGAGCTTGAAAGGCTCGGTGAGGCCTCGGAGCAGGTGGTGGAGCTGCTTAGCCAGCTCGCCCGGGAGATGGAGACCGGCCGCCAGCAAGGATCCGGCGGAGCATGAGCGCCTCAGGGCCGCGTGTTGTCGCCTTCCTGAACCAGAAGGGGGGCGTCGGCAAGACCACCTCGGCGGTGAATGTCGCCCACGCCTGGGCCCGAGCCGGGCGCCAGGTGGTCGGGATCGACCTCGACCCGCAGGGGCACTTCGCCGCGAGCCTAGGCTTGGAGGGCCTGGACCCGGGGGTCGACGAAGTCCTCTTCGAGGGCGTGGCTTTGAGCGAGCGTCTGCAGCCGGCCCGGGATCACCTGCGGCTGATCCCGCCCGGTCCGCGCCTGCCCGAGGCGGAGCAGATGAGCGGTGGGCGCGAGCGCGGCTGGCGGCTACAGCAGGCGATCGCGGGACTGGATCCCTTCCCCGATTACGTGGTGATCGATTGCCCGCCCTCGTCGGGGCTGCTCGCGATGAACGCCCTGCTAGCCACCGATGAGCTCATCATGCCGGTCTCCTGCGACTACCTGGCGCTTGAGGGATTGGCTGGCCTGATGCGTACCCTCCTGCGCGTCGAGCGGGGGCTGGGAGCCTACACCCATAAGTACGTGCTCGTAAACCGCTACAACGAGCGGCGGCGGCTGCCGCGGGAGGTGCTGGGCAAGCTGCGCGAGTATTTCCCCGGGCAGGTGCTTTGCACGCCGGTCCGCGATAACGTCGCCCTGGCGGAGGCGCCGGGGTTTGGGCAGACCATCTTCGAGTATCGCCCCGGGAGCTACGGGGCAAGCGATTATGAGGCTCTGGCCGAGGACATCGAGCAGTCCCGGGTCCTTGAGCCGGTGCTCGCAGGGTAGAGGAGGAACAGCCGTGGCGAAGAGCGGAGGGTCCGATAGCGGCAATAAGAAGCTGGGCCGCGACCCCCTGGCCTGGATGAAAGAGGATGAGGGGCAAGAGCCAGCGGCGGGCTCAGGGTCCGCAAGCGGCGAGGAGACGACGGGGACGGAGCAGGAGGCGGCAGCGCCCGCTCCGCAGGAGCCAAGCAGCGGGGAAACGACCATGGCGAGCAGCGATCCGAAGACAACGGTAACCGTCGACCGCGCGGAGTACATCCATTTCTACCGCGCCAAGCTGGCTATGCACACGGCCACAACGGCCTTCATGATGATCGATCCGGACGGCACCATCCATTACGTCAATGAGCCGATGCAGGCGCTGCTGCGCCAGCACGAGCGAGCGATCGCTACGGCCGTGCCAGGCTTTTCGGGTCGAGATGTGGAGGGACGCCCGCTGTTTGAGCTCTTCCCGCAGCTGCGCGGGCTCGAGGGCCAGATGAAGCGCGTCCGCGCTGATGTCCTGCACCATGAGCTCCACCTCGGCGAGCTGCGCTTCAACGTCTACATCACCGGTGAGGAGGATGAGGAAGGCGAGTTCCTCGGCAATACCCTCGAGTGGTTCGAAATTACCGAGGACTGGCACCGGCGTGCCAATGAGGAGAAGGCACAGCGGGATGTCGAGAGCCTCATCGAGCGCATCCGCAACGGCGAGCTCAGCCACCGGGTCGAGACCTCGCAGATGTCCGAGGGCTTTATCCGCACCTTGAGCGAGGACATCAACATGGTCCTCGATGTCACCCAGGAGCCTGTCCGTGAGGTGATCCGGGTGATGGAGAAGGTGGCCAACGGCGACCTGACCCAGCACATGCACGGCGAGTTCAAGGGCGATTTCGGCCGGCTGCAATCCTGGGTCAACTCCACCGTAGATGTCCTGCGCCGCACGGTAGATGAGGTACGGGAGACGGCAGAAGGCATCGACTCCGCGGCCTCGGAGATCGCCCAGGGGAACCAGGACCTCTCCCAGCGCACCGAGGAGCAGGCCAGCTCCCTCGAGGAGACTGCCTCAAGTATCGAGGAGCTCACCAGCACGGTGAAGCAGACCGCCGATAACGCCCGCGAGTCGAATCAGCTAGCGAATTCGGCACGGGAGAGAGCCGAGCGCGGCCAGGAGATCTCCGGCCAGGTGGTGGAGGCCATGGGCGCGATCAAGCAGTCGAGCCGGGAGATCTCCGATATCATCACGGTCATTGACGAGATCGCTTTCCAGACCAACCTCCTCGCCCTCAATGCCGCCGTCGAGGCGGCACGTGCCGGCGAGCACGGCCGCGGCTTCGGCGTGGTCGCTGCCGAGGTCCGCAACTTGGCCCAGCGCAGCGCGACTGCCGCCAAGGACATCAAGAAGCTGATCAACGACAGCAGCGAGAAGGTCGAGGACGGTACCCGCCTGGTCAACGAGTCCAACGAGACCCTCAAGGAGATCCTCGGGGCCGTGCAGACGGTCACTGACAAGGTGGCGGAGATCTCCGCTGCCAGCGAGGAGCAGTCCAGCGGAATCGATGAGATCAACAAGGCGGTGAGCCAGCTCGATGAGGTAACCCAGCAGAATGCCGCCCTGGTTGAGGAGGCCGCTTCTGCGGCCGAGTCCCTGGATGAGCAGTCCTCCAACCTGGTCCAACTGATGGCCTTCTTCGGCGGGGCCAAGGAGGCGTCAGCCAAGCGGGAGAAGCGTCCGAAGCCTGCGCGTGGGCAAGGTGGGGGGTCCTCATCCTCGGCCTCGGCTGGCACGGGTAAGGGCGGCGGTCCCCAAAGAGGTGGGGCAGGGACGCAAGGCAGGACAGCGAGCGCTGATGCCGGCCGGGGGCGCCGAGAGGCGGCGCATCGCTTGGCCAGTGGCGGCGATGCCTCCTCACGCCGCACGGTGGCCAGCGAGGTCGAGGACAGTGAGTGGGAAGAGTTCTGAGCGGAGGGGCATTTGCTGCTTGAGCAGCTCCGTGTCGGGAGACAGTGGTGAGCGGCGAGCGTGAGTTTCGCTTTACCCGCGAGGATTTCGAGTGGATCCGGGAGACGGTCGGGCAGGAGACAGGCATCCAGCTCAGCGAGGCGAAGAGCGATATGGTCTACTCACGCCTCGCGCGCCGTCTGCGGGCGCTAGGGCTGCAGGACTTCGCCAGCTACCGCAAGCTGCTGCTCGCCGATCCCGAGCGCCAGGAGATGGCGCACTTCGTCAATGCCCTGACCACCAACCTCACCGCTTTCTTCCGCGAGGGGCACCACTTCGAGCACCTCGCTGAGGTCCTCGCCGCCGCCCCGGCCCGGGTACGGATCTGGTCGGCAGGGTGCTCCACGGGGGAGGAGGTCTACTCGGCGGCAATCGTCGCCCGTGAGGTCTTCGGCCGGCAAGCCGAGGAACGGGTTCAGATCCTCGGCACGGATCTCGACAGCAGCGTCCTGGAGCAGGGCGAGCGGGGGATCTACGACCATAAGCGTGTGGCCGGGCTCAGCCGGGAACGGCTGCGTGCCCACTTCCTCCGGGGCAAGGGGGCGAAGGAAGGGCTGGTCCGTGTTCGCCCGGAGCTCCGCCGACTGGTGGCGTTCACGCCGCTCAATCTCTTGCACGAATGGCCATTTCGTGAGCCTTTCGACGTCGTCTTCTGCCGCAATGTGATCATCTACTTCAACAAGGAGATCCAGCGTCGCCTCTTTCAGCGGATCGCGGGCGTCATGTCACCTCAGGCGTGGCTGTACATCGGCCATTCCGAGACGCTGTGGCGCGTTAGCGAGCAGTTCGAGTCCCACGGTCTTACCATTTACCGGAAGAAGGAGTGAGCGCCGTGGCCGTGGCCTCCTTTCGTAACCGCGGGGTGACGCTGCCGGCGTGCCTGCCCGGGTTCGAGCACATCAATCGCTACTGGGATCCGGAGCACCAGGTCTTCGCGGCCAAGATCCTGCCGGGGGAGTTCTACGTCACACGCCAGGGGGAGATGGTGGTCACTACGCTCGGCTCCTGTGTCTCGGCCTGCATCCGCGACCGGCGGCTCGGCGTGGGGGGGATGAACCACTTCATGCTGCCCCTGCGCGGCGGTGATCCACACCACTGGGAGGGGGATCCGCTGAGCACCGGCACGCGGTACGGCAACCACGCCATGGAGCAGCTGATCAACCGCATCCTGGCCCTGGGTGGCCGTCGTGACGAGCTGGAGGTCAAGCTCTTCGGCGGTGGCCGGGTGCTCGCCGGGGTGACCGATGTGGGGCAGCGTAACATCGAGTTCGCGCAGGAGTTCGTCCGTACGGAGCGGTTGCGATTGCTCGGCTCGGATCTCGGTGGTGATTATCCGCGCAAGGTCCAGTACTTTCCAGAGACCGGACGGGCCCGCTCCAAGAAGCTGTTGCGGACCCGTAACGATACGGTGGTCCGTCGCGAGGAGCACTATCTCCACGAGATCGACGATAAGCCGGTCGCTGGCGAGGTGGATCTCTTCTGAGCGGGGAGGGGAAGAGCATGATTCGTGTGCTGATTGTGGACGACTCGGCCCTGATCCGCCGGCTGCTCAGCGAACTCCTCGCTCAGGCCAGTGACATCGAGGTCGTGGCTACGGCACGGGATCCTTACGATGCCCGCGAGAAGATCAAGCAGCTCCATCCCGATGTCCTGACCCTCGATGTCGAGATGCCGCGCATGGATGGCATCACCTTCCTGCGCAACCTCATGCGGCTGCGTCCGATGCCGGTGGTGATGGTCTCCTCGCTGACCGAGGATGGCGCTGAGGAGACGCTGGAGGCGCTTGCCCTCGGTGCCGTGGATTTCGTGACCAAGCCGCGTACCGATGTCGGCCACGCCTTGGAGGGGTATGGTGAGGAGATCGTGGCCAAGGTGCGCGCTGCAGCCCGGGCACACGTCCGGCCGGCGCCGGCGCGGCGGGCGGGTCCTGCTCCGCAGCCGCACCAGCGCACCACCGACAAGGTCGTGGCTGTCGGCGCCTCCACCGGCGGAACCGTGGCCGTGCAGCGACTGCTCGAGGCCTTGCCGGCCAATGCCCCGGCCCTTTTGATCACGCAGCATATGCCTCCCGGCTTCTCCGCCGCCTTTGCCGAGCGACTTGACGGTCTCTGCGCGGTCGCCGTCCATGAGGCCCGCGATGGGCAGCGGGTCCTCCCGGGGCACGCCTATATCGCCCCAGGTGGCTACCATCTTGAGCTCCTCCGGGATGGCAGCAAGTACGCCTGCCGGGTGCATGAGGGGGAGCTGGTCAATCGCCACCGTCCCTCCGTGGATGTGCTGTTCGATTCGGTGGCCGTGGCGGCACGCGCTAACGCGGTCGGGGTGCTGCTGACCGGTATGGGCAGCGACGGTGCGGTCGGCCTCGGCCGCATGCACCGCGCCGGCGCCGTTACCATCGCCCAGGATGAGACCACCAGCGTCGTCTGGGGCATGCCTGGGGCCGCTGTGAAGGCCGGGGCTGTCGATCACGTGCTGCCGCTTGAGGGGATCGCCGAGACGATCCTGGCGGCGGTAGCGCCCTCACCAACCTAGGAGAGGTAAGTCTATGGATGAGGCGGCGGAGCGTGAGGCTGGATCCATCGTCTACAACCCACGCACGGCCTGGCTGCGTCACTACGGGGTGCCAGCGGCGCTGACCGCGCTTGCCATAGGGATGACCTACCTCTGGCCGGGTAGCGGACCGCTGGCCGTACTCCTCGGTGCCAGTGGCTGGGCTGTGGTCGGTTACCTGCGCCGGCGGGAGACCGGCTGGAGCGAGGCTAGCGAGACGGTTGAAGATCTCGAAGGGGCGTTGCGGGATCTGCTCCACGATATCGATGATAGCCTCAATGCCGAGTTCCGTACCGTCAATGCCGATCTTGAGCAGATCCGCAACCTTGTCGGCGATGCCGTGCAATCGCTCCATCAAAGCTTCAACGGCATGGACGAGGCCACCGATGAGCAAGAGCGCCTCGCCCGGGCGGTGATCGAGCAGACCGGTGGCGACTCGGCGGTGGAGCAGTTCGGGATCTCTGAGTTCGTCCGGGAGACCGAGGCGTTCCTGAACAATTACGTCGATATGATCGTCGATATGAGCCGGCGTAGCGTGAAGACCGTCGAGCGCATCGATGACATGGTCTCCCAGATGGGGCAGATCAACGGCCTGCTCACTGATCTCAAGGAGATCGCCGGACAGACCGACTTGCTCGCGCTCAATGCGAGCATCGAGGCGGCCCGCGCCGGTGACTCCGGGCGCGGCTTCGCGGTGGTGGCCGAGGAGGTGCGCAAGCTCTCCGAGAAGGCGAACGGGTTCAATGAGCAGATCGCCCGGGAGGTGAAGGCCATCACGCAGCTGGTGGAGGAGACCCGTCAGGAGGTCGGCGAGATGGCCTCCAACGACATGAATGTCACCCTCTCCACTAAGGATCAGATCTCGGAGATGATGAGAAACCTTGAGGATGTGGACCAGCAGGTCGAGCAGCAGGTCACCCGCATCTCCGAGGTCAGCGGCCGAATCGATCAACACGTCGGCGAGGCTGTGCGTGCCCTGCAGTTCGAGGATATCGTGACGCAGCTGGTGGAGGGCTCCCGCGCTGGCGTGCAGGGGCTCGACGACTACCTCGACGGGGTGCGCAATGTCTTGCAGGCTATCGCCGAGGAAGATGTCCACGGCAGCCGCTATGCCGACCGGCTGCGAGAGGCGCGCGAGCATCTGGCGCAGCAGCGTCAGGAGCGCGAGGCAGCCCGTACGCAGCAGCGCAAGGTTGAGCAGCGCTCGATGGACCACGGCGACGTGGAGCTTTTCTGAACAGAACCACCCGATTCCTGACTCGCAAGTGAACCACTGAGGAGAACCCATGGGCATTCGCACCGAGCGCGAGGACGAAGGCCAGACCCTGGTGATGTATATCCAGGGATTTTTCGACTTCAGCCTGCATAAGGACTTCCGTCAGGCCTACAAAGGGGTCGAGGGCGTGCGTCGCTACGTCATTGATCTTCGTGAGACGGAGTACATGGACAGCTCCGCCTTGGGGATGTTGCTCCTGCTACGGGAGTTCGCTGGCGACCTGGGCGGTGAGGTGATCCTGCGCAACTGCTCGCGGGAGGTGCGCAAGATCCTGGAGATCGCTAATTTCCAGCGGCTGTTCACCATCGAGGACTGAGGTGCGCCTTGGTGTGACCGCCGTCTCGTACCAGGAGGACCTGAGCCGTGCATGCTATGCCTGACGAGAGCTCGCCGACCCTCCTGGTCGCCGATGATGAGCCGGTGAACACCATGCTCCTCGAGGCGATCCTCGGTGCGCGCGGATTCCATGTAATCTCGGCCGCCGATGGTGAGGAGGCCGTGGCGCGCTTCCGGGAGCAGCCGGTGGACATGGTCCTGATGGATATCATGATGCCGCGGATGGACGGCTATGAGGCCACCCGCCGCATCAAGGCGATGGACCCTGAGGGGTTCGTGCCCGTGCTCTTTGTCACCGCCCTCACCGATGAGCAGCGCTTGGCCCAGTGTATCGAGGCCGGCGGAGAGGACTTCGTCACCAAGCCGATCAGCCGGGTGCAGCTCAATGCCAAGATCGACGCTTGGCTGCGCACCCGTACGCTCTATCGCACCGTCGTCGCTCAGCGGGATGCCTTGCGCAATCATCAGGAGCGCCTTGAGCGTGAGCAGGAGACGGCCGAGCGAATCGTGGCCCGGGCGACTGCCTCGGCGGCTCTGGAGGCACCGGGGTTGCGCTACTACTATCGGCCGGCGGCCATCCTCAGCGGCGATATCCTCCTCGCCGCGCGCCGGCCCAACGGCAACCTGCTGGTGCTCATCGGTGATTTTACCGGCCACGGGATTGGTGCGGCGGTGGGCGTTCCTGGTCTGGCTTCGGTCTTCTATGATCGCGTCGCCCGCGGTGCCCACCCCGCTGAGCTGCTCGACGATATCAACGAGAAGCTCTTCCGCACTCTGCCTGCGGATATGTTCCTGACCGCAGCGCTGCTGGAGGTGGACTTCACCCGAGCGTGCCTGGGTGTTTGGAATGCCGGTATGCCGCCGGTGTGGCTGATCCGCAGCGGCGAGGTGGTGGCTACCTTCCCTTCCGAGGATCTGCCCTTGGGGGTGATCCGTGACACGGCCCCAGGCCGGCGTCAGATGACCTATCGAACGATGCCGCCGGGCGCCTGGCTCTACGCTTGCTCCGATGGCATCGTTGAGGCGGTTGATGGGGCCGGCCAGCTCTTCGGTGCCGAGCAGGTGGAGAGGATCCTCACCCGTAGTGCACCGGAGGCCGGATTCGATGAGCTGCTCACGGCTGTCAGCCATTTTCGCAAGGATGATGAACAGCGTGACGACACGATCTTGGTGGCCGTAGAGCTCGATCGTCTGCTCACCGAAGGGGGTGGGCGGGGTTACGGTGCCGGCATGGCGGAGAATTGGCACACCGAGCTGGTCCTCGATGCGGCCACATTGGCCCACCTCAATCCGGTCCCGCCGATCATGAACCTACTCTCCGATCTCGGCGCCCTGGAGGAGGATCGGCAGAGCCTCTATGTCGTGGTCGCTGAGCTGTTCACCAACGCCCTTGAACACGGGGTGCTCCAGCTAGACTCGAGCCTCAAGCGTAGCGAGGCGGGCTTCGAGGCTTACTATCGCGAGCGGGTTCGGGCGCTGGAGGCGCTGGAGTGTGGGGAGATCCGCCTGCGCGTGCAGTGTGACGGTCGCCCCGAGGCCGGTCGCAGGATCATCATCGAGGTGGAGGATTCCGGCCCGGGATTCGACTACCAGGCGATCCTGGAGGATGGCAGGCTTGATGGGAACCCTCTCCCGGCTGGGCGTGGCATCCTCCTCGTGCGCTCCCTGTGTGATGAGGTTGTCTACTTCCCGCCGGGGAATCGCGTCCGGGTTCGCTATTCGGCCAGTATCGGTGGTGCCGGCGCTGTATGTCCGGATCCGGGGTAGCGCGGTGCTGGCATGCTGAGCCTGCGTTCCCTCGGTCCCGTTGGGTGTGGCTAGCCCGGCTGTCGCTCCGCCCCGTTGGCGCTGCTGCTGATCAGCGGCCTCGGTGTCGCGGTATGGGGGGCTTGGGACGCCGAGGACCTGGTGGCCTGGGGCGAGGTGCTGGTCGACCGGCCGAGCCTGCTGCTGGTGGTGATCGTGCTGCAGGCGTTGCTCTTCACCCTGGCCCTGCCCGGCAGCGCGCTCCTCTGGGTAGTGGCCCTTTCTATCCGCCGTGGATGGCCGTCCCGACCCTGGTCGCTGGTAGCACGCTAGGTGCACTCGGCGGATACGCGATGGCCTGGCTGCTCGGGCGGCATGGGCGCTCGCGTGATGACAGACGCTGGATGCGGCTCTTACGGGCCAATAGCGATTGCCTCGCTTAGTGTGCGATCCGGGCGCTGCCCGGCTTCCCGCATGCACCGTTGAACTACGACGCTGGGTGGTTGCGGTTGCCGCTGCCGAGCTTTATCGGCGCTGCGATCGTGGGGCTGGCGGTGAAGTGGGGGGTGTTCGCGGCGGCCATCCATGAGGCGGTAGAAGCTGCTGCCGAGGGGGAAGGGCTGGATTTCGGCGCCGTGCTGTTCCTGTTGGCGGTGGCGATGTTATTCATTGTCGGTGCGCTCTGGCGCCGCCGCTCGCAGCGTGCTTTTAGCCTGGAGCGGCGCGGGGCGGATGAGGACGGCTAGCCGCTGGTGAGCCGCATCAGGGCCCCGGCGGTGGCGCCGGCGGCGATGGGAAGCGGTGCCGAGGCTAGCACCCGGGCTAGGGTCGCGCGGCCACCGAGCATGGGGAGCTCAAAGGCGGCTACCCGGTGGAAGGCGAGTACGGACCAGGCGGTGATCAGTGCTACCAGCTGCGGGATGCCAGCGCCGCTGTCGAAGAGGACCACCACCAGCGGGAAGGCCACGACCGGGCCGCCGGGCAGGAAACCGCCGAGTCCGGAGGCGGCGATGATCCCGAGCCATCCGGAGGTATCCCCGAAGAGCGTACCGATGGTGTTCTCGGGGATCAGCACGGCCAGGAAGGCCGCAGCCAGGAGTGCTGCGGGCAGCCGGGTAAGCAGGGGGCGCAGCTGCTGCAGCCCTTGGGTGATGGCCTGCCGATGGCTGGCCTGGGGGCGTCGTAGCTGCGCACTGATCACGCAGACGGTGAGCAGCCCCCAGACGATGAGCATCGCGGAGAGCATCAGCGCACCCCCAGGGAGCCGGCGACGGGGCGGGCCAGTGCTGCCGCCAAGAAGGGCAGAGGTAGGGAGGCCAGGAACTTGAGAGCGACGAACTCAAGGCCGAAAAAGGGAATCTCCCAGACCAGGGCGCGGTTGATCCCGAGCAAGGACCAGGCGGTGAGGTAGGCAACGCCGATCTCGAAGGCGGCCCCGGCACGCAATAGTGCGACCACGAGCGGGAAGGCGGCGAATGGTCCTCCCGGTGTCAGCGCGCCGGCGGTCGTGGCCAGGCTCAGCCCACGCCATCCGCTGCGCTGACCGAGCCAGCGCTCGAGCAGCTGTCGCGGGATCAGGGTCTGGACGTAGCCGGAGATCAGCACCGCGGCCAGGATGATGGGCGCGACCTGGGCCATCAGGGTCACAGCGCGCATCAGCGCATCGAGCCAGGCTTCCGGCCCCTTGGTGAGATAGACGGCTGCCCCGGCGATCAGCGCTAGGACGAGGAAGACCACGCTCATAGGATCAATGCGGTAGGTGGTCAAGGTGCTCGGGACCTCCCTCGGTGAAAAAGATCCATTGTAACGCCGCTTTCCTCGGAGGGCGCCCGATCCCCTGGACCGCTG
>JBKGYE010000036.1:0-17759 GCA_046546255.1 Halorhodospira sp. | reverse complement strand
AAGTCCGGATCTGTCCGGGGGGCACGGGGTAACCCGTGTCCCTACCGGGATACACTACGACCTGGTGGCGGTGGGCGACTACGCCCCGCGGGGCGGAGGGCTGACCTCCGGGATGCGCCGGGCGATGAACAACCAGTCCGTCATCGCCCGATTCCGGGATACGCTCTCCTGGACGGCCCTGAAATCGGGCAAGGCCTTCGCGGTTTTCGACGAGGCCGGTACCACCCGCACCTGCGCCGACTGTGGCCATGGGGTGACGGGTGGGCTCGGTCCGGATCAACGCGAATGGATCTGCCCATCCTGCGGCGAGGCCCATGTGCGCGATGAGAATGCGGCGCGCAACGGCCTCGTCCGGCTCCTGCGGGAGCGCGAAGTACAGGGCGGCGAGCGGTCGTCGCCAGTGCCTGGCTCGGGCCCCGTGCCGGTGACGGCGCGGTGGACCTGGCGTGTCCGGCCTAGCGGCATCAAGGTCCGCGGGGGTCGGGCGGCGGCCTGAGGGGCCACAGCGCCAGGGCATTCAATGGACCGCGTGGTAGCGGTCCGCCCGGATCTTGTCTGCGGTAAGGTTTAATAAGGTTCGGGAGAGCGGCAGCAAGGTCCTGGCTATTCTGCGGTCGGCAGCGCTGGCGGCTAGACCCCTTCACGCAGATAGGTCGGCTGGATCGCCTCTGGTGAAGTGAGTTGACCGGCTTGCCAGTCTGCTAAGGCCCCCGGCAGCAGATCCCGGGCATCCGGAAGGGTGTCGGGCTCTCGCCCGGCGCCGGTGCTCGGGAGCGTCTGCGGATAAGCCGCGAAGCCACGACCGATGCCCATCCATGCTGGGCCACCGCCGTGTACTCGTTCCGGCGCCGCGGCGCCCTCACCTTGCTGTAAGCGCATGCCTCCCCCTTCTTCGGCGATGAATGCCCCCCAGTAGACTTGCCCCATGCGGGCATCGAGTGCCGCCAGCACCCGCTTAGCACCGTGGCGCCGGTATGCGCCTTGCGCCAGAGCCTGTAGCGTAGAGACAGGGAGTGCTGGCAATGACCAGGCCAGGCACAGCCCTTGGGCGACCGAGGCTGCTAGACGTACCCCAGCGAAGGCGCCGGGGCCGCGTCCATAGGCTACGGCGCTTACGGTACGCCCGGTAATCCCGGCCTCCTCCATGACAACTTCAAGCAGGGGGAGCAAGCGAGCCGTATGACGACGCGGGGCCTCTTCAGTGCGGTGATACATCTGGCCCTCACGGTAGACGGCTACCGAGCAAGCTTCGGTGCTGGTCTCCAGTGCGACGATTGTGGTCTGCGCCATGATCGCTCCAGCAGATGGCAACTCTCCCGCGAATATACCGTGGATCGTGTGCCTCGACGAGTCAGTCCAGTGGCCTGAGCTGCTTACGCAGCTCGCTTGACCGCCTGCAAGGGGGGGTGCTGTAATACTTTATAATCTTGCGAATAAGGGCGCAGCTCTTTGCCTGAGGAAGACAGCATCCTCCTGCGCGCTCCTACACGGGAAGATGGCGCAATCATACATCGTTTGGTCGAGCGCACCGGAGTGCTTGATCTCAACTCCTGTTACCTTTACTTACTACTCAGTACGGAGTTCGCCGACTCCTGTGTCGTTGCCGAGGAACAGGGGGAGCTGCTCGGCTTTGTGACCGGTCTGCGCCTGCCGCGCCGAGTGCGCTCCATCTTCCTGTGGCAGGTTGGCGTCGATCCGGATGCGCAGGGACGTGGGCTGGGTAAGCGCCTGCTGCGTGCCTTCCTTGAGACCCCCGCCGCGCGCGAGGCCACGGTCCTAGAGACCACCATCTCCCCCTCCAACGTCGCCTCCCGCGCCTTGTTCCAGGCTATCGCGCGGGAGCGCAGCGCCGAAATGACGGTCAGCGAGTACTTCCGCGAGGACCATTTCCCGCCAGGCCATGAGGCCGAAGAACTCTACCGTATTGCTCCGATTCACTGAGCCGAGGGCCTGCTGCCCCGGTTGCATCCCGATTCCTCATCCTAACCAAAAGGCGAGGCAATAACGCCATGACCATTGATGTAATGCAGACCATCGAGCAGCATGAGTCGGTGGTGCGCTCCTACATCCGGACCTTCCCCAAGCCTTTCGACAAGGCGCACGGCGTACGGGTCTACGATACAGACGGGTACGCCTATCTCGACTTCTTTGCTGGGGCGAGCGTGCTCAATTATGGGCACAATAATTCCGAGCTGAAGAAGCCACTACTCGAGCACCTGGAGAGTGATCGTATCGTGCACAGCTTGGATATGGCTTCGGTGGCGCGTGCCGACTTTCTCGATGCCTTCCACCGCTTGATCCTTGAGCCCCGAGGTCTCCATTACCGGGTTCAGTTCCCCGGGCCCACGGGGACCAATGCGGTTGAGGCGGCGCTGAAGATCGTGCGCAAGGTCACCGGCCGGCACAAGGTGCTCTCGTTTACTAATGCCTTCCACGGCATGACGGTCGGCTCCTTGGCGGTTACCGGCAACGCGTTCAAGCGCCGTGGTGCGGGGTTCCCCCTAACTTACAGCGAGAGCATGCCGTATTGTGGGTATTTCGGCCCGGATGTCGATACCGTGGAGTATCTCGACAGGCTTCTTCTCGACAAGGGCAGTGGCATCGACCAACCAGCGGCCATGATTGTCGAGACGGTCCAGGGCGAGGGCGGCCTCGCGGCCTGCAGCATGGACTGGCTCAAGGGGGTCGAGGCGGTCTGCCGCCGTCACGATATTCTGCTGATTGTTGACGATATCCAGACCGGCAATGGCCGCACCGGGCCTTTCTTCAGCTTTGAGGAGGCCGGCATCCAGCCGGATATCGTGACCCTGTCGAAGTCGATCAGCGGCTACGGCCTGCCCATGTCGCTGACGCTGGTCAAGCCAGAGCACGATATCTGGGAGCCCGGCGAGCACAACGGTACCTTCCGAGGTCATAACCTTGCTTTCGTGACAGCCAAGCGGGCGCTGGAGTACTACTGGAGCGACGATCGGCTGCAGCGCGAGACTGAGCGCAAGGCGCGGCGTATCTATGATGCGCTGCAGGGGCTGATCGACAAGTATCCGGCCGCCGGGGGGGAGCATCGCGGGCGTGGCATGATGCGCGGGCTGCGTTTTGCTGCCGATAAAGGGTTGGCGAGCACCGTCTCGGAGATGGCCTTTGAACACGGGATGATCATTGAGACCTCCGGACCGGAAGACGATGTGCTCAAGCTCCTGCCTCCGCTGATTATCGACGACCAGGACCTCGAGGAAGGGCTGGCCATCATCGATCGTGCTCTCGGTGAGGCGATGCAGAAGCGAGGGCTCGCCTGATCGCAGCCCTCTTATCAAGGGGGGGTGTCGCACGTGCCTTGGCGGCACCCCCAGAAGTAAATCGCAAGCTCAAGCGAGGGTTCCATGATCGTTCGTCATATCAATGAGATTCGTGGCTCCGAGCGGGAAGTCGAGACCGATGAGTTCATCAGCCGCCGCATCCTCCTCAAGGAGGATGGGATGGGGTTCTCCTTCCACGAGACGATCATCAAGGCCGGGACCGACATGCTGATCTGGTACGCCAATCACGTGGAGTCGGTCTACTGCATTGCCGGTAAAGGCGAGATCGAGGTCGTTGGAGGCGAGACCTACACCATTGAGCCCGGCGTTCTCTACGCGCTTGATGGCCATGAGAAGCACTACCTACGTGCCGAGGAGGATCTCCGCTTGATGTGTGTCTTCAATCCGCCCCTCACGGGCCGTGAGGTCCATGACGAGCACGGGACCTATCCTCTGCTCGGCTAGTGATCCTGCTCCAAGCAGTCCAGGAAGCCCTCGGCCAGCTGCTCGAGCAGCTCGAAGTAGGCGTCCGGCCCGGCCTCAAGCCCCGCGCCGATCGGGTCCAGATCGCCGCTTCGGGCGTCTAGGCCTTCAACCAGGGAGCGGACGATCGCTGGCTCGAACTGCGGTTCGCTGAAGACACAGACTGCACCGAGTTCGCGGATGCGTTGGCGCAGCTTGTGCAAGTGGCTTGCCCCCGGAGGCTGGTCCGGGTTGACGGTGACAGCGCCTACGCCACTGAGCCCGAAGTGCCGCTCGAAGTATTGGTAGGCATCGTGAAAGACCACATAGGGCTCATCCTGGATCGGTGTGAGCCGCTCTTGTAGCTGGCCTGTCAATCGATCGATCCGCTCCTGCTGTGCCTTGGCGTTGGCGCGGTAGGTGGGGGCATTTTCCGGGTCCAGTTCGGCGAGCCGTTCGGCGACAGCAGTGGTGATGGCCTTGGCGTTATCCGGATCGAGCCAGAGGTGGTAGTCTTGCCGGTGGGGGTTGGTCTCCTCGTGGGTATCGTCTCCGTGGGTCTCGTGGTGGCGTTCACCCCAGGCTTCACCGGTGCGGCTACCGAGGAGCTCAACCCCCTCAACCTCAGCTGCTGCAAGGACCGAGTCCGGCTGATCCCGGGTCGCTAGGGCGCGCTTGAGGAAGGCCTCCATATGGGGCGAGACGTAAACGATCAGGTCGGCACTGCGTACAGCCCGGGCCTCTGAGGGGCGCATCGAGTAGGTATGCGGCGAGTCCCCGGCTGAGAGCAGCAGCTCCGGCTCATGGACGCCCTCGGTAACACCCGCCACCAGGCTGTGGAGCGGCTTGATAGAGACCACGACCTGAGGGGTTGCCTGGCTATGGGCAGGTAATAGCATGAGCCCTGTCAAGAAGAAGAAGGCAAGGGTGCGTACTGCATGCATGGCTAGCTCATTGGTTTCCTAGAAGACACTATCTATGTTATAGAATACCAATTCCATGCAGCGACGGCGAGCCCGCCATGGACCGTTCCGATCACGGCGTCGTTAGCCATTTCTTGACCGAGGACCACGATCACGGTGCTTGCCGGCAGGCGGCGCTAGCCGCTGCGGATGAGCTGTGCCACAGACGCGGTATGCGCTTCACGCGCTTGCGCCGTCGGGTGCTTGAGCTGATATGGGATGAGGGCCGTCCTGTAAAAGCGTATGAACTGCTTGAGCGCTTGCGCGGTGAGCGCTCCGGCGCGGCCCCGCCGACGGTCTATCGTACGCTCGATTTCTTGCTCCGCGAGGGACTGGTCCATCGGGTCGAGTCGCTCAATGCCTATATCGGCTGCGGCAGTCCGGGACACAGCCATCCGGTACAGCTACTCGTATGCCAGGGTTGCCATCAGGTCGCTGAGCTTGCCGACCCGGAGATCGCTCAGTTGCTGCAGCGAAAGGCTCGGGGGCTGGGGTTTCGGACGGATTCCGCTGTGGTGGAGCTGGAAGGGGTTTGCCCGCGGTGCAGCACATGAGTGAGGGGGGGACCAGAACGAAGACAGGCGAGCCGTTGGTCCGCGTTGAGGGGGTGGCGGTTGCCTACGGCGCCCGCCCCGTGCTCGATGGTGTGAGCCTCGACGTTCAGCCGGCGCAGATCCTGACGCTGGTAGGCAGCAACGGAGCCGGCAAGACGACGCTTTTGCGTGTGCTCATCGGCTTGACTCATCCGGTCACGGGCCGAGTGCAGCGTGTGCCGGGGCTGCGCATCGGTTACGTCCCGCAGCAGTTCACCGTGGATGCTCACCTCCCGATGACGGTTCGTCGCTTTATGGCTTTGTCCGGCAGGGCCGCGCCTCGGCGCTGGCAGGAGGTGGTAGCGGATACCGGCGTGGCGCCGCTGCTCGAGCAGCCGTTACAGGCCCTCTCCGGCGGGGAGATGCGCCGGGCGCTCTTGGCCCGGGCGTTGCTCCAGCGTCCCGCGCTACTTGCCTTAGACGAGCCGGCGGCGGGACTGGATGAACGCAACCAAGGTGCGCTCTATCGGCTCATCGGTGAGCTGCGGGAGCGCTATGGCTGTGCCGTCGTGATCATTTCCCACGATCTAAACCTGGTGATGGCCGCTACCGACGAGGTTCTTTGCTTAAGGCAGGGGCGTATCGCCTGCCGGGGCGCACCAGCGTCCGTGATGGAGCATCCGGAGTACCAGCGCCTCTTCGGCGCTCATCTTGGTCCAGATACAGCGGTTTTCCCTCATGCCCACGGCGAGGGTGAGCATGGCATGACTTCAGGCAATGGGTAGGAGGTGAGCGTGGACGCGTTCATCCTGACCGCGCTGGCAGCCGGCATCGGTCTTGCTCTGGTCACCGGGCCGTTAGGCTGTTTCGTCGTCTGGCGCCGTATGGCCTATTTCGGGGAGACTTTGGCGCACTCGGCCCTGCTCGGCGTAGCTGTGGGCTTTCTCTTCGGCATAAGCCTGAACGTCGGGATCCTTGTGGTCTGCCTGCTAGTGGCAGCGCTGCTGGTGCTATTGCGCCGCTACCAGCGCTTGGCCAGTGATACAGTGCTCGGGATCCTGGCACACAGCGCTCTGTCTCTGGGCTTGGTAGCCATCGCCTTTATGGAAGGCCTGCGCGTCGATCTGATGGGCTATCTGTTCGGGGATATCTTGGCGGTGACCTTTGTGGATCTATACTGGATCTACGGTGGCGGAGCGCTGGTGCTTGGGGCGTTGATCGCCATCTGGCGGCCGTTGCTGAACCTCACCCTCCACGAGGAGATGGCCCAGGTGGAGGGGGTGCCCGTACTCCCTGTACAGATGATCTTCATGGGCTTGGTTGCAGTCACTATTGCGCTGGCCATGCAGATCGTTGGGATCCTGCTGGTGATCTCGATGCTGATCATCCCTGCCGCAACGGCGGGCACCTTTGCTCGGACGCCAGAGCAGATGGCGGCGATGGCTGCGCTCGCTGGTGGTGTGGCGGTTGTCGGTGGGGTGGCCGCCGCTTTTCAGTGGGATCTTCCTACCGGTCCGGCCATCGTCGTTACCGCTACAGCCCTCTTCAGCGTGATGACGGGTGCCCGTGGCGCACTGGGGTCGTATAGAGCCGCCTAGAGGGGAGAGGCGTGAGGCGCTGTGGCTCAACGGTAGAGTTCCTCCGGGTCCGTCATGGGCGCCTCATTGACCACAATGCGATCACCTTGGAGGACGTTGTAGAAGCAGCTGCGCCGTCCGGTGTGGCAGGCCGGGCCACGCTGGTCCACCCGTAGCAGGAGGGTGTCACCGTCGCAGTCGAGGCGTAGCTCGCGCAGGTGTTGTACCTGTCCCGAGCTCTCCCCCTTGCGCCAGAGCTTGCCCCGCGAGCGGGAGTAGTAGCAGACCCGGCCGGTGCGTACGGTCTCCTCCAGTGCCTGGCGGGTCATCCAGGCCAGCATGAGCACCTCGCCCGTGTCGTGTTGCTGTGCGATGGCGGGTAGGAGGCCATCCTCGTTGAAAGGTAGGCTCTTGAGTACCTCTTGCCAGCAAAGGCCTTCGCCTGGACGGGCTTTTTCATTGCGCTTGATCATGGTGTCAGGATACAGGCTGGAGACAAGGCACTGAAGCGTGCAGGCTGGAAAGGAAACCCTGTAGAACGGAGTGGAGCGTCGTGACGGATCCGATTGCTACCCTGGATGCCCATCGTCGGCTCGCCGAGGCCCTGATGGTGCCGGAATGCTACCCTTGGCCGGTGGAACAGGTCGAGCGCCTTGAGACGCATATCTCAACCGTCCTGCTTGCCGGTGAGTACGCGATCAAGCTGAAAAAGCCGTTAGATCTCGGCTTTCTCGATTTCAGCACGCTAGAGCGCCGACGTCATTTCTGCGAGGAGGAGATTCGCCTCAACGCGCGCTTGGCGCCGCAGATCTACCTGCGCCGGGTGCCGGTCACCGGCACCCAAGGTGCTCCGTGTCTCGATGGTGAGGGTGAGACGATTGAGCATGCGGTGCTCATGCGTCGCTTCCCGGAGCATGCGCTGATGAGCCGCCTGCTGCGGGAGGGGCGGTTGCCGGAGGAGGCTGTGGAGCGCCTCGCTGAGACCGTGGCGGCGTTCCATGCCCAGCTGCCGGCGGCTGATCCGGAAAGCGGTTACGGTACCGTGGCGGCGGTAGCTGCCCCCGTGCAGGATAATTTCCGGCAACTGGAGCAGTTTGGCGTGGCCGCCCCGCTGCGCGGCAAGTTGCGCGCCCTGGAGCGCTGGAGTGAGGAGCAGCTCGAGGCCCTGGCACCGCTGATTGAGCAGCGCCTAGCGAGCGGCGCCGTGCGCGAGTGCCATGGCGACCTGCATCTAGGGAATGTCGCTTGGCATGAGGGTGAACCTATCGTCTTCGACGGTATCGAGTTCAACCCCGGCTTGCGCTGGATCGATACCGCCAATGAGGTTGCCTTCACCATCATGGATCTCGATTTCGAGGGGGCACGGCGGTTGCGCTATCGCTTCCTTGATCGTTACTTGGAGCGTACCGGGGACTATGAGGCCCTGCCTCTGATACCGTTTTACGCCGTTTATCGGGCCCTGGTCCGGGCGAAGATCAACGGTCTCGAAGCAGAGCAGGGGGCGGGCAGTCGCTCCCGGGAGGCGTTGCTGGAGCATGTGGAGCTGGCGCAAGGGTATACGGCGACCCCTATCCCCGAGCTGGTGATCACCTATGGTCTCTCCGGTTCCGGCAAAAGCGCTCGGGCTCGCCGGCTTGTGGAAGAGCGGGGCTTCATCCGGTTGCGCTCCGATGTCGAGCGCAAGCGGCTTTTCGGGCTCGATCCGCGGGCGCGCTCTGACTCTGGCGTGGGAGAGGGGCTCTATACGCCCGAGGCGACGCAGCGGACCTATGCTCGCTTAATAGAGCTGTCTGAGCAGGCCCTCGGTGCCGGTTTCTCTGTGGTGGTGGATGCCGCCTTCTTGAAGGCGGAGCGGCGGCGGCCTTTCCTTGAGCTGGCCCGGCGGATTGGTTGCCGCTTTCGCATCCTCCAGGTTCGTGCGGCCGAGCAGACGCTGCGTGAGCGCTTGCGTCAACGCCGGGCCGAGGGGCACGACCCTTCGGAGGCGGATGAGGCTGTGCTGGATATGCAGCTGCAGCGGGCGGAGCCGCCAAGCGGTGAGGAAGCGGCGTTCGTCGAAACTGTCGACACGGACGGTTAACATGTCAGCTCGCCTTCCGTCGGATCGAGGAGCAACATGTCTGGAACCCCGAATGAGGCTGGCGAGCCTGTTACGGACCTGCGTCAGCTCGCCGAGCACCTGGAGCGTGGTGCCCGGACGCCGGAGCAATGGCGCATTGGCACCGAGCATGAGAAGTTTGTCCATTACTTAGAGGACTTCACCCCCGTGCCCTACGAGGGTGAACGTGGGATCTGCGCCTTCCTGGAAGGGCTGACACGCTTTGGCTGGCAACCCGTCCATGAAAAAGGCCGGACCATTGCGCTCAAGCGCGAGGGTGGTGCCTCGGTGAGCCTTGAGCCCGGTGGGCAGGTGGAGCTCTCCGGTGCGCAGCTGGAGAACCTCCATGAGACCTGCGTTGAGGTTCGTGATCACCTGAAGCAGGTGGATACCGTGGCTCGCGAGTTGCAGCTGGGTCTCTCCGGCTTCGGGTTTCATCCAGTCTGGCGGCGTGAGCAGATCCCCTGGATGCCTAAGGCCCGCTATGAGGTGATGGGCCGCTACATGCCTCGGGTAGGCAGCCTCGGCCTGGATATGATGCTGCGTACCTGTACCGTGCAGGTGAATCTCGACTTCTCCGATGAGGCGGACATGCGCCGCAAGTTCCGGGTGGGGATGGCCCTGCAGCCCATCGCTACGGCGCTTTTCGCCAACTCCCCTTTTACGGATGGTCAGCCCAACGGCTACCTCAGCTATCGAAGCCGCGTCTGGGAGGACACGGACCCGGACCGCTGCGGCATGCTCGACTTCGTCTTTGAGGAGGGCATGGGCTTCGAGCGCTATGTGGACTATGTCCTCGATGTGCCCATGTACTTTGTCTATCGCAATGGCCGCTATATCGACTGTGCGGGTGAGTCGTTCCGTGACTTCCTGGCGGGGCGGCTACCGCAGCTGCCCGGTGAGCGTCCTACCCTCAGTGATTGGGATGATCATCTGAGTACGCTCTTCCCGGAAGTGCGGCTTAAGCAGTTTCTGGAGATGCGCGGGGCCGATGGCGGCCCCTGGCGTGGCCTGTGCGCGCTACCGTCATTCTGGACCGGGTTGCTCTACGACGACGCCGCTCTGGCTGCCGCCGAGGCATTGGTCAGTGATTGGCGTGTCGAGGAGATTCGGGCGTTGCGTCAGCAGGTGCCGCGGACGGCGCTCAAGACCCCTTTCCGTAATACGACGGTCGGGGAGTTCGCTCGTGAGGTGCTCACTATTGCCGCTGATGGGCTGCGTAATCGCCAACGCCTTGATAATCAAGGCCAGGATGAACGTCGTCACCTCGATCGGCTCTGGGAGATTGTCAACAGCGGCCGGACCCCGGCTGAGGAGTTGCTAGAGGCCTATTGCGGCCGTTGGGGAGGATCCTTAGAAGCGATCTTTACGGAATACGCCTACTGACCGAGCCGAGGCCCATGCAGATTGATGTCGCCGAGCAGCCTGTCGACCCCTCTGCCTACGAGGCCCGTAAGCAGCGGTTGATAGCGGCTGCTACCAAGCTCTATCTGCGGGGGGCGTGGCGTCGGATGCAGCGCCTTATGCAGCGGCTCCACCCTGCGGATGCTGCTGCGGTGCTCCGCGAGCTGCCCTCAGAGCAGGTCACCGATACCCTCCAGGCCATGAGCGATCCGCCCCATGCGGCGCGGATCCTCAGCGAACTCCCGCAGGTGCTACGCCAGCAGGTGGTGGAGGCGCTTCCGCAGCAGGAGCTCGGTGAGGTGCTTGAGCACTTGCGCCCGGATGATCTCACCGATCTGATCCAGGATCTGCCCGAGTCGCAGCGTGAGCATCCGCTCTCAGCCCTGGCGCCCGAGAGTCGCAGCGAGCTCGCTACCCTGCTGGTGCACGACCCCGGTAGCGCAGGCGGGATCATGACCACGGAGGTCTTTGCGCTGCCGCAGGAGAGCACCGTCCAAGAAGCCATCGATGCCGTGCGCAGCTGTGCGGATGCCGAGATGGTCTTCTACCTCTATCTCACCGGTGAGGGAGGGCAGTTAAGCGGTGTGATCTCCTTGCGCCAGCTACTGCTGGCGCCACCAGGGTCACGCCTGTCCGAGGTTATGACCCGACAGGTTATTCGGGTGCGCATCGATACCGAGGAGGAGCAGGTCTCGACGTTGTTCGACAAGTACCGATTGCTAGCCCTGCCGGTGGTGGATGAGCACGAAGTGCTGGTGGGAGTCGTCACGGTAGATGACATCATTGATGTGATCGGGGAGGCGAACACCGAGGACATGCTGCGCATGGCTGGCACCGGGCAGTCGGAGCTGCTCACCGACTCCGTTCTGCGCATCGCTGGCGTGCGCTTGCCGTGGCTCGCTGCCGCCTTTCTCGGAGGGATTGGGGCCACGGCGGTGATTGGCCGTTACGAGGAGATCCTCGGCCAAGTGATCGTGCTCAGTGCTTTCGTGCCGATTATTATCGGCATGGCAGGGAATGTTGGCGTGCAGTCGGCGACTGTGACAGTCCGCGGGCTGGCTACTGGCGCGATTCATCTCCGCCACGCCCTGCCGATTGTTTTCAAGGAGCTGCGTGTAGGGCTGTTGCTCGGGATCTTCTACGGCACCATCCTGGCTGGCTATGGCTATTGGATGTACGAAAGCCTGCAGCTGGGGCAAGTGGTCGGCTTGACCATCCTCATCAATATGACCGGGGCAGCGCTGTTGGCGGTTTCACTACCGATGCTCTTCGTTCGCCTGCGGACGGATCCGGCGGTGGCGACCGGGCCTTTCGTGACCACGGCGATCGATGTCCTCGGGGTTCTTAATTATTTCCTGATTGCCACCCTGGTCTATGGCCTCTGAGCCAATATCGATGTCTTGGCACGGACTATAGACGCGACGTCTTGCCGCTTAGGCGGGTTTCCGTGGGGGCCGTCAGCAGGGTTGGGGCAGGAGTAGACTGAGAAAGTGAACAGACCCGGATAGCGGGCGCCGCACGGATGGACACTATGGGGGGTCGCAGCCTTTATACACTGCTGTATGTCGCCGCTACCACGATCTGCGTAGGCATTAGCATCTACCTCTCTTACTACGGCTACTATAGCCACCTTCAGGAGCTGGCCATCTTCTTTGCGGTGCTGCTCGGTCTCTTCCTTTTTGGTACCGATTTGCTCATACGCCGCTTTCGGCTCGAAGGCCAGAGCTTGCTCAAGCCATTGGCCTTCTTTGCGGTCATTGCCCTGTTCAGTGGTGCGAGCAACTACAACTTCCTCTACACCAACTTCATGGAACGGGACATGGCCGAGCGCGTGGTCAGTGACCAGTTCTCGGTCTTCCGTGACAATCTCACCGCTACGCGCCGGACCCTGGAAGCCTCCCCGGTCGTGACCCAGGTTCAGGCGCAACGCGACGAGCTGGAGCGCTCTTTAGAGAGCCTGCAGAGCCAGATCAGTGATCCGCTCCGCCCCGGCTGTGGGCAACGTTGTCAGGACCATGTTGAGGCGATCTACGAGCAGCTTGGTGGTCCGCCGACCGAGCTTGCGATGCCTACACCTGGGGCGGGCTCCGAGGCCCATCAGCGCTGGTATGAGCACTTCCGTCGCGCCGTGCTCAACGATTTTGATAACAGCGCTGTCCCCGATGAGTACCAGCGTGCCGAGGCGTTGATCGCACGTATCGACGAGTTGCTTGAGCGCTATGACGATCCCCAGGCAGCCTTGAGCGAGGAGCTGCAGACGCGTGGGCGGGCGCTGACCGAGCACCGAGATTTCGCGATCATCGCACGGCTGCGCAACCTCTCCCGGGAGATTGCGCGCCAAGCCAATGCCGTGCTGCCGGAGGAGGAGGCAGTCAACCACGCCGCGATCCGCTCGGATCTGGATAAGCTCGGCGAGATCCCGATCAGTATCCGTGATGGCTTCCTTGATCGGCCGAATCCTGGCGTCACGGCGGTATCCGTAATCCTCGGGGTGTTTGTGGATGTCGCCCCGCTGCTCTTCGCCTGGCTGATCTTTGCACCCGCTGCCGCCGCTGGCGGGAGCAGGGGCGATGACGTGCGCTGGCCCCGGCGCGGCAGGCGTAGCCGGGTCGCAACGCGCTAAGGAGGTGATCCATGGTCGAGCCGGGGGGGTCTCGCTGGCAGCTGCGACGCTACTATGAGCGTCGTGCCGAGGAAGAGACACGGCAGCCGGAGCAGGCTGAGGGTGGGGTGGCCGAAGGGGAAGACGGCTCATCGTGGTCGGCTCCGGAAGAGAGCCTGACCGCTGAATCGGTGTCGCCCTCCGAGCGCGGTGCCCTTATGGACGATCCTCTTGAGGAGCGTCAGGGAAACTACTTGCTCTCCTTCGGTTTCCCAGGCTCGGGGAAGACCACCTTCCAGTCCTTTCTAGCCTATTACTTTACCCATATCGGTCCTTATGAGGCACAGCCCCGGGTTGCTCCGCAAGAGAGTGTCCAGGGATGGGAGCCGCTGGCGGTGTTCAACGAGTGGATGCGTCTCTGGGGGCAGGGGGCTTTCCCCCCGGCGAACCCGGTGGATGAAGGCGATATCCGCGAACTGAGCTTTCGCATCCAGCCATTGCGTCGCGCTAGCAAGGCAACGGAACTCAGTTTCCTGGAGGTTTCCGGGGAGCTGATGACACAGGTGATCGCTGACCGGGTGCGTGATCCGTCGATGATCGCCACCCTCAACCGTTACTTCGGTAACGAGCAGTTGCGCCTGATTCTGGTTTTGGTGGTCGATCCTGAGCAGGGTGTGGAGAACGATATCCTGTTCCAGAATTTGTTCGCCTTTCTGGATCTGCACTTCCCTCGCTTGCGTGAGCGTACCTCGCTAGCGGTGCTTGTCTCTAAGCCGATGCAGGCGTTGGGGCAGTTGCAGAGGCTCGATGAGCGCTATCGGGATCATACCGAGCTCAGTGCCGAGCTCTGTGAGACGTTTGTGCAGCGCTTCACACCGCGCACCTACCGTATCCTTGATGGCTGGTCCGATCAGCAGCGTGTGCAGCTGATGGCCCTGCACCTTGGCGAGGTGACTGAGGGGGGCGAGGCACCGCGCCTATCCCGTCCTGATTACGGCGACATTCATGACATCTTCCTGTGGATCTATGGGCAGCTCACGGGCGAGCGCCCGGCTCCCCCCTGGTGGCAGCGGGTGTTGGAGTGGTTCCGTCTATGAGCAGCGAAGGGCAACTACTCGGCCGCTGCGCCTTTGCGACGGTACGTGGGCTCAGGGTGTACGGCGACGGCGCCTTGGCAGCGCTGCACGGTTTCCCCCAGGTGGTGGAGTTCCGCAGTCGTGGAGGCGAGGGTCAGCTGCTACCGGGGGGCAATGAGGAGGTGCTCTTTCGCCGGGTTGCGCTTTACCGCGACGATCGCGCTGGCAGTGAGGGCGTGCTCGACTTGCTGGGCATGCTCACCCGGCGCCAGGATGCTAGCCGCCGTGAAGGGTACGCTGGTGTCGCGGTAGCCGTTGCCCATCGTGATTTGGAGGCCTATGCCGCAGCGCTGGCTGAGGCACGGCGGTTGATCCGGCAAGTGGATGAGCTGATGCGTGGGGGCGGGGATAGCGATCATGGTGGGAGGCAGCGAGCGGCGGGGCGTAGCGAAGGGTGTCATTGGCGCCGCTTTCGTCTGCCAGAGCGTGCCACTTGCCTACGGTTGCACCGTACCTCAGTGACGGAGGCCGACAGCGATTTGATCGAGGAGGGGGTGCGGCAGCTGGCCTGGCTCGATGCCTGCGCGCTGAGTACGGTGCTGGTCTTCCCTTGGGTGCGCCCTGGCTCCCGAGCACTGGATGCTGCGCTTCTGGCGCGTTGCCGTCGGGCGAAGCAGCGGGAGATCGAAGGTCTTGAGGCTGGCTTTCGCGCAGAGTTTGAGCGTCGGCTTGCCGAGATTGAGCTGGAGTACCAAGCCGCTCACCACCTAAGGGATGACCAGTACTGGTAGCTGGATGGCTTCGATCAGTGAGCGCGGTTCGTGGTGGGCAAGGAGTCTGCTGCGGCGGCTGATGATGAGCTTATCGACCGGCGCTGCAGCCAGGGCCTGGGCGAGCGCCGACGGCGTGGCAATGGTATGCGGCAGCCAGCGCGCGTGCGGGAAGTGCTGGCTGATCCACCGCCGTGCGGGATCATTCTCGGGGAGGCTCTTCCCCGGATCACCTTCAGCGATGACCATGGCCAGGCTCTCCTCCTGGCCGAGGAGTGCTGCTGCTGTCTTAAGGGTGCGCACCCCTTGCTCGCTGCCCTCAGTCACCACGGCTACACCGTGACGACGGCGACTGCCGATGGGTTCCTCGAAGACCATGACGGGCCCCGGTGCGTCATGGACGATGGCCCGTGCCGAGGAACCGAGACGTAGCCCTCGAGCGTGGGCGTAGCCGACCTTGCCGAGCACGATCAGGTCGTTGTCCTCAATAAGGGCCAGGGTCTCGCGGACAACACGACCGCGGCAGATGTGCAGCTGCCCGGTCAGCCCGCGGCGCTGAGCTGCTCTGCGCACGGCGTGACGGATCCCCTCGGCCCGGGCCCGCATACGCTCTTGCTCGATACCGGTATCAAGGGGGCGGACAGCCCCTGAGAGTCCCACCTCTTGGGCCCATGGATAGCCGGCGCAGCGCAGGAGCTCTTCCTCTTCGACATAGATCGCCACAAGCTCGGCGCGGCGCTGTGCGGCGAACTCGGCAGCAGCCTCCAAACTTGCCATGCTCGCTCGTGAGGCGTCGAGCAACACCACGATCCGGTGTGGCTGGCGCGGGGTGGCGTGTTCCTCATGTGTCATCGTTGTCCTCCTCGGAGGCGCCCTCTTGGTCTTCTACCCCCATCTCGCCGCGAGGATGGCGCTGGCTCGCGGCGAAGCCTTCCAAACGCTCGGCAACGGCGCCGTTGACGGTCCCTGAGAGCCAGCCGCCGTGCTCGTCCTGGTCACCGGCGGGTATGCTGGTGAACAGCTCTAGGGCCTCATCCACGTGGGTGAGCGGATAGATGTGGAATCGACCTTCCGCGACGGCCTCCCGCACCTCTTGATCTAGCATCAAGTGGTTGACGTTGGCGGCCGGTAGAGCAACGCCCTGTTGGCCGGTCAGCCCGTGGCGTCGACACACCTCGAAGAACCCTTCAATCTTCTCGTTGACGCCTCCAACAGCTTGCACCTCGCCAAGCTGGTTCATCGATCCGGTGACTGCGATCCCCTGGTCGAGGGGGATCTGGCCGATAGCCGAAAGCAGGGCGCAGACCTCGGCCACAGAGGCGCTATCGCCGTCGATACCACCGTAGGATTGCTCGAAAGCGATGCTTGCGGATAGCGAGAGGCTGCTCTCCGGAGCGAAGCGGCTGGCTAGGAAGCGCGAGAGGATCATGACCCCCTTGGAATGGATCTTGCCGCCGAGTTTGGCTTCGCGCTCGATATCCACCAGCTGGCCGCGGCCAGGGCGTGCCGTGGCGGTGATGCGCGTGGGGCGACCGAAGGCGTAATTGCCGAGCTGCAGCACCGAGAGACCGTTGACCGAGGCGGTCTGGTGACCACGAGTGTGGATCACGAGGGTGCCGCGCTCGATGATCTCAAGGTTGCGATCGCGCAGCCGCGATGCGCGTCGTTCCTGTGCAGTAAGGGCGCGCTCGATATGGTCCCGCTGGATCGTCTCGGCGCGATCGCTGGCAGCGTAATGATCCGCCTCTTGGAGGAGGTCGGCGATGGTGCGACCTCCAGCGGCGAGGCGCTGGCTGTCTTCTGCCATGCGGCTACTATGCTCGATGACCCGCGCAACTGCTGCGGATCTTAGGGGGCGCAGCCCTTGCTGCTGGGCTACGGTGGCCAGCATACGGGCATAGAGCTGCTGGCTCTCGGGGTTGCGGGGTAGATCATCCTCTAGGTCCGCCTCGATCTTGAAGAGGTCTGGAAAGTCCGGGTCATAAGCGGAGAGCAGGTAGTACAGCAGCCGGTCGCCGAGCAGGATGAACTTGGTGTTCAGTGGCATGGGCTCCGGCTCCAGGGTGACCGTACTCCAGAAGCCGTGGACCTGCTCTAGCGACTCGATACGCACTTCGCCTGCGGAGAGCGTACGCTTGAGGGATGGCCAGGCCAGGGGCTGGGTAAGGATGCGATGGGCATCGATGATCATGTAGCCGCCATTGGCCTGATGCAGTGAGCCAGCACGGATGAGCGTGAAATCGGTCAAGAGGGCGCCTTGATGGACATGATGCTCGGTGCGGCCGACCAGCCGTTGATGGGTGGGCATGTCTTCATAGACGACCGGGGCGCCCTGTTCAGGGTCGTTGGAGATGAGCAGGTTCGCCCGATAGCGATTGAGGATCTGCTCCATCTGCTCCTGTTCCCCGGACCGGAAGGCCTCGACGTTCTCGACGATGTCATCGCGGATAGCGTCGAGATGGGCAGCAGCAACCGGTAGCTCCCCATAGCGCTGGCGTAGCTCCTGGATCCGCTGCCCCACGGCGAGGAGGATCATCTCCTCGTTGAGCTTGCGGACCTGCTCTTGGATCTCCTTGCGCCATTTCGGCATCTGCTGTACTACGCCCTGCAGCCGCTCTTGAAGGTGCTCAATGACCTCCTGGTAGCGGCGTCGCTCCTCCTCGGGGAGTTGCTGGAACTTCTCGGGTTCAAGGACCTCGCCGTCCTTGACCGGGGCAAAGGTAAAGCCTGAGGGCGTCTGCAGCAGGGTGACTGAATACTGCTCGGCCTCATGCTGGAGGGCCTCAAAGGCCTCACGCTGGCGCCGATTGAGCTGCTGCTGCAGCTCCTGCAGCCGGTTCTGGTATTCGTCGCTCTCGAAGGTGGCAGGGATGGAGCTGCGCAGCTCCTCAATCAGCTGCTCCAAGTCTTCCCGCCAGTGTGCCCCTCGGCCAGGGGGTAGGCGCAACAACCGTGGCTGGACAGATTCCCGGAAGTTGTTCA